>NZ_JBSSHR010000007.1:0-285685 GCF_059089345.1 Micromonospora sp. BS32
TACGGCGGTCATGGCGGAGGGGAAACGCCCGGTAACATTCCGAACCCGGAAGCTAAGCCCTCCAGCGCCGATGGTACTGCACTCGGGAGGGTGTGGGAGAGTAGGACGCCGCCGGACAACCATTCCAGTAGGCCCACCCCAACAGGGGTGGGCCTACTGCGTCTTCCGGGTCTGAGAAATTCACCGACCCGTTCGCCGAATCGGCCCGGGACGTACCGCTGCGGTCGGTACCGTCGGTGCGGGACCGCCCGAGGCGCGTCCCCCGACGGTGATGACGGCGGAAAACGTGACGTGGGGAACGCCTCGTCCGCAATCGGGGCGGACCGCTCGGGGTACCTGCTGACCGTACGACCGGAACTGACCGTCGGGACCGGCGGAGGCAGGAGTGGTCATGAAGATCGGAATCATCGGCTCGGGACACATTGGCGGCACCCTCACCCGGCGGCTGAGTGCACTCGGGCACGACGTGACAGTCACCAACTCGCGGGGCCCGCAGAGCCTCACCGACCTGGCGCAGGAGACCGGCGCGACCGCCGGCACCCTGGAGCAGGCCGTCCAGGACGCCGAGGTCGTGGTCGTGGCGATCCCGCTGATGGCCGTCCCCGGGCTCCCCGCGGAGCTCTTCGACGGCAAGATCGTCGTCGACGCCGACAACTACTACTCCCAGCGGGACGGCGACATCGCCGAGCTGCTGGACCGCAGCCTCAGCTCCAGCCGCTGGACCGCGGATCACCTCAAGGGCGCCCGCGTGGTGAAGGCGTTCAACAACATCCAGGCGGCCCACCTGATGGAGAACGGCCGGCCGGCCGGCTCCGGCGACCGGATCGCGCTGCCGGTGGCCGGTGACGACGCCGACGCCAAGCAACTGGTGATGCAGCTCGTCGACGCCCTGGGCTTCGACCCGGTCGACGCCGGCACCCTCGACGAGAGCTGGCGGCAGCAGCCGGACACCCCGGTCTACGGCACCGACCGCGACGCCGACGGCGTACGCCAGGGGCTGGCCGAGGCGCGGCCCTGAGCTGTTGTCCGTACCCGTGGAAAAGGCCCCGCCGGCGACCAGCCGGCGGGGCCTTTCCGTGCGGTCAGGGCGCGGCGGCTGGGTCGGGACCGCAGATGAACTTCGGCTCGGGGTCGTAGGTCCAGCTGAACTTCTCCCGCTTGATCACCGTGCCGCCCTTGGTGATGACCCGGAAGGCGTCCTGGCTGAAGCCCTCGCTCCCGGCGGCGGTGATGCAGTCCGGGCCGGGCGGGAGGTAGACGGTCTTCGGCTGGGTGATGTTGCGGCGGGGGCCGTACTCGGTCTTGACGCTGTCGTAGATCTTGGTGCTCCAGACCGACACGGTGATGGTGTTCGAGGTCCACGACGTGTCCAGCAACAGCCCGTGCGAGGTGTTGTTGCGGAACTTGAAGTCCAGCTCGGGCCAGTAGATCGTCGACTCGATGACCGCCGGATAGCGGCTGAAGTAGAACGAGTGCGGCTTGTGCTCGACGTCCTGCATGCCGGCGTAGTACGTGGCGTTGAAGAGCGTGGTGGTGAACTGTGAGACGCCGCCGCCCACCCCCGGCACCAGCTTGCCGCCCACGATCGTCGGCGCGTCCTGGTAGCCCTGGCCATAGCCACGCTCACCGGTGTGCTCGTTCAGGGAGAACGTCTCCCCCGGCTTCACGATCGTGCCGTCGACGTCCTTGGCCGCCTGGATGATGTTCTGGCTGCGCGGCGAGGAGAGCCCGCCGGGGAACTTGGTGCTGAAGGTGGAGACCCGCTCCTTGATGCCCAGCTCGGCCAGCTTCGCCTCGGTCAGCTCCGGCTCCGCCGGCTTGAGCTGGCCGGTGACCGTCCGGCCGTCCGTCTTCGGCAGCACGGCGAGCAGGTCGCGGCTCAGCGCCGCGGCGTCCAGCTGCTGGCCGGAGCGGCCCGGCACCACCGTCGGCTTGCCGCCGGCGATGGTCAGCCCGGCGTCCTTCGGCTCCACCTCGATCCCGTCGAGCCTGCCGTCGAGCGCGGCGCGCAGCCGCTTCACGTCGATCCGCGGGGTCAACCTGCCCGCCTCGTCGGCGGAGAACCGCAACGCCCGGGCGATCGCGGTCGGCGGCACGGTGACCGATCCCTTGGCGGTGGTGATGGTGACCGGGGCCGCGACGGCCGGCTTCGCCAGCTCGGCGACGAGCCGGTCCACCTCCTCCCGGGAGGTCGCCGGGGACCGCTCCGACAGCGGCACGGTCACCGGCTGCCCGCCCAGCCAGCCGTCCCGGACCACCTGCGCCGAGCGCTGCGGGTCGAGCGAGAGGCTCGGCTTCGGGTACACCGGCTTGGGGGTGGTCCCGGTGAAGATGATCGCCGGCATGGTCATCTCCCGGCCCCGCTTGCCGAGGACCTTGCGCAGCGCCGCGTCGAGCTTCGCCGCGTCCACGGTCACCACGGGCTGCACGCTGCGGGAGCCGAAGAGCCGGCTCACCGGGTGCGCCTCCGCGTCGACCGCCGCCGCGACCGTGGCGTCCACGTCCACCCGCAGCCCCACGTCGGCGGGCCTGATCTGGGCCTTCTGGTCCCCCAACAGCACGGTCACCGGGTTGTTCAGGGTGCCGGCCCGGCGCTCCAGCTCGGCCGTCAGCTCCCGGGCCGCCGCCGGGCGGCTCCGGCCACCCAGCTCGGCGCCGAGCACCGTCGTGCCCCGGGGGACGTCACCGGCGTACGCGTAGGCGCCGGCGCCGGTCACGCCAGCCAGCACCGCGGCGGCCAGCCCGCCGGCGAGCAGCAGGCGGGTGCGCCGTGACCACGAACCGGGCCCCCGGCCCGAACCGGGAGCCTTCCCGGCCTGGTCCGGGCCGTCGTCGCCCGGCCAGCTCACCGCGGTGACCTGCACCGTGGGGCGTTCGTCGGAGACCTGTTTGTCGCCGTACAGGGTCACAGCCACCTCTATCGGGACGTACCACGTGGGGGGTTGCGGCCCCCAGAGAGACACCTACGGTAGCCAACCCGCGGGCCGGATGACACCGTGCGGCCGGTCATCCTCGATACCGCGTGTCGGCCATGTCCGCCCCGGTCACCCGTTGTGTGCGCGGCCATGGCACGGTGTCGGAGTGAACGGGCGGACATTGGCGTACGGGGGCGGTTGGCTGGACCGGGCGGGCGCGCGACGCAGCGACCCGGAGTGGATCTCCGCCCGGTGGACGGACCCGACGAGCGCGGTGCTGCCGCTCTGGCGCGGCCACTGCCTCGTCGACGCCGGCCGGAGCCCGGTGCGGCTCGCCGCGCCCGCCGCGGGTGAGCTGCTCGCCGCCGCTGGGCAGACCGTCTTCCTCGGCCTCGACGACGGCGCCGCGCTCTTCGCCGCCGACCTCTCCGGGCAGCCCGAGGCGGAAGCGCTGCGGCTGGCCGGCGCCGCCGCGGCGGTCGACGTGCGCGCCCTGGCCGGCACGCTCGCCGTCGGCGAGGCGGCGACGCAGGCGTACGCGCGGGGGCTGCTGCACTGGCACCGGTCGCACCGGCACTGCGGCAGCTGCGGCGCCGCCACCACGGCCCGGGACGGTGGACACGTGCGGGCCTGCACCGGGCCGGGATGCGAACGGCTGCACTTCCCCCGGATCGAACCGGCGGTCATCGTGCTGGTCGAGGCCCCCGGCACCCCGGACCGCTGCCTGCTGGCCCGGCACGCGGGCGCGCCCGAGGGGTCCTACTCGACGCTCGCCGGCTTCGTCGAGGTGGGCGAGAGCCTGGAGGACGCGGTGCGCCGGGAGATGGCCGAGGAGGCCGGGGTGACCGTCGGCGATCTCCGCTACCAGGGCTCGCAGGCCTGGCCCTTCCCGGCCGGGCTGATGGTCGGTTTCCGGGCCACCGCCGCGACGGAGGAGGTCCGGGTGGACGGGGTGGAACTGCTCGAGGCGCGCTGGTTCACCCGCGCCGAGCTGCGCGCCCGGGTGGCCGGCGGGTGGCCGCTCGGCCGGGTCGACTCGATCGACCGCCGGCTGCTCGGCGACTGGCTCGCCGCTGGCGACTGACCGCCGGTCGCCACCCGCTCAACGGCGGGGCCGGAAGACCAGCCCGGCCATCACCGCAGCGGTCAGCGCCGCCGTGGCCAGCGCGCAGGTCAGCACCCCTTCGACCGTACGCGGGGCGAGCAGCGTGGCCGCCGCCGCCAGCCCGGCCGTGGCCACCCAGAGCGGCGCCGCCGGGAACCGGGCACCGCTGGCCACCCGGTCGTTGACCAGCATGAAGACCACCGCGTACAGGGCGCCGGTGGCGGCGAAGAGCGGGGCCTCCCCGGCCAGGTGCAGGTAGTCGGCGCCGCCGGCCAGCCGGAACGCCAGCTCCCCACCGAGCGTGGCCGCCGCCACCAGAGCCGAGCCGCAGGCCAGGATCAGCGCCAGCGCCGTCGCCCGGGCCCGCCGGTCACCCTGGGCGAGTCGGGGCAGCACCAGCAGCGTCACCACCTGTGGCGCCCAGAGCGCGCCCTTGGTGAGCACCGCACCGACGGCGTACGCCCCGGAACCGTCCGCCGGCAGCAGCTGCCGGGCGAGGATCAGGTCGGCGTACGAGATGGTGAGCATCGCCAGGGTGGCCGCGCACGCGGTCACCACCTGACGCGGGACGAGCCGGTCCGCCGGGGCGGCCGTCGGCGGGTGGGGGCCGGGGCGAGCGGCGGCCAGGCGGGCCAGCAGCGGCAGGGCGAGGATCCCGGTGAGCGTGCCGATCAGCAGGCAGCCGAACAGGCCCAGGCCGAGCGCCAGGCCGAGGGCCGGCCCGCCGTAGCGGCCGACGGCCAGCACCGTCATCGCGGCGGAGAGTCGCAGGAACCGCTGGTCGCCCTGGAGCTCGCCGAGCCAGCGCCCGGACAGCACGGTGGCGAAGGTGGCCGCGGCCAGCAGCAGGGTCAGCGCGAACGGCAGTCGCAGCGCCACGGTGAGCACGGGCGCCGCCGCGAGGGTGAGCCCGGCGCTCACGCCGGCCGTCAGCAGCGACAACCGCCGGGTCGAGGTGGGGCCGGTCCGGGCCCGGTGGGCGGCCACCGCGATCTGGAGGCCGAAGCCGGGCACCGTGCTGATCGCGCCGAGGGCCAGCAGGGTGGCCAGCGCGCCGAGGTCGGCGGCGGTCAATCGGCGGGCGCCGAGCAGCGGGACCAGGTAGGCGAGGGCGTTGGTCAGCATGGTGGCGACCGTGACGGCGGCGCCGGCGGCGCCGAGCCCCGTCGCCCGCGCGTCCCTGCCGATGGTCCGTGTCATGTCGCCCCGAGTGCCCGCACTGCTCCCCGACCGTGCGCGTCGTGGCCGGCGGACGGCCGGGACCGGTGGCCCGACGGGGAGACCGTACCGGTCCACCGGCCGGCCCGACAGCCCCGCACCGGTGGCCACTGCCGCCGCCGTCGATTGACGTCTAGTGTGCTGGCCCATGGCGTCGACGAACAAGACCGCGGCAGCCACCTCCGGGCTGGCCGCGAAGCTCCCCGAGCGGTGGTTGGCCGACGGCATCCGGCTGGTCTATCCGCGGGTGGAACCGGAGCTGGCGCGGCTGGCCGAATACGTACCCCGCGGGGGCACCGCCGTGGACATCGGGGCCTGGTACGGCCCGTGGACGGCCCGGCTGTTGCGCCGCGCCGACCGGGTCGTCTCGGTCGAGCCCACACCGGCGCTGGCCCGGCAACTGCGGGCGGCGTTCCCCACCGTCGAGGTGGTCGAGGCGGCCGTCTCCGACCACGAGGGCAGCGCCGCGCTCTACCTGCCTGAGGGCGGCGCGATCGTCGGCACCTCCTCGCTGGAGCAGCCGGGGCAGGGCAGCCCGGTCGAGGTCCGCCGGACCACCCTCGACGCGCTCGGCCTGACCGACGTGCGCTTCGTCAAGCTCGACATCGAGGGGCACGAGCTGGCCGCGCTGCGCGGTGGCGCGGAGACGATCCGGCGGGACCGCCCGGTGCTGCTGGTCGAGGTGGAGGAGCGGATCCAACCGGTGGAGCCGTTGCTGGATCTGCTCACCGGCTGGGGCTACCGCGGGTACGTCCTGCCCGGCCGTACCTGGGTCCCGCTGGCCGGGTTCGACCTCGGCCGGCACCAGCGTGAGGCGATCGCCCGGGTCCGGCACAGCTTCGTCCGCCGGGTGCTCTGGCCCCACCCCCGGTACGTCAACTCGGTGCTGTTCCGGCCGGAGTGAGCACCGGCCGGCCCGGTCACTGCTGGGGGGTGGGGGTGCCGATCGCGACCTCGTTCGTGCAGAGGGTGACCCCCGGGGCGTCGATGCTCAATTCCGCGGTGTCGCCGCCGCCGGTGAACTCGAAGAAGATCTGGTGGAGCCCGGTCTTCACCGGGAACCGCTTCTCGTCGTCGCCGAGCCGGAAGGTGGCCATCGTGTCGCCGGAGCTGAGGTAGCCGATCCGGACCACCCAGAACCAGTCGTCCCGACCCCCGGTGAGCGGCATCCGGACCGTGTTCCCGCCGGTGACCTTCCAGCCGCAGGCCGGGTCCGGGCCGGGCTGGGCCGTCGGGCCGTCGACCCGTACCGGGCTGATCCGGCCCGACGGGTCGAGCATCGACGGCGTCTCGGCCTCGGTGACGAAGACCGGCCGCTCCGGCAGGGCCCGGAAGAAGGTCGACTGCCGGTTGTACGGCGCGGAGAGCGCGGGCACCACATCGCCGGGCACCGGCTGGTCAGCACCGAGAAAGACCGTCCCGGGCGGGGCGGCGGCCAGCTCGGCGCGGACCGTGTCCAGGTAGACCCGTCCGCTCTTGGCCGCCCACTCGTCGCCGAAGCGGGCGGTCGTCCAGGCGGTGCCGAGCCCACCGGCCGCCAGGGCGAGGACCAGGCCGGCGGAGACCGCCTCGCGGTGCCGTACCAGCACGGCCGGCAGCGGCGGGTCGTCCGGATCCCGGCCGTCGGTGAACGCTCTGGGCAGCGCCGGCTCGACCGGCTGGCGCTGGGCGGGAAGCTGCTGCGGCGGGGCCGAGGTCGCAGCGGCGTCCCCGACCGGCTCCGCCGCGGGCGGCAGCGCGCCGGTCGAGGGTGTCGCGGTGGCGGCCACCGGGCCCGCGCCGGCGCTCGCGCGCTGCGGGGGCGCGTCGAACGGCCGCGCCGACGGGGGCCGCGCCGGAAGCGGAACGTCGTCGTCGTACTCGGCGTGCAGGACGCCGTGCGGGCGGTAGACACCCGCCGGAACCGCGACCGGGTCGGCCGGCGGGGCCACCGTCCCGGTCGGCTCCGCGTCCGCGTCGCCGGACTCGCTGCCGGTCGCGGTCTCTCCCTCGGTGGGAAGGGCCTGGTCGCCGTCGGAGTCACCGCCGTCCTGGCCGGTCCGCACCGCCCCGACCGGGGTCGCGTCGTCGACCGTCCGTTCCTCGTCGGCGTCCGCCATGGCCGGCTCCTCGTCCCCGGCGGCCCGCTCCGGGTCGGCCGGGACGAAGCGGTCCGGTACGGGGCGCAGACCGAGCAGGGCGACGCCGATGCAGAGCGCGGCCACCACCACCACGTCGCTGACGTACCGGGGGACGGCGCCGGCGACGTCGCTGTAGATCGACCCCAGCCGGGTCGCGGCGAGCAGGGCGGTCACCATGACCAGATAAGCGGTCAGCAGCAGCCACGCCCGCCCGGCGACCCGGCGCAGCCGCACGGTCAGCAGCACCAGCACCAGGAAGGCCGCCCAGGCGATCCACCGCCCCAGCTCCGGCGGGGCGGTCACCGGGGCCCCGTCGCCGGCCGGGAGCCACCGCCACGGCCCACCCAGCAGCCCGGGTACGACGGTGGAGCCGAAGAGCTGCCAGAGGAACGAGAAGACCTCGCCGAGCGAGTCGGGCCGGCGCAGGGACGACTCGGCCCGGGAGCCGTAGAGCGCGAGGAAGCCGACCGACAGGACGGTCAGCAGGAGCCAGGACGGCCAGAACCGCCGGACGGTGGTCAGCACCGCGCGCACCGGCGGCCCGTCGACGAAGAGGAACACGGTCAACAGGAAGACCAGCGGCACCACCAGCAGCGCCTTCTCGAAGAAGAGCAGCCCGAACAGCACCGCCAGCCCCAGCGACACCAGGTGCCGCCGCCGGCCGGTGCGGACGTAGCCGAGCTGCGCCCCGACGGCGAGCACCATCGCGATCTGCATCGGCAGCATGTTCACCCCGACCGCCCACCACGAGGTGGCCTCCAGGGTCAGCGGGCTGAACAGGAACACCGCCAGCGGCACCAGCAGCGCCCAGCCGGGGCGGACCAGGGTGCGCAGCAGCCGGGCGAAGCTCACCGCCAGCACGGCCTGGGCGGCGGTGAGCAGCAGGACGTACGGCCAGTAGGCGAGGCCCACCACCCGGGTCACCAGCCAGGTGATCAGCAGCGCGCCCGGCATGAAGTGGTTGTTGTACAGGGTGAGCAGGAAGCCCGGTGTCAGGTCGGACCCCGCCGCGCGGGCGATCAGCACGTAGTCGTCGACCGCCAGGTAGCCGCGGGAGGCCAGCTGGGCCCGCCAGAGCAGGCTGACCACGATCATCGCGACGGCCACCGCCCGTACCGGGTGCAGCCGGGTCCAGCCACTGGCGAGGCCATTCCCCTGGGAGGCGGTGGTCGCACCGGTCAATGCCATGGCGGGAAGACTGCCACACCGGCCACCGGCCGTCCCATCAGGTCAACGGGTGGTTCGCGGGTCGCCGGGACGCGGGCGGCGCCGCGTACAGTGGCCGCCGGACCAGGGCGGCCCGGGCCGCACCCGGCAGGCAGGTGAGGTCGACGGATGCGTGGACGGCTCGTGCCGCACGGCGTGGCCGCCGCCGTGACGGCGGTGGTGCTCGCCCCGCTCGCGCTGCCCGGGTACGCGCTCCGCTACGACATGGTCTTCGTGCCCCGGCAGGCGTTGAGCTGGGAGGTGATCGCCCCGGCCTCGGCGCTGCCCCGGGCCGTGCCGCAGGACGCGGTCGTCGCACTCGCCACCCAGCTCGTGCCCGGTTGGCTGCTGCAACGGCTGGTGCTGGTGGCGATCCTGTGGCTCGCCGCGCTCGGCGCCGCCCGGCTCGTGCCGACCGAACGGACGGCCGTCCGGGTGGTCGCCGCCGTCGGGTACGCCTGGACCCCCTACCTCGCCGAGCGGCTGCTGATCGGCCAGTGGGGGCTGCTGCTGGCGTACGCGCTGCTGCCCTGGCTGGTGGCGGCGGCGCTCGGGGTGCGGGCCGGCCGGCCCGGTGCGCTGCCCCGGCTGCTGCTCGCGGTCGCCGGCTCCGCGATCACCCCGACCGGCGGGGTCATCGCCCTGGCGGCGGTCGTGGTGCTGCTGCCCGGCCGCTATCCGGGCGCCGTTCGGCGGACCGGCACCGCGCTCGCCGCCGCCGTGGCGCTCAACGCGCCCTGGCTGGTCGCCGGGGCGGGCAGCGCCACCGGCGGCCGCTCCGACCCGGCCGGGGTGGCCGCCTTCGCCGCCCGCGCCGAGAACTGGGGAGGGCCGCTGGTCGCGCTCACCGGCACCGGCGGGATCTGGAACGCGCTGACCGTCCCCGCCTCGCGGCAGGCCGGGGTGGTGCCGTTGGCCACCGGGCTGGTGCTGCTGCTCGCCGGCTACGGCGTGCCGCTGCTGCGCCGGCGCTGGCCGAACGGCGCCGCCGGGCGGCTCGGGGCGCTCGCGCTCGGCTCGTGGCTGGTCGCCGCGCTGGGGGTGCTCCCCGGCGGGGCGGCGCTGCTCGGCTGGCTGGTGGACACGGTGCCCGGCGCCGGCCTGGTCCGCGACGGGCAGAAGATGCTCGTGCCGTACGCCCTGGCCCTGGCGGTGGCCGGGGCGCTCGGCGCGGAACGGCTGGCCGACCGGCTCGCCGCCCGGTTCGATCCGACCACCGGCCTGGTGCTGCTGGTGGGGGCGGCGCTGCTGCCGGTGGCGATCCTGCCCGACCTGGCCTTCGGTGGGATCGGCCGGATCCGGCCGGTGCCGTACCCGGCCGACTGGACGACCGTGGCGCGGCAGGTGGCCGACCGACCCGGTGAGGTGCTCTCCCTGCCGTTCCAGGAGTACCAGCGGTACGGCTGGAACCACGGGCGGGTGGTGATCGACCCGGCGCCCCGGTACCTGTCGTCGCCGGTGCTGATCGACGACACCCTGCGAGTGGGTGACCTCGCCGTGGGCGGGGAGGACCCGCGGGCGGCCCAGGTCCGGGAGCTGCTCGCCGCCGGCCGGCCGCTGGCCGCGACCGGGGTGCGCTGGGTGCTGGTGCAGCGGGCGGCCGGCCCGCCGGTGCCCGGCTCGGCACTGGCCGGGCTGCGTCCGGTCCACCTCGGACCGGAACTGCGCCTCTACGAGAACCCGGACTGGACGCCCCCGACCGCAGCCCGCGGGCCGGGGCGCGCCGGATGGGCGCACCTGCTGGCCGGAACGGTGGTGTTGATGATCGGGTTTTCGGGCACTGCGCAGGTGCTCCGGGGCGTGGTAGCGTCCCGGCACGCGAGTCCCGCGGAAGGAGAAGGTGGATGAGGAACCTGCCCGCGTTCGTCGCCGTCGGGGTGCTCGGAGTCGTGCTCGGCCTGCTCGGCGCCGTCGGTCTGGCGAATGTGCTCAGCCCGTCCGCCCAAGAGGTCGCCAACACGAGCAGTGTGAGCGAAAAGGGCACCGACACCCCGCTTTACGGCACGCGCTGAACCACCGTCGAACGGGGCGTCCGCTGTCGCGGGCGCCCCGTTCGCGCGTCCGCCGCCGGGCCGGCGCCGGTGCTAGCGGGCGGCGGTGAGCTGGGCGACCAGCTGGGCGAAGCGGGCCCCGGTCGCGGTCCAGGTGAACCGGGCCGCGTGGGCGAGCGCCGCCTCACCCATCGCCTTGCGCCGTACGTCGTCGGCGAGCAGCTCGCGTACCCGCTCGGCGAACTCACGCTCGTCGTCGACGAGCAGACCGGTCTCGGTGTCGACCATCGCCTCGGCCACCCCGCCGGCATAGCGGAAGGCGACCGTCGGGGTGCTCCGGGCGGCGGCCTCCACGATCGTCAGCCCCCAGCCCTCCTTGAGCGACGGGGTGAGGGCCAGCCAGCAGGAGGAGAGCACCTCGTGCTTGTCGTCCTCGCTGATGAAGCCGGTGAACCGCACCCGATCGGCGATGCCAAGGCTCTCGCTCAGCTCCCGCAGCGGCAGCTCCCACCAGCCCTGACCGGCCACCACCAGCTCCAGGTCGGGCAGCTCGGCGGTCAGCTCGGCCACCGTACGCAGGGCGATCTCCACCCGCTTGTGCGGCACCAGGCGGCCGAGCACCAGCAGCGACGGGTGGGTCGTCCGGGGCAGCGGGCGGCCGGTGACCGGGGGCGTGCCGTTGGGCACCACGTCGATCCGCTCCCGGTCCACCCCCAGCTCCGCCAGCTCGGCCCGGCTCGCCTCGGAGACCGTGACGTAGCGGCAGCGCCGGTAGAGCCGCACCGCCAGCCACGACTCGATCCACCAGCCGAGCCGGGACATCACCGGGCCGAAGACCACCGGCCACTGCTCCCGGTGCACGTGGTGGACCAGGGCGAGCACCGGACGGCCCACGTAGAGCGGGGCGAAGAACGGCACCCCGTTGCAGACGTCCACCACCAGGTCCGGGCGGCCGAGCCGACGCCGACTCAGCGGACCCAGCCCGAACCGGCCGGCGAGACAGGTCAGCGCCGCGCGGGCGTACACGGTGTGCCGGGAGCCGCGGCGCAGCACCCGTACCCCGTCGGGGTTGGTCTCGGCCGGCGCGCCCCGCTCGTGCGCGGCGCAGAGCAGCGTCACCCGGTGGCCGGCGGCGACCAGCTCGGCGGCGATCCGCTCGATGTAGACCTCCGAGCCGCCGCCCTCGGGGTTGCTCGTGTCGCGCCAGTTCAGGAACAGCACGTGGCGAGCGGTGGTGCTGCCGGACTTCTCCACGCTGCTCCTACCGATCAGTAAGCGGCACGATCGCGCCACCCTAGGGCGGCTCGGCCCAGGTACGCAATGGGTCTTGTCGGTGGCGACGATCGGATAACGGGTCGTCGATCGGGGGTTTGCCGGGGGCCGGAAACCTTGGCAGGGTGTGCAGCGCGGACGCGCGCGGTGCCGGTGCGGGCACCGGCCGCCCCGATCCGCGACACCCGTGACCTGCGGCCGGCACCCGTCGGCGGGCGAGACGACGAGGAGGTGACCGCCGTGCGCAAGGCGTCGCTGCGGTTCCTCACCCGTCGGTCCCCGGTGGTGCTGCTCAGCGCCGCGCTGGTGCTGCTGCTGGTCGGCTGGGCCGGCGTCGCCTGGCTGCGCGACGAGCGGACCGTCCCGGAGTGCGCCGAGCGGGTCCGGCTGCGGATCGTCGCCGCGCCCGTGGTCGCCCCGGCGGTGGACCGGATCGCCCGGGCCACCGTCGGCCGGCAGCCCTGCGTGGCGATCGTGGTGCAGGCTCGCGAGTCGGACGCCGTCGCCGCCGAGCTGGCGAGCGGCGCCGACGTGGCGGACGCCTGGCTGCCCGAGTCGACGTTCTGGCTGCGCCGGGCCCGGGCCGCCGGCGCCTTCGAGGTGCCCGGCCAGGGCACCTCGGTGGCCAGCACCCCGGTCGTCCTCGCGGTGACCGAGCCGGTGGCCCGCCGGAGCGGCTGGCCGGCCCGCCCGCTGACCTGGGGCGCTCTGATCGGCCCCAAGGCCGGCGCGGTGAAGGTCGGGCTCCCCGACCCGGCGGCCGACCCGGCCGGGGTCGGCGCGCTGCTCGGAGTCCGCGGGCTGGCCGCCGGTGAGAGCGACCCCGGCGGCGCGGTGGCGGCGGCGCTGCGCCGGCTCGCCGGGCGCACCTTCGCCGCCGGCACCGCGCTGCCTCCCGGCACCGGGCTGCCGGGCTGGTCGGACGCGGTCGCCAGCACCGAACGGGCGGTGCTCGGGCACAACACGCTGACCGGCGCCGGCAAGCTCGTCGCCGCGTACCCTGAGGTCGCGGTCCCGTCGCTGGACCTGCCGTACGTGGTCCTGCCCGCCGCCGGGAACACCGCCCGGGGCGCGGCGGCCGGCTTCCTCACCGACCTGCTCGGCACGGGCGCCCGCGAGGTGCTCACCGGGTACGGCTTCCGCACCGCGGCCGGCTTCCCGCCGGCGATCCCGCGCGACGGGCGGCTCAGCCCGGACGTCCGGCTGCCCGTCCCGCTGCCCGCCGAGGAGACGGTCACCCAGGTGCTCACCGGGTGGAGCGGCGTGCAGCGCAGCGCGCGGATCCTCACCGTGATCGACGTTTCCGGGTCGATGGCCGTGCAGGTGCCCGGCAGCGGTGGCACCCGGCTCGACGCCACCGTGGCCGCCGCCCGGGAGGGCGCCGGGCTGCTGCTGGACAACAGCGAGCTGGGCGTCTGGGTCTTCTCCACCAAGGTCGACGGCGACCGCGACTACCAGGAGATCCTCCCGGTCCGCCCGCTGCGCGTCCAGCGGGCCGCGCTGGCCCAGCGGCTGGCCGAGGTGCGGGTCAAGCCCAACGGCGGCACCGGCCTGTACGACACGACGCTGGCCGCGTACCGGGACGCCCGGCGGCACTGGACCCCGGGCCGGATCAACCTGGTGCTGGTGATGACCGACGGCCGCAACGAGGACACCGAGAGCATCGGCCGGACGAAGTTCCTCGCCGAACTCCGCGCCCTGCAGGACCCGCGCCGGCCGCTGCCGATCGTCTTCGTCGGCCTCGGCCGGGACGTCGACCCGGAGGAACTGAACGCGATTGCGAAGGTGACCGGTGGCCAGGTGTTCCGCACCGACCAGCCGAAGGGGATGCGGCAGATCTTCTTCTCCGCGCTGGCGGACCTGAGCTGCCTGCCGCCGGAGTGCCGCCGGTGACCGCCGACCCGCGGCCCGTGATGGCGACCCTGCCGGTACGGGTGGCCCGCCGCCTGGTCCGGCCGATCCGGGAGGCCCCCGCCACCGCGCTCTGCCTGCTGCTGCTCACCGCCGTCGCGTTCGCCCAGCGGCCCGGCCAGGTCACCTTCGACACCAAGCTCGACCTGGCGGCGAACCCGGTGCACTTCCTGGCCCGGGCGCTGCACCTGTGGAACCCGGAGGCCACCTCCGGCGAGCTGCAGAACCAGGCGTACGGCTACCTCTTCCCGATGGGCCCGTTCTTCGCCGCCGGGCAGCTGCTCGGCCTGCCGCCGTGGATCACCCAGCGGCTCTGGTGCGCGCTGCTCTTCGGCGCCGCCTTCTACGGCCTGCTGCTGCTGGCCCGGACGATGCGGATCGGCACCGAACCGACCCGGTACGCGGCGGCGCTGGGCTACGCGCTGGCGCCCCGGGTGCTCACCGAGATCGGCGCGCTCTCCTCGGAGGTCCTCTCCGCCGCGATGCTGCCCTGGGTGCTGCTGCCACTGGTCCGGGTGCGGCGGATCGGCTCGCCCCGCCGGGCCGCCGCGCTCTCCGCCCTGGCGGTGCTCGGCATGGGCGGGATCAACGCGGCGGTGGTGCTGCTCGCCCTGGTGCTGCCCGGAGTGTGGCTGCTCTCCCGCCGCTGGGACGCCGCCCACCTGCGGCTGGTCGGCTGGTGGTGCGTCTGCGTCACCGCGGTCTGCCTCTGGTGGATCGTTCCGCTGCTGCTGCTCGGCCAGTACAGCCTGCCGTTCCTGGACTACATCGAGTCGTCCACCACGACCACCGCGGTCGCCTCGCTCTTCCAGGCGGTACGCGGCACGAACCAGTGGGTGGCGTACATCGTCCAGGGCGACCCGTGGTGGCCGGCCGGCTGGCTGCTGATCGACCACCCGGTGCTGATGGCGCTCACCGCCGTACTGGCGCTGCTGGGCCTGGCCGGGCTGGCTGGCAACCTGCTGCCCGAGCGGCGGTTCCTGGTGCTCGGCTTCCTGACCGGGCTGACCCTGCTCACCATGGGGTACGTCGGCAGCCTGGACAGCCCCCTGTCCGAGCAGGTGCGGAACCTGCTGGACGGGCCGCTGGCGCCGCTGCGCAACGTGCACAAGCTGGACCCGGTGCTGCGGCTGCCGCTGATGCTCGGCTTCGCGCACGGCGTGGACGCCTGGGCCACCCGCCTGCAGACCGCGGCCCGCCGACGTCGCCCGGGCCTGCGGCTCCGCCCGGTGGTCTTCGTACCGGTCCTGGCGCTGGTGCTGGGCGCCGCCGCGCCGGCCTGGATCGGGCTGCTGCGACCCGGGCCCGGCTGGGCGGACCTGCCGCCGCACTGGCGGGCGGCGGCCACCTGGCTGGCCGATCGGGACGCCCTGGCCCGCACCCTGATGGTGCCGGGTTCCAGCTTCGCCCAGTACGACTGGGGCCGCACCGTCGACGAGCCGTTGCAGGCCCTGGCGGGGGCGCCCTGGGCGGTGCGCCACCAGATCCCGCTCGGTTCGACCGGCAACACCCGGATGATGGACACCGTCGAGACGGTGCTCTCCAGCGGTCACGGCTCCGCCGGGCTGGCCGACTTCCTGGCCCGCTCCGGCTTCCACCACCTGCTGCTCCGCAACGACCTCGACCGGACGCAGGTGGACGCGCCGCCGGTGGCGGTGCTGCGCCGGGCGCTGGCCCAGTCGCCGGGGATCGTCCGGGTGGCGTCCTTCGGCAGCACCGGCGCGGTCGGGCGGGCGGTCGGCAGCCCGGTCGACGAGGACGCCGGCAGGCTGCCGGCCGTCGAGGTGTACGAGGTGCGCCGCCCGGTCCCGGTCGCCTCGGCGGTCCTCACCGCCGACGTGCCCACGGTCAGCGGCGGCCCGGAGACCCTGCTGCCCCTGCTGGAACAGGGCGTGGTGGAACGGGACCGGCCGGTGGTCCTCGCCGGGGACCGCGCCAGCGGCGCGACCGGTGACCGGTGGATCGTCACCGACGGGCTGCGCCGGCGGGAACGGAACATCGGCCGGGTACGGGACAACCTCAGCCAGACGCTGACCGCCACCGAGGCGGGGCGGCAGGGCCGGGTCGCGTTGGACCTGCTGCCGTTCCCCGGGGGCAACCACCAGACGGTCGCCACCTACCAGGGGGTTCGCGAAGTGACCGCGTCCAGCGCGGTGAGCTTCGTGGACAACCTGGCCCCCGCCGACCCGTCGCACCTGCCGTTCGCCGCCGTCGACGGGGACGCGAGCACCGCCTGGCACTCCGCGCCGCTGGCCGGGCCGGTGGGCCAGTGGCTCCAGCTCGACCTGGACACCCCGCGCAACGTGCAGCAGATCTCCGTGGCCTTCGTGGGTGACCTGGGCGTCGGCTGGCCGGTGACCCGGTTCCGGATCACCACCGACCGGGGCGCGGTCGACCACGACGTGGTGCCGGACCTGGGCGCCCGGACGTACTACACGCTCCCCGGCACGACCAGCTCGGTGCGGATCACGGTGCTGGCGGTGGCCGACGGCCGGATCGACGGTGGGGTGGGCATCCGGGAGCTGTCCGTACCGGGGATCACCCCCCGTCGCGCGCTGCGCGTCCCCGCCGATCTGCCCGCCACCGGAGCCGGCGGAGTCTCCTGGTCGTTCAGCCGGGGTTCGGCGAGCCGACCGGCGTGCTTCCCCTCCGCCGCGACGGGCGCCGCCGGCACCGACTCGCCGCCGGCCACCGACGACGGAACGGGTGCCCCCGCGACCGGCGGCGGCCAGGCCGGCACGCCGGCCACCGGGGTCCGGGCCGCCGGCGCGGTCGTCCGGTGCGACCGGTTCCTGGCCCGGGTGGGTGAGGAACCGCTCGGGCTGGACCGGTTGTTCCGCAGCTCGACCGCGGGCACCTGGCAGCTCGGGGTCACCGCGGTGGCCCGATCGGGCGGCGCGTTGACGCTGGCCGGGGCGCCGGTGGCGGCGGGCGCCTCGTCGTACCTGTCGGGGGACGCGACGGTCGGGCCGTGGGCGGCGGTCGACGGGGACCCGGGCACCGCCTGGCTGGCCGACATCACCGACCTGCGGCCCACCCTCCGGCTGAGCTGGTCGGGCGCGCGCCGGATCGACCGGCTGCGGCTGCGCCCGGCAGACCTGCCGGTGGGTTCGCTGCCCACCCGGGTCGAGGTCCGCGCCGGTGGCCGGACCCAGCTCGTCCCGGTCGACCCCGACGGTCTGGTCCGCCTGACGCCGGTGCGGACCGACCGGTTGGAGATCGCCGTCCGGGAGTCCACCCCCCGGGTGTCGGACCGGCGGGGCAACGGCTGGACGGCCACCGCCGGCATCGCCGAGGTGGAGGTGCCCGCGCTGGCCGATCTGCTTCGGCCGCTGCCGGCGGACGTCCGGCTCGTCGCGCCGTGCGGCGCCGGCCCGGCCGTGGAGCTCGACGGATTCCGGTACGACACCTCGGTCACCGGCACCCTGGCCGACGCGGTCGCCGGCCGGTCGATGCCGGTGACCCTCTGCGGCGACACCGGCGCGGTGGTGGACCTGCCGGCCGGCGGGCACCGTCTGGTCACCGCGCCGTCGTCCGGGTTCGTGGCGCAGGACGTGACGCTGCGTCCGACCGGTGGGACGCGGGTAGCCCCTCGGCACCGGGACGTCCAGGTGCGCGAGTGGGCGCCGACCGAGCGCCGGGTACGGGTCGGCGCGGGTGAGAGCGCGCTGCTGGTGGTACCCGAGAACGCGAACGCCGGCTGGACGGCCCGGCTGGACGGACGGGCGTTGCCGGTGGCCCGGGTCGACGGGTGGCAGCAGGCGTTCGTGCTGCCGGCGGGGGCCGGCGGCGAGGTCGTGCTGGAGTTCGCTCCCGACCGCGCCTACCGGGGCGGCCTGGCCGCCGGGGCGCTCACCGCGCTCGGCGTGCTGGTGCTCGCCGCCTGGCCGGTGCGGCGGCGGCCGGAGGACGGGGCGCCGATCCCGGCGGAGGGTGCGCCCTGGTTCGTGGGGACGCTGCTGGTGGTGCTGCTCGCCGCGCTGGGCGGGGTGCTGCCGGTGGCGATCGTGCTGGCCGCGATGCTGCTGCGCCAGCTCGCCCGGCGGGCCCTTCCGGTGGTGGTGTTCGGCGGGCTGGCGGTGGCCACGATAACCGCCGTGGCCGGCCGGGTGCGCGGGCACGGCCAGGAGTGGGCCTACGGGACGTGGGTGCAGGCCGCCATGCTGGTGGCGATCGGCGCGGTGGTCGCGGCGGTGGTCCCGGTCCCGGGCGCCCCCGCGCCGGCCGGGGACGTCGCGGAACCGGTGGACGAGCAGGTGACAGCCCCGGTGGCCGGCGACCCGCCGACCGCCGGCGAGAACGAGGACGGACGGTAGTGCGATGACCGCTGAGCAGGGGCGGGCGGCCCGGCGCCGCTTCGCCACCCTGGGTCGCTCGGTGACCCTGTTCCGGGCCTTCCTGGTCGAACAGACCGACCCGGACCACTTCTACGGCATGCTCGCCGACGACTCGGTACGCCAGGTCTCGGGTTACGCCGGGCTGGCCGGGCGGACCGTGCTCGACGTGGGTGGCGGGCCGGGCTACTTCGCCTCGGCGTTCCGGGCGGCCGGCGCCCACTACGTCGGGCTCGACCCGGACGTGGGGGACTTCTCCGCGGCCGGGTCGGCCGAGGGGATGCTGCGCGGCAGCGGCACCGCCCTGCCGGTCCGGACCGGGAGCGTGGACGTCTGCTTCTCGTCGAACGTGCTCGAACACGTCTCCGTGCCGCACCGGATGCTCGACGAGATGGCCCGGGTGACCCGACCCGGCGGGGTCATCTTCGTGTCGTTCACCCCGTGGCTCTCGCCGTGGGGCGGGCACGAGACCGCGCCCTGGCACTACCTGGGCGGGGAGCGGGCCCGGCGGCGCTACCAGCGGCGGATGGGCCGGCCGCCGAAGAACCGCTTCCGGGAGACGCTCTTCCCGGTCTCCATCTCCGACGCGCTGCGCTGGACCCGGGGCAACCCCGAGGTCGAGGTGCTGGACGCCCTGCCGCGCTACCACCCGTGGTGGGGCCGGTGGATCGTCCGGGTTCCCGGCGCCCGGGAGATCGCTTCATGGAACTTCCTGCTCGTGCTCCGTCGGGCCGGTGGAGAGCCGGACGACGACGGGCAGGTGGCCGTCGCCACGGATGAAAGATCTGCTGCGGCGGGAAAAGTGAGCTGACCGGGGGTCGCGTCGCCATGTGACCAGGTAGTAACCTCCCCGCCATCTCTCAGATCTACATCGACGACAATTGAGCTCCTCCAGGGAGGCAAGATGAAGCACCGCGCCATCGGTGCCGTGCTGTTCGGGGTCGGCGTACTGCTCCTGGCGCTGGCCGCCGGGCTGGTGTTCGTCGTGACCCCCGCGTTGACCAAGCTCCCGTACGACCTGGACCCCTCGACGTCGGTGGCGGAAGCCAGCAACGCGAAGTTCCTCCAGATCAAGGACGGGTCCATCAAGGTCAACGACGGCAAACTCAGGTCCACCGTCCTGGTCACCCAGGACCGGTCGCAGACCGCGAAGCTCTCGGGCGACCTCGACGGCAAGGCCGTGGTGTGGAAGGTCGGCCAGACCGTCGACCGGGTCGACAACAAGGATCTGGTCAGCGCGTACGGCGCCCAGCTCGCGCTGGACCGGGTCTCCGGTGCGGCGTTGGACTGGAAGGACCAGTGGCTCGACGACGCCGGCGAGCAGGAGCGGGTGAAGTTCGCCGGCCAGATCTACAAGTTCCCCTTCAACACCGAGAAGCGGGACTACGAGATCTACGACCGTGACCTGCGGACCGTCCGTCCGGCCAAGTTCGCCGGTACGGAGAAGATCCAGGGCCTCGAGGCGTACCGGTTCGAGCAGGTGATCACGGATGAGCCGCTGAACCTGGCCCCGACCCGGATCTCGCCGCTGGTGGCCACTTTCGCGAAGGGCGCCACCGACGCCAAGGTCGTCTACAGCAACCAGCGGACGGTCTGGGTGGACCCGGTCACCGGTTCCTACGTCAAGGTGCGCGAGGTGCAGAAGAAGGTCCTGACGCCGAACGTGGGCGAACCGACCACGCTGCTTGACGCGGACTTCGCGTACACCGACGGGACCATCACGGCCTCGGTGAAGCGGGCGAAGGAGAGCCGGGACAGCCTGCGGCTGCTGGGCGTCTACGCCCCGATCGGCCTGGCCGTGCTGGGCCTGCTGCTGCTCGTCGGCGGCCTGCTGGTGGGTCGTCGCGCGGCGGCGGTCACCGCCGGCGAGGCGCGGCACCGGGCCGACGTCGTGCCGGTCGCGGCACCGGTCGACACCCCGACCCGGGTGGACGGCGAGCCGGTCCGCGACGACGACGTGCTGCCGGTCGAGGACGACGTGGTGCCGGATCGGGTGGACGAGCGGCCGACGGCCGAGCAGCCCCCGGTGGAGCGCGAGGGCGGCCCGCTCAGCGACGAGATCCCGCCGGCGTCGACGAACTGGCGTGCCGAGGACGAGCCGACGGTGCCGGTGCAGCGTCCGGCCGCCGACGACGAGGTCGAGAAGCACTGAGTCGAGCGCGACGGTGAGGGCGGGTCGACCGGTGGTCGGCCCGCCCTTCGCGTTTCCACGGTGACGCTGAGCGCTCGTTACGGAATCGTAACCCGTCGATGGTTTGAGTGCGCAACGTGAGTACCACCGATCCGGTACGGCCGGTTCGCGGGGTTTATCCCGGGCGTCGCTCCCCATCGGCATCTACCGACGGTGATCGATCGGGATCATTGTGCAGCGGCAGTGTTACCGGCCGGTAATAGGGGTCTTGTGACCCACACCTCACTCGGGGCACCATCAGGCGCACGCTCGTTACCCGCCGGTAACAGGTGGCGGCCCGGCCCGGGGCCACCACCGGCCGACCGGCCCACCCCGAAGAGCACCAGCCCCACCGAGGAGGAATCCGTGCAGGATCGGATCGACAACCCGGGACGTACCCGGTGGCGGCGCTTCGCCGCGATGATGGTGCCCACGACCGCTGCCGTCGGCGCCATCCTGTTCGGCATGCAGAGCGGTGCCATCGCCTCCGACATCACCGTCTCCGGCCAGACCTTCAAGATCGGTGCGGAGCGGCTGGAGGGTGACGGCTTCAAGCAGTACGGCGGCAAGGTCAAGGAGAAGAACGGGACCGTCCACCCGATCGCCCTGGCCGAGATCAGCAGCGCCGACCTCTACAAGCTCTGCCAGTCGGTCAAGGCGGACGGCATCCCGGTGGTGCTCACCATCCACGCGGGCGAGGGCAAGGAGCCGGCCCGCGCCAAGGACCTGCTCATCGCCATGGACAGCCTGGACGGCAACGCCAAGTTCACCAACATCAAGATCGGGCGGGACGCCAGCGAGCTGAACGCCTCGGCGGAGGCCGGCTCCTTCGGTCAGAACGCCGAGCACGTGACCATCACCGGCCTCCAGCAGGTGTCCCGGTACACCACCGCCTCCACCTTCAACCTGGTGGGCCTGCGGCTGAAGATCAACGTCGGGGCGGACGCCCAGAACAAGGAATGTTTCTGAGCTGACCCCGGGTCCGCGGCGGCCGGCCGCCGCGGACCCGTTTCCGTCCCTCGCCCCCGCTCCGCCAGGAGGAGTACGTGACAACCGCTGATCCGCAACACGTCCGCGCCGGTGGCGTCGGCCGGACGTGGCGGGGCTTCCGCCGCTGGCGCCGCAGCCGGCCCTTCTGGGGCGGCCTGTTCACCGCGCTGGCCGGGGCGGAGATGTTCGCCTCCACCAAGATGACGCTCAACGGCCTGAGCTTCCACAGCGGATCCACCGGGCTGTACTCGCTGTTGATCCCGATCATCCTGGTCACCTGCGGACTGCTGCTCTGGTTCAGCCCGGCGCAACGGATCTTCTACTCGATCGTCGCCGCGGTCACCACCGTCTACTCGCTGATCGGGCTCAATCTCGGCGGCTTCTTCCTGGGCCTGCTGCTCGGCATGGTCGGCAGTGCCCTGGCCTTCGCCTGGACCCCGACCGCCCGGCCCGCCCCGACGCCGGTCGCCACCGACGCCCCGACCGGCGACCCCACGCCGCAGCCCCCGAGCGCCGACGACGGGTCGCTGGTCGACGAGCTGATGCCCGCCGAGGGCCGGGGCATACCGCGGCAGCGCGACGACGCGCCGCCGACCGGCACGGAGCGCCCCGGGGTGCCGGGTGGCGGCCGGGACCCGCACTACTTCGCAGTCGCGCTGGCGCTGCTCGGCCTCTCCGCCGGTGCCCTCACGGTCGTCCGGCCGACGCCCGTGCGGGCCGCCCCGGTGCCGCCCGCCGCCACCGCCTGCCCCACGCCGCCCACCGGGGCCACGAAGCCGGCCCCGACGGCCGGACCGACCCGCGCCACCCGGTCGACCCCGTCCGCCTCGGCCACCACCGGTGGCGGCACGTCGACGCCGGCCGCCAGCCCCAGCCCGTCACCGACGTCCACCTCGGACGGGAACATCCTCACCGACATCCTGCACGGCATCGGGGATCTCTTCACCGGTGGCCGGCAGGCCGAGCCGACCGCGAGCCCGTCGGCCAGCCCGAGCCCCAGCGGCGCCGGCAGGCCGGCGACCTCGGCGACGCCGGTACCGACCACCACCCGGCCCGGGCTCACCGGCCGGTCCGGCCGGGCCGCCGTCGCCTGCCCACCGGCCCCGCCGACCCGGTCCCGGACCGTCCAGCCGGGCAAGGTGATGCCGAAGCTCGCCCCGCAGCCGGGGCAGCCGAAGGTGGCGCAGCGACCGTCCAAGCTGACCGGTTCCAAGGTCACCATGACCGGGCTGCGGTTCGACGGGATCGTCGAGCTGCCGACCGCCAACGGGACGCTCAAGGTGCTGAAGTTCAGCATGGCCAAGGCGGTGACCGACGACTTCAAGCTGGTCGCGGACGGCCCGGTCGGGCGGAGCCAGCAGTACGTGACGGACCGGCTGACCGTGCAGGGCGACGTGGCGTTCTACGCGACCCGCTTCGTCGGCCGGCTACTCGGCATCAAGATCACGCTGACCCCGGACCTGCCGTTCCCGGACGGCATCCCGATCACGTCACCCATCCCGATCACCTTCACCGATCCGGCGATCGACCTGGCCTTCGTCGACTCCGACACGCTGACCGCCCGGCCGGCGCTGGAGCTGCGGCTCACCTGACCTCCGTCCCACCACCACCGGGCACCGGGGGCGGGCACCCGCCCGCCCCCGGTCCCGCCAGTCAGAGCCGGGCCAGCGCCCGGCGCAGCGGGTCGAGGCCGAGCGCGCCCAGGTCGAGGGCCTGCCGGTGGAACTCCTTGAGGTCGAAGTCGGCGCCCTTGCGGGCCTTCGCCTCCTCCCGGGCCTGCAACCAGATCCGCTCGCCCACCTTGTACGAGGGCGCCTGCCCCGGCCAGCCCAGGTAACGGTTCAACTCGAACCGCAGGTTCTCGTCCGGCACCCGGCAGTGCGCCCGCATGAACTCCCAGCCCAGCTCCGGCGTCCAGCGCTCGCCGGGGTGGAAGCCGAACGGGTTGTCCCGCGGGATCTCCAGCTCCAGGTGCATGCCGATGTCGACGATCACCCGGGCCGCCCGGAACGCCTGCCCGTCGAGCATGCCGAGCTTGTCGCCCGGATCCTCCAGGTAGCCCAGCTCGTCCATCAGCCGCTCGGAGTAGAGCGCCCAGCCCTCGCCGTGCCCGGAGACCCAGCAGAGCAGCCGCTGCCAGCGGTTGAGCAGCTCGGCGCGGACCGCCGTCTGCGCCACCTGGAGGTGGTGACCCGGGACGCCCTCGTGGTAGACCGTGGTCACCTCCCGCCAGGTGGAGAAGTCGGTGATGCCCTGCGGCACCGCCCACCACATCCGCCCAGGGCGGGAGAAGTCCTCGCTGGGCCCGGTGTAGTAGATCGCGCCGTCGCTGGTCGGGGCGAGACAGCACTCGATCTTGCGGACCTGCTCGGGGATGTCGAAGTGGGTGCCGTGCAGCTCGGCGATCGCCTTGTCGGCCAGCGCCTGCATCCAGTCCCGGAACGCCTCCTTGCCCTGGATGGTCCGGGCCGGGTCGGCGTCGAGCGCACTCACCGCCTCGTCGACCGTCGCGCCGGGGCCGACGATCCGCCCGGCCACCGCCCGCATCTCGGCCTCCAGCCGGGCCAGCTCCGCGAACCCCCAGGCGTACGTCTCGTCGAGGTCGACCTTCGCGCCGAGGAAGTACTGCGAGGCCAGCTCGTACCGCTCCCGACCGGCGGCCTGCCGGTCCCGCCCGTGCGGGGCCAGCTCGGTGCGGAGGAACTGCCCGAACTCGGCGGTCGCCGCGGTGGCCGCCGCGGCGCCCCGGCGCAGCTCCGCGCCGAGCGTGCCCTCCACCCCGAGCCGCTCCACCAGCCCGTGGAAGAAGTTGTCACCGTTCGGGTCGGTCCAGATGTCGCACTGCTTGGCGACCTCGACCAGCTGCACCTTCGAGCTGACGTGGCCGGCGGCGGCCGCCTCGCGCAGGGTGGTCTTGTAGCCCTCCAGCGCGCCGGCGAACCGGTTGAGCCGGGTGGCGACGTTGGCCTGGGCCGCCTCGCCCTCGGTGGGCATCAGGTCGAAGACCATCCGGATCTCGTGCAGCCCGCTGGCGATGACGTTGACCTCGCTGGTCACCTCGCCGGCCTCGTACCGGGCGAGGTCCAGGCCGAGGCGCTCCTGCATGGCCTCCCTGGCGGTCCGTTCCGCCTCGGACTGGGGCTCCGCCACGTCCAGGTCGGTCAGCGTCCGCCGGGTCAGCTCGGCCCGGGCCGCGTACCCGTCGGGGGAAAGGTCGTCGAGCTGGTCGTCGTAGCCGGAGATGCCGACGTAGGTGGCGCCGGTCGGGCTCAGCGGCGCCCAGTCGGCCACGTACTGGTTCGCGAGGTCATCGATTCGTCCCACGTGCGAACCCTACGTGACCGACTGGTGCGGATGTCGACCGTGTTTGCCGTGTTCAGGGAAGCAGCTCGGCCGGACTGCACACCTCCTCGGCTGGTCGACGCCTTCAATGCAAGGCGGTTGCTGTGGCGGTCGACACGGCGTCCGATTTTCGCGGGACTTCGTCGTACGGCTGCGGCAGAGTGCAAGGGGTGATGGCCCACACCACTCCTGACCGCTCGGCGCTGCGTAGCTGGCTGCCGGGTTTCCTCGCGCTCGCCGCGATCTGGGGTTCCAGTTTCCTGTTCATCAAGGTCGGGGTCGAGGAGCTGCACCCGCTGCACCTCACCCTCTACCGGGTCGCCACCGGCGCGCTGACCCTGCTGGCGGTGCTCGCCCTGCTCCGCGATCGGCTGCCGCGCGAGCCGCGGGTCTGGGCGCACCTGGTGGTGGTCGCCGCGTTCGGGGTGGCGATCCCGTTCACCCTCTTCGGCTTCGGTGAGCAGCGGGTCGAGTCGATGCTCGCCGGCATCTGGAACGCCACCACCCCGCTGATCGTGCTGCCGCTGGCGGTGCTGGTCTTCCGTACCGAGCGGCTGACCGCCCGGGCGGCGGTCGGGCTGGGGCTGGGTTTCCTCGGCGTGCTGGTGGTGCTCGGCGTCTGGGAGGGGGTGGGCGGCGCCCACTTCACCGGCCAGCTGATGTGCTTCGGCGCGGCCGCCTGCTACGGCGTGGCCATTCCGTACCAGAAGAAGTTCATCGCCGGCAGCTCCCACTCCGGGCTCTCCCTGTCGGCGGCGCAGCTGCTGGTCGCGACCGCGCAGCTGGCCGTGGTCGCGCCGCTGGTGGCCGGCGCTCCGCCGGTGCCGACCCGGCTCTCGCTCGACGTGCTGGCCAGCGTGCTGGCTCTCGGCGCGCTCGGCACCGGGTTGGCCTTCGTGATCAACCTGCGCAACATCCGGATCGCCGGGGCGAGCACCGCCTCCACCGTGACGTACCTGATCCCGGTCTTCGCGGTGCTGATCGGCGCGGTGGTCCTCGACGAGCGGCTGAACTGGCATCAGCCGGTCGGCGCGCTGGTCGTGCTGCTCGGGGTCGCCGTGGCACAGGGACTGGTCGGCCGCCGGCGGCCCCGCACCGCGGTCGCCGCCGGCACGCCCGCGGTGCCGGCCGCCGAACCGGCCGCCGAGCCCGCCGCTCGCTGAGCTCGGCCGGGTCAGGACCGGCCGTGGGAGCCGGTCCACTTCAGCAGGCGATCCGCCGTCCAGGTGTTGACCACCCGGTCGGCGGGGACGCCGCAGAGCGCCGCCCGCTCACAGCCGAACCGCTGCCAGTCGAGCTGGCCGGGCGCGTGCGCGTCGGTGTTGATGGCGAACCGGCAGCCGGCCTCCAGCGCCCGGCGGATCAGCCGCTTCGGCGGGTCCTGCCGCTCCGGCCGAGAGTTGATCTCGATGGCCACGTCGTGCTCCGCGCAGGCCGCGAAGACCGCGTCGGCGTCGAAGTTGCTCTCGGGGCGGGTACGCGCCCGGTGCGCCCGGTCGCCCGGCCCCTTCACCCCGGCCGGCCGGGACGCCACCATCCGCCCGGTGCAGTGGCCCAGGATGTCCAGGTGCGGGTTGGCGACCGCGGCCAGCATCCGCCGGGTCATCTTCGCCCGCTCGTCGTTCAGTCCGCTGTGCACCGAGCCGACCACGACGTCCAGCCGGGCCAGCAGGTCGTCGGACTGGTCCAGCGAGCCGTCGGCGAGGATGTCCACCTCGATGCCGGTGAGGATGCGGAAGCCCTTCGGCAGCGCGTCGTTCACCGCGGCCACGTGGTCGAGCTGCTTGCGCAGCCGGTCGGCGGTCAGGCCCCGGGCCACCTTCAGCCGTGGTGAATGGTCGGTCAGCACCACGTACCGGTGGCCCAGCTCCACCGCGGCGAGCGCCATCTCCTCGATCGGCGACCCGCCGTCGGACCAGTCGGAGTGGGTGTGGCAGTCGCCGCGCAGCGCGGCCCGCAGCGCGGCGGCCGCGGCGTCCAGGTCGGTGCCCTCGGTGGCGACCAGCCGGCGCAGGTAGACCGGCTCCTCGCCGGCCAGCGACTCGGCGACGCAGCGGGCCGTCACGTCGCCCACCCCGGTCAGCTCGGTGAGCTTCCCGGTGCGGGCCCGCTCGGCGACCTCCTTCGCCGGCAGCGCGGCGAGCGCCGCGGCGGCGGAGCGGAACGCCCGCACCCGGTAGGTGGCCTCGTTGGCCCGTTCCAGCAGGAACGCGATCCGGCGCAGGTCGGCGATGGGGTCCCGGGCGCTCATGTCCTGCAAAATACGCGCCCGCGCCGCCGGTCGCGGGACGACCGGCGGCGCGGGCTGGTGGTGGGAGCGGGGATCAGGAGTACGGCAGCTTCACGACCGACTGGTCGCCGATGCCGAGGGTGGTCGGGTTGACGCCGATCGCCGACCAGACCTCGACCTTGACGGTGCCGTTGGCGAGGTTGCCGAGGGTGCCGACCCCGGAGAGCAGGCCGCTGTTCTGCGTGTAGTGCTCGTAGCCGGGAACCGGATCGGTCGGGAAGTAGCGGTACGTCTCCACCCGGTCGAAGGTGCCGTCGCCGGTCAGGTCGTAGGAGACCCGGGCCTGCACCCCGTTGCCGACCGACTGGCCGGCGTCGAGGAACAGGTCGAACCCGGTCTGGCCGCCGGACCAGGCGAGGTTCAGGCCGGTGGCGGTGAAGACCGCCGGGTTGTGCGGGGTGCCGTCCCAGTTGGCCCCGCCGGCGCTGGACACCGAGGTGGTGGTGGTGGCGCCGGCCGCCGCGAGTCCGCCGCCGGGGAGCAGGAACCGGGTCGGCGCGTTGCTCGGCGGCGTGGTCGGCTCGGTGGGCGTGGGGCTCGGGCTGGTCGGGGTCGGTGAGGGGGACGGACTGGTGGTGGTCGGGGTCGGTGAGGGGCTGCTGGTGGTCGGCGTCGGGCTCGGGCTGTCCGTCGGCGGGACGGTCGGGCTCGGGTCGACGCCGCCGGTCGCGTTGCCGCCGCTCCAGGTGTTCGCCCCCGAGGTGGCGGTCTTCCCGGCGGCGACCGTGAGGCGGGTGCCGTCGGAGAAGCTGACCGTCAGCGGTGCGGCGGTGATGTTGCTGGCCACGTAGGTGCGGGCACCGTTGCGGTTGAAGACCGCGGCCAGCGGGTGGTCGGCGGTGACCGACGTGTCGACCTGGCCGAGGGCGGCGAGGTTACGGATCCAGTGGAACGTGTGGGCCCGGCTCTCGCCCTCCTCCGGGGTGTACCCGGGGTTGGCGCGGAGCTTCGTCAGCGCCGCGTCCGGGTCGCCGAGGGCCAGGAACTGCCACACGATGTCCTGCCAGACGGTGGGCTCCCCGCCGTTGTTGCGCACCAGTTCGGCGTAGTTCGCCCTGTTGTAGGCCGGGTGGTAGCCCAGGTAGAGGTGGCCGCCGGTGACCGGCAGCATGTTGATGCCCTGGATCATCTCCGGGTCGGCGCTGAACCAGGTGGCGTACGCACCGCCGTCACCCCAGACCATGCCGACCGTGGAGTGCCCGAAGTTCTCCGGGAAGTTCTGGTCGTCGGCGTCGAACCAGTACTCCTGGATCGCCGCCGCCTGGGTGGTGTAGATGAAGACGCCGGCGTCCCGGACGGCGGTGTTGCCGGTCGCCTGTCCCCACTGGATCAGGGCGTTGGCGAAGTTCATCCCCTCGGACGACGACTCCTGGTTGTTGCCGGCGTTGAACGAGCCGTGCCCGGAGGCCCAGTCGTGCCCGGCGTAGATGTCGAAGTCCCGCAGGTACGGGAAGCGGTTGTCGGCGCGGCTGTAGTTGTTGGCGTCCCGGATGAGCAGGTCGACCATGCCGCCGTACTGGGCGTTCGAGGCCCACGCCGGGTCGAACTTGGCCAGCGTGGCGGCGGCGGCGACGAAGTAGCCGTAGTGGAAGTGGTGGTCGTTGAGCTCCTGGTCGGACCCGTACGACGCCGGGTAGCCGATCAGGGAGCCCCAGTTGCGGTCGTAGCAGAAGACCCGGGCGGTCTTGCCCGGCGTGGCGGTGAACCAGTCGGTCAGCGTGCTCCGGATGGCGTTCAGTGCCGCGTCACGGGTCTGCGTGTCACCGACCTGGTCGGCGATCTCGGCGATCCGGGCGGCCCGGCCGAGGCCCTTGCCGGTCCAGTAGGTGTCGCCGCCCCGCTGGTCCATCGGGTTGCCGCGCAACGCCGCCAGCTGGTCCTTGAGCTGGGCCAGGTCGGCACCGGCGCCGGTGCCGACGGCCGGCAGTTCCGGCAGTACGCCGTGGAACTTCATCGCGGTGCGGAACTCGGTCACCCCGGCGAGCACCTTCATCCGGCCGCGGGCGGACGGGTAGCTGGCGCCGAGTGGGGTGGAGCCGGTCAGCGCCTTCCACTGGTGCGGGTAGAGGCTCACCACGGTCTGGGTGGCGGTGCCCTCCCGGGCCGTGGTGGTGAAGGCGTACGTGGTGTTCACCGTGCTGGTCGCGGTGTTGTAGGAGTACGACACCCGGGTCCCGGTGACGTGGGCGTGGGCGTACCGGCCGTAGCTGGCGGCCAGCTCGGCCCGGGCCGCGGCGTCGGTGGTCGGGGTGGTGGGCAGCAGGGCCACCGAGAAGTAGCCCTTCCCGGCCAGGGTGGAGGTGATCCGGCCGCCGCTGACCGTCCAGCTCGCGCCGGTCGGGGCGTAGGCGACGTAGTCGTGGCCCTTGACGGTGAAGCCGATGGTGGCGCCGCTGTTGGACCAGACCGTGGGGCTGCCGCCGGTCGGGTTGATGTTCGCGTCGCCGCCGCTGGTCTGGAAGTACGCGAACGGCAGCCCGTGGCCGATGGTGGCCCGCATGGTGCGGACGCCGTCGCTCCAGTACGGGCTGACCGTCCAGTCGCTCCAGTCGTCGACCTTGACGGTCGGGACGCCGAGCGCGGTCACGCCGACCCTGAAGTCCTCGGAGTAGGCGAACTTGTACTCGCCGACGCCGGTCGCGGTGCCGCTGATGGCGGCGGTCGACGGGGCCGAGAAGCCGAGACCGTCACTGAACGCCTGGTAGGAGACGGGGTGGGCGTGCAGCGGCTCGCTGTAGGAGCAGTTGGTCTTCTTCCACAGCAGCGACGACCACCAGTCGTTGGTGGGGATCGGGCCGGCCGGTGCGTTGGCGGTGGCGTACTGCCGGGGGTTGGTGGACATCTCGCCGCAGCCGGCGGGGAGCGGGCCCACCGGGTCGGTGGTGTAGCTGCCGGCGCCGACGGTTGCGGCCTCGGCGAAGGTGGTGGCAGCGGTGAAGGTCAGGCCGCCGACGAAGACGGCCAGGGCGGTGGTGGTGGCGAGCACCCAGGGGGCGCGGCGGCGTGGGACGGGAGGTGTCATCTTTCCTCCAGCGCGGTCGGTGTCATCGGGGCCGAGCGCGCGGTTCGTCGGAATTGGGGAGGTTAGTTACCTGAGAGAGCGCTCTCTCACGCGGACGTTAACCGACCGGTAAGACTCACGTCAATGTGTCGATCAGATGGCGTACGCGTTGCCCGGCCCGGCGGACGGGCGGTCAGCCCGCCCCGGACGTGGTGCGCGGGGCCTTCGGGCAGCCGTGATCACGCTCCCACGTGGACACCTCGGCGACCGGGGACCGGTTGCCCCGCTTCCGCCAGGAGTCCAGATACTTCGCCGGCCACACCACGCCCCGGCGGATCCACCAGTCGTCGTGCCCCGAGCACTTCGGCGAGAGCCCGAAGTGGAGGTGGCAGACATTGTTCGCGTTGCCCGTCCGACCCACCCGGCCGAGCTGCTGTCCGGCCCGCACCCGCACCCCCGCGTCGACGCCCGCGCTGATCGCGCTCAGGTGCGAGCCGTAGTAACGCACCCCGTCGTCGCCGAGCAGCGACACCGAGAGTCCGCCGTTGAACGGCCCCAACGGCCCCCGCCGGTCGAACCGGTCCACCCTGCTCACCTCCAGGACCGTGCCGTCGGTGACCGCCACGACCGGCTCCCCGCAGTCGGCGAAGATGTCCGTCCCCGGGTACCCCGAGTGGGTCGGGTGGTAGTCGACGTCGTCGGCGCGGACCGGGAAGACCCGCCGCAGGTCCGTCCGGGTCGGCGACGGGGCCGGCGTGGCCCGGGTCCCCGCCGGCGGGGTGGGCGGGACGGCCGGCTGGTCCGCCGTGGCCACCGCGCTCGGTCCGTCCCAGACCACGCTCGGTGCGGCGGCCGGCCGCTCGGCCGGCCCGCAGCCGCCGAGCAGCGCCGGCGCGAGCAGCAGCAGGACGGGGTACGCCGGACGCGCGCGACGGCGGCCGGTCGGTCGGGAGGACATTCGGACATCCTGACAGACGGATACGGTGGGAGGGTCCCCGGTGAGCACCACCCTCCGTGAACGGGAGCAGTGACGGCGATGAACGGTCAGCCCGCCTACCCGGCGCAGCCGGCGGCCGGTCCCGGTCAGCTGGCGCGTATCCCCTCGGGGCTCTTTCCGGCCGGGCCACCGCGCCGGCCCGCCTGGCGCGAACCGCACCCGGTCACCGGCGCCGGGGTGGCCGCCGGCGCGGCGCTCGCCGCGGCCTGGCTGGTGCTGTTCGGCCTGCTCGGCCGAGACGTCGGCGGCTACGCCTGGTGGACCCTGGTCGCCGGCGGGCTGGCCTGGCTGGCCGCCCTGGCGCTGGTCCGGTACGGCGACCGGGGGGTCGCCACCGGCGTCGCCATCGTCACCGCGGGTGGTTGGAGCATCGCGTTCGCGGTGGTCGTGGTCCGCTGGGCGACCAGCGGGAACTGGCCCATGTGGTGACGTAGGGTCATCGCCCCGCTGCGGAACGAACGCCACTTGACGTACCCGCTGTGACTGGGCACGCTTCCCGTATGGCTTGGACCACCCCGCGGCTCGATCCCGAGCGAAGCCGTCGCCGCCTGCAGATTCTCGCCGAGCTGGCGGGAGCCCGGGCGGTACGACAGCGCGACAAGCCGCAGCGGGAGCACACCGAGCGACTGCGCCAGCTCATCGCCACGCGTCGCCGCGTCGCGAGCTGAACCGACTTTTGCAGGATTGGCCGGCCCTTCGGGGCGTTGACCGGTCGCCTGCCGACCCGACCGGTTAACGTGCACGCGTAATGAGTCGGCGTGCTGTGCCGAGGCCTTTGGGGGGACCGTGTCGTACTTCGCTGCCGCCGTGGTGCGTGACGAGGGCAGCTGGAGCGCCGCCGAGGTGAGTCTGCGCGGCGCCACCGATCTCGACGACGTCGCCGAGCGGCTGCGCGACGTCGAGCCGGAGGCCGACCTGTCACTGCTCTTCGTCGAGGCCGACGACGCCTACCTGGTGATCCTGCGCCTCGACGAGGGGGAGGACCTGCGGGTCTTCGGCTCCGACTCGGCGTACGCCGAGGAGTCCCGGCTGGGCGCCCTGCTGGTCGGTGACCTGAAGACCTCCGTCACCGGGCTCGACGAGGCCGAGGAGCCGCGGCCCGCCGCGTCCGGCGACGACGAGAGCGAGCAGCCGGCCGTCGACCCGGAGGCCGACCCGGTCGGCGACGCGGACATCCTCGCCGACCTGGGCATCCCGTCCCAGCGGCTGCTCCGGCTCAGCGCCCAGGAAGGGATGCTGCCGGCCGACGTCACCGCCGAGGTGTGCCAGGTGCTCGGCTGCGCCGACGAGGTGGAGGAGCTGCGTGAGGTCTGACCCGCCCGGCCTCTCCGGCGGTGGCTCGCCCCTCGCGGGCGCCGCCGAGCCGGCCGACGCGACCGACCCCGCGCTGGAGACCGTACGTCCCGGACAGCCGACCCCGGGCCGGCCCGGCCGGATCGGGCCGGGCGCGGACGAGGGGCTGGCCGACCCGGGCGCCGCTGGTCGCCGGCAGCGGCACGAGCTGTGGATGCGCCGCGCCCTGGAGATCGCCGTCACGGGCCCCGACTCGCCGCCGCCCGGCGCCGATGTCACGGTGGACGACGTGCCGGTGGGCGCGGTGGTCTACGGCCCGGACGGCACCGAGCTGGCCGTCGGCCGCAACGAACGCGAGTTGACCGGGGACCCGACCGCCCATGCCGAGGTGTTGGCGCTGCGCCGGGCCGCCGAGCGGCTCGGCCGGTGGCGGCTGGACGACTGCACCCTGGTCGTGACGCTGGAGCCGTGCACGATGTGCGCCGGCGCGCTGGTGCTGGCCCGGGTCTCGACCGTGGTCTTCGGCGCCTGGGAGCCCAAGACCGGTGCCGCCGGCTCCCTCTGGGACGCGCTCCGCGACCGCCGCCTCAACCACCGCCCTGAGGTCTACGGCGGCATCCTGGAGGTGGAGAACGCCGCCGTCCTCCGCGCCTTCTTCCGCTGACCACCAGCCCGTCCATGGCCGGTGTCCCGTTCCAGGTCGGTCGCCGCTCAGGCTGGTGGGCCGGTCAGGCCGGGGTCGGGGCGGGGCGGAGCAGGTTCGCGGCCACCGCGCGGGCGGTCTCGGTCCACGGGGTGGGTCGCAGGGTCGCCGGGTCGAGCCGGACGATCGCGCGCCGGCCCTCGGCGTGCACGATGCCGCCGTCGAGCGAGCGGAACTGGTAGGCGTACTCGGCGCTGCTGGTGCCGAAGTGTTCGAGCCAGAAGTGCACCGCCACCGGCCCGGTGGCCGCGATCGGAGCGCGGTAGGTGATGGCGAACTCGCGGACCGCGTGGAAGGTGTCCGGCGCACTGCGCTGCCCGCCCTGGTACGAGACGCCCCGCTCGGCCCAGTACGCGGTCAGGGCCCGTTCCAGCAGCACCGCGTACCGGGAGTTGTGCAGGATGCCGAGGGCGTCGAGGTCGTCGAAGTACACGTTGACGGGTTCGAGGTGGCCGTATTCGACGGCGGAGGGGGCGGCGAGGGCGTGACTCATGAGAGGCCTTCCGGTAGCAGGGTCGGATCGGGGCACAGCGCCCGTAGGCGGTGCAGCAGGCCCTGGCGGGCGTGCCGGTAGGCGGCGTCGGCGTCCAGCAGCCGGGACCGCATCGCGGCGGTGATCCCGAGCGCGTCGATCTCGTACGCCAACTGCGGGACGTCGGTGTCGGCGGGGAGTTCGCCGGCGGCGACCGCCTCCCCGACGAGGTGTTCGAGGAATTCGGTCCAGCGGCCGAACACCTCGGCGAGGCGGTCCCGGACCGGGCCGGGTCGGGCGTTGTACTCGAAGTCGGTGCTGGCGAAGAAGCAGCCGCCGGGGAGCACCCGGGCGGCGTAGAAGTCGATTCGGGCCTGGTGCAGGGCCCAGAGCCGCCGGACGCCCCGGGGGGCGCGCAGCGCCGGGCCGATGATCCGCTCCTGCCACTGCTCCACCGCCCGGTCGACGGTGGCGAGCTGGAGTGCCTCCTTGGAGCGCCAGTGCGCGAACAGGCCGGACTTGCTCACCCCGAGCGCGTCGGCGAGCTGCGCGAGAGAGAGCCCGTGCAGTCCGACCTCGGTGGCCAGCACCACGGCGGCGTCCAGCGCGGCGCCCCGGGTCCGGTCGCCGCGGGCGACGCGTCCGTCGACTGTCATGGGGAGAGGTTAAACAAAAAGCACGACCGATCGTATTGTTTTGTCCGGTGACCGTGGTCACGTCGACACGGCGACACCCCGCCATCCGGATCGGATGACGGGGCGTCGGGAAAGGAGGGGTGATCAGGCGATGGCGGTGTCCAGGGCGATCTCGACCATCTGGCCGAAGGTCTGCTCACGCTCCTGCGAGGTGGTCTTCTCGCCGGTCTTGATGTGGTCGCTGACCGTGAGGATGGTCAGGGCGCGGGCCCGGAACCTGGCGGCGATCGTGTAGAGCGCCGCGGACTCCATCTCGACGGCCAGCACGCCGTAGTCGGCGAGGGTGTCGTAGAGGTCCGGCCGGTCGGTGTAGAAGGCGTCCGCGGCCAGGATCGGCCCGACCCGCATCTGGATGCCGCGCCGCTCGGCCACCTCGACCGAGGTACGCAGCAGCCCGAAGTCGGCGACCGGGGCGTAGTCGATCAGCCCGTCGAAGCGCATCCGGTTCATGTTCGAGTCGGTCGACGACCCGCTCGCGGCGACCACGTCGCGCAGCTTGAGCTCCTCGGTCAGGGCGCCGCAGGAGCCGACCCGGATCAGGGTCTTCACGCCGTACTCGTTGATCAGTTCGTGGGCGTAGATGGAGGCGGACGGCATGCCCATGCCGGAGCCCTGGACGGAGACGTTCACGCCGTTCCAGCGGCCGGTGAAGCCCAGCATGCCCCGGACCGTCGAGTAGCACGTGGCGTCCTCGAGGTAGGTCTCCGCGATCCACTTGGCCCGCAGCGGGTCGCCCGGCATCAGGACCCGCTCGGCGATCTCTCCCGGCTTCGCGCCGATGTGCGTACTCATGGCAAAGATCCTGCCAGGCCGGCTCGGGGGATACCGGTTCGGCACCCAGACCCGCGGTCCTGTACCCTCGTCGGCGGTGGCGTGTCCGAGTGGCCTAAGGAGCACGCCTCGAAAGCGTGTGAGGGTTTACGCCCTCCGCGGGTTCAAATCCCGCCGCCACCGCTCGTGAACAGCGAGAACGCCCGGTCGGTCCGCCAGGACCGGCCGGGCCTTCCGCCTGTGGTCTCAGTTCGCGCTCAAGGGCCCCTTTTCGGCGGCGGTGTCGGCTCGCACCTGGCGGCGGTTGGAGCAGTGCCCGCCCTGCTTCCGCCAGCGGCTGGCAGGTGTGGGCAGCCGACCTGACTCAACGGCGGCGACGCCACAGCATGAAGCCCACGAACAGTGCGCCGATGACCCAGGCGGTCATGAAGATCGCGGCCCCCCGCGCGGACAGCGGACTACCGTTGACCACGGTTGGTAGAGCGATCTTTTGGATCGTGTATGGGAGATTCACGTCTGCCTCCTCGCCGCTCAGTGATGATCATCTATACGATCATCCATCGACGGAAACGCAGGCGAGGGTGACAAGCTGCAGTGTCCGGCATAGCTAGTCAGGTGCGCCGGCGGTTGGACTCCTGCCGAACTGCCCTGGTGAGGTCGCGCCAACTGCCGGCCGAGGTCTTCATCATCCGGTCGACCACCGAGCCTGCGGATGCTTCGTCCGGGAAGTCGTACGAGACCTCCTGCCCGCCGGCACCACCGAGGCGGCCACGGACCCGCCAGAGCCGACCGTCGAAGACCAACCAGATGTCGCGCCGGGCCATGCGGTTTCCGTGTGTACGGCAATTCGGTGGGCCGGCCCTGCTGGGCCGGCCCACCGCGTCTCAGCCAGCCGGGGCGCTGGCGTCGGAGTGGGTCAGCCGGTACGTGGCGTCCTTTCCGTCCGTCTCCAGCAGCACCGTGAGGGGACCCTCCGGCAGGCTGCAGGTGAAGGCCCACTCCGCTGTGCGTCCCCCGCCGCAGTTCCAGCGCTCCACGCCCCGGCTGTCGAGGACCGACACCTCGGCGACCCCGGCGCCGGCGGTCCGCTTCCAGGTGAAGCTCTCCATCGCCGCGTGCTGGTCGGCCGGGATCGAGAAGCAGGTCACGAACCGGTCCGCGCCGGTGGTCACCGTGGTGTCCGGGGGCAGCACCGGGCAGGCGGGCGGCCCGTCGACCCGGGAGAACGCCACCGCGTACGTGCCGGTGGGCTCGTGGATGACGCCGTTGACCAGGGCGAAGAACGGTGCCGGCCCGGTCAGTTCGCAGCTGGACCCGGTCGGGCACACGTCGGTGCCGGTGGCGTCCACCACGGTGATCTCCGCCTGCCTGTCGTCGGGCCCTTCGACCGGCTCCGACAACACGATGCGGGAGCCGGCCGGGCTGTTCAGCCGGAGGCAGTCGATCTGCCCGGCGGCCTGGAACGCGCCCCGGCGCGGAGCGTCCCGCCAGCCGGTGTCCGACACGGCGGCGCAGCCCGAAGGCGCCCACGGCAGGAGCGCGGCGGCGTGCTCGACGTCGTTCTCGACCACCGAGTCCGGCCCGAGCACCAGGGTGTAGCGGGCGGCGGTGGGGAGGGTGCAGCGGCCGGGAACGCAGACCAGCCGGCCCGCGCGGTCGTACACCCGGCTCGACACGGCGTCGTTGTTCTCGCCGACGGTGCGCAGCCGGTAGTCACCGGCCTGCGCGATCTCCAGCGTGCGGCAGCGGATCCCGCCCGCTGTCGGTGCGACGCCGTAGCTGCCGGGTGCGAGGGTGGGGCAGCCGACGGCGTCGGAGAGCCGGCGGATCTGCATCGGGTACGTGTTGCTGCCTCCGGCATCCCACGCCGGCAGGTACGAGATCACCCGGTAGCTGCCGTCGGCCGGGAGCACGCAGCCGGCCTCGCCGTCGGACGAGCTGGCGCAGATCCGGGCACCCTTCTGGTCGACGAGCCACGTGGAGTCGGTGTTCTCGACGTACGTGACCACCCGGTCGCCGGCCCTGCCCTGGAACGGCTGGCAGTTGGTCTGCACCGGGGAGGTCTGCTGCAGGCGCAGGGTCGGCTGGTCCCAGGAGGTGCCGGTGGTGGAGGCGCAGCCGTCGACGCGGTGCAGTGCGGTCACCGCCAACTGGTAGTCCAGCACGTTCGGGTGGAACGCGCTCCACAGCAGCAGTGTGTACGACCCGGCCGCGGGCAGGGTGCAGTAGCGGGCGGAGGACCTGTCGCAGATCCGCCGGCCGGCGTTGTCGTAGAGCTTCCACCGCAGGTACTGCTCGGTGAACCAGTCGATGCGGACCGCGACCTCACCGGCGGTGGCGGTGGAGAAGGAGTGGCAGACCCGCTGGTTCGGCTGCAGGAGGGCTCGGCGGGCAGCTGAGCCCGGGTCGCCGAACGGGGCAAGCGGCAGCGTCGGGCAGCCGACGGCCTGGGAGATGCGCGGCATCCAGAGGGCGTATGCCGTCTGCTCGCCGTGATCCTCGTGCAGGAAGACCCGGTACGGCCCCGGCGTGTTCAGCGTGCAGTCGCTGTCGTCGTGGCCGGACTGGCAGAGCTGCTGGTGCCGCGCGTCCATGATCACTGCCCGGAGGGCGCCCGTGCCCGGGTCCCGCAGGTGCGGCTTGGCGATGTACAGAGCGGTGCCGGTGGGCTGGTCGAACGTGAAGCACCGAGCGGCCAACCCGGCCGGGAGGGTGCCGCCGACCCCGGTCGAGGCCCAGGAGAAGACGTCCTGCGGCAGTTGCTCGCAGGTCGACGGCGTCCGCCTCGATTCGACCGAAAGGGTGTAGGACCCCTTCCCGCTGCCGCTGTCCGTCGTCACTGCGATCGTGTAAATGCCGGCAGTGCCGAGTCGGCACTGGTTGAGGGCGGCGGCGAGGTCACAGAACCTGGTGCCGTCCCCGCCGCTCACCCAGGCGGTGAGGCTGACGCCCGACACCTCGTCGAACTGGGCGTACAGGGTGTCGGAGTCGGCGGTCGTGGTTACCGTCCAGGTGTCCTTCGCCAGGTCGGTGATCCACGGGCAGGCCTTCACCGTGCCGAAGGTCAGCTTGCCGCCGCAGAAGGAGCGGGTGTTGTTCCGCCGCGTCTGGGTGATGGTGAGCCGCCGGGCGCGGGTCGGCTCCGTCGTCAGCCCGGCGGCCGTCGCGCTCGACGTCGACGTGGGCGTGGGCGTGGGGGACACGACACCGGCGGGCGCGGTCGACGACGGCGCCTCGGCGGTCGCGGTGGCCCGCGACGACGCCGGGAAGGCGGCCCCGGTCGGCGCGGTCGCGGTGGCCGGACGGGCGGCGGCGGCGGTCACCGTGGACGACTGATGGGTGGCGGCGGTCGACGTCGTTCCGCCCGTGCCGGCGGTGGACGGTCCGACCAGGAACGTCGGGACAGTCAACACGGCCGCGACGGCCATCGTGAGCCGTGAGTTTCCCCTGGTGGCCCGGTGCCCCGGGCGGGCGGGCAGGGTTGTCCGCACAATCAACTCCCCGTGTGGTGCCTGCGTCATCTGCGCCGGCGAGAAGATGATTCCACGCCGATGATCTTCGGACAATCGGCTTGGTGGTACGCGGTGCGGGCCGGCTCAGCAGGGGCCGTAGCCCTCGTCGAAGAGGCGGCGGGCCCACTCGGCGTACCCCGCGATGATCTCCCGGACGGTGACCCCGTCGTGCAGGAACAGGTACGCGCGGTTGCCGTTGCGGGCGAGCAGTCCGTCGAACCGGTACGTGCCGCGCGGGGCGGCCAGCCGGGTCGCCGACGGGTAGCGCTCCCGCACGTCGCTGACCGGGGTGCCGACCGTGATCCCGTCCGGGGTGCTCATCGGGTCGTCCAGCCAGAGCAGCACCAGCCGGTCCTCGACGAAGATCGGGCTGACCTCCTCGTGGTCGGTCAGCGTCGGGCCGCAGGCGTCCACATCGGAGCGGAGTGCGCCGCGCCGGCTGAGTTCCTGCTCGGTGTCACCGAACTCGATGCCGCTCAGGCCGTCGAGGTCGACCACCTCGGTGTCGCCGACGGGTCGGGCCGGCACCAGCGGACCCTGCGGCGCCACGCCACTGCCGGCGATCGAGGCGGCGGTCAGCAGCACAGCAATAAAAGCAAATTGTCGCAATTTCACGGAAGCCCCCAGTCCCCAACGGGACCGGGGCGCTGAGGTTGCTGGTCGTCGCCGGATTGCCGGAATTCCCATTCCTCGGCCAGCTCGTCCCAGTAGTCGGCGGTCAGACCCCGCCGGCCGTGGGTCAGCCAGCCGGCCGTGTCGCGTTCCAGGTGCAGCCCGAGTTCGGCGAACGGGTCGATCCACGGCCCCGGCTCCGTACCCAGCCGGGTGAGCGCCGCGTTGATCGGCCACTCGGCGCGCGGCCGGTCCAGGGCGCCGTCGAAGTGTGGCCCCCAGGTCACCTCGCCGCCCAGCCACACCACCGCCGACTGGCGTCCCAGCCCGCCGGCGAACTCCGCCTCCAGGTATGCCACCGGCCCGCGCCTCGACCAGCGGGCCAGCAGCGCGGCCAGGGCTGGTGCGAGGACCAACGCGAAGGGGTGGTCGGCATCCGGCTCGTCGGTCGCGAAGTCCGGCAGCGCGCCGGTCAGCTCCTGCACGAGCTGCGGTGTCACCGGCAGCAGGGCGAAGTCCTGGCGCAGCGCGGCCAGCACCGCGTGGTCCAGGTCGGCGGTCTGCTCCCGCAGTAGCTCGGCGTCCGCGACGACCGCGCTGAGCTGGTAACTCATCGGATCCCCCCGCCATCCACAGGCTGTGGATGGAACATGTGTACGACGGATCCGCCGCCCGCCGGTTCCTGGCACCGTACCGGCCGAACCCGCCGGGGCGTACCGGGAAGAGGCCGGACCTCGGCGGGCCCGGCCCCTTCCCGACGGGTTCGTCACCAGGCGGTCATGTCCGGAAGCTGGTCGACGGAGATGGTCCGCGGGTTCGCCATCGCGGTCTTCCACAGGCCGGCGACGTCCTTGCCGCTGCCGGCCCAGTCCCGGAGGGGCGCTGATGAGTTGTGCGACGGGCGCCGGCGAGGGGGACCTGCGGGCAGGGAGACGACGAAGGGCCGGCCCCGAGTGGGGCCGGCCCTTCGTCGATGCTGCTCAAGCGAGCGGAGGATACGAGATTCGAACTCGTGAGGGTGTAAACCCAACACGCTTTCCAAGCGTGCGCCCTAGGCCTCTAGGCGAATCCTCCGCGAGCCAGGATACAGGTACCCCGGCGGCCGGCCACCCCACCACCCCCTGAAGATCCACGCGAGGTCGGGTAGGCTTGGCGGTACCTCCCGTGCGGCGGTATCTCGTGAACCTCCCCAGGGCCGGAAGGCAGCAAGGATAAGCGAGCTCTGCCGGGTGCACGGGAGGCCTTTTTGTCTCCGGGCACCGGTACCGTACCTACGGGTCAGGTCACTCCGGTGGTGGGTGGTCACCCGCGCCTGACCGGCGCAGAATGGCTCGGTCGAGAGGAGGCGGTACGGGTGGCACTGGCCCTTTACCGCAAGTACCGGCCGCGCACCTTCGCCGAAATGATCGGCCAGGAGCAGGTCACCGAGCCGCTGTCACAGGCGCTGCGCAGCGGCCGGCTCAACCACGCCTACCTCTTCTCCGGCCCGCGCGGCTGCGGCAAGACCTCCAGCGCCCGGATCCTGGCCCGCTCGCTCAACTGTGAGCAGGGCCCCACCCCCGAGCCGTGCGGGACGTGCGGGTCCTGCCGCTCGCTGGCCCCCGACGGCGGCGGTTCGATCGACGTCATCGAGATCGACGCGGCCAGCCACGGTGGCGTCGACGACGCCCGGGAGCTGCGCGAGAAGGCGTTCTTCGCCCCGGCCAGCAGCCGCTTCAAGATCTACATCATCGACGAGGCGCACATGGTCTCGTCGGCCGGCTTCAACGCCCTGCTCAAGCTGGTCGAGGAGCCGCCGGAGTACGTCAAGTTCATCTTCGCCACCACCGAGCCGGAGAAGGTCCTCGGCACGATCAAGTCGCGGACCCACCACTACCCGTTCCGGCTGTTCCCGCCGAAGGTGCTCCGGCCGTACCTGGAGCAGCTCACCGAGGCGGAGGGGGTGACCGTCGATCCGGCGGTCTTCCCGCTGGTGGTGCGCGCCGGTGGGGGCAGCATGCGGGACAGCCTCTCCGTGCTCGACCAGCTCATCGCGGGCGCCGGCCCGGAGGGGGTCGGCTACGCTCGGGCCGCCGCGCTGCTCGGCGTGACCGACTCGGCGCTGATCGACGAGATGTGCGACGCGCTCGCCGCCGGGGACGGCGCGGCCGCGTACGCCACCGTCGACCGGGTCGCCGAGGCCGGCCACGACCTGCGCCGGTTCGCCTCCGACCTGCTGGAGCGGCTGCGCGACCTGATCGTGCTCCAGCAGGTGCCCGACGCCGCCGCCAAGGGCCTGATCGACGGTCCGGCTGACCAGATCGAGCGGATGGCCGCCCAGGCCCAGCGGCTCGGCCCGGCCACCCTGTCCCGCTGCGCCGACATCGTGCACAACGGCCTGGTCGACATGCGCGGCACCACCGCGCCCCGGCTGCTGCTGGAGCTGATCTGCGCCCGGATGATGCTGCCCGGCGTGGACGACTCCACCGGCGGCCTGCTCCAGCGCCTGGAACGGATGGAACGGCGGCTCACCCTGGGTGGCGCCGAACTGCCGCCGGCCGCCGCCGGCTCCGCGCCGGTCCCTCCCGCCGCTCAGGTACGCCCCGAGCCCGCCCCCGCCGCACCCCACTCCCCGGCAGCGCCCGCGTCCGGCGCCGCCATCGCGGAGCCTGCCGGCACGGTTCACGGCGGCCCGTCCGCCCCCGCCGGTGCACCGGTTTCGCCGGCCGTGGGCTCCGGCGCTCCGGCCGTCGGTGCGGCCGACCCGGCCCCGATCGCCCCCGCGACACCCCGGCGGGTGCCGCCGGAGGCGGTGATGCGCGACCCGGCCACGCCCGAGCCGCCCCGCCCGGGTGCCGGCGCGCCGGGTGCGCTCGACACCGTCGCGGTACGCCGTGTCTGGCCGGAGGTGGTCGGGAAGGTCAACCGGAGCAACAAGCGGATCGCCGCGCTGATGCGCGACGCCGTCGTCCGGGACCTGGACGGCGACACGCTGGTGCTGACCGTCAAGTCGTCGGTGCTGGCCAAGATGATGTCCGACCACGCCGCGGTGCTCACCGACGCGCTCTACGAGGAGCTGGGTGGGCGCTGGCAGATCCGCTGCGAGGTCGCCGGTGAACGCGGCGGTACGTCGCTGGGCGGGCCGCCCCGGTCCGCTCCGCCCCGCCCCGCGCCCACCCCGACCCCCGCGTCCGCCCCGCCCGCCGCCACCCCCGCTGACGGCCCGCCCGCCCGCAGCGGCCCGACCGGTTCTCCCGGTCCTGCCGGACCGGGTGCCCCCGGTCCTACTGCACCCGGCGCCGCCGGTCCTGCCACGAACGGTTCCGCCGGCGGTGGTGCCCACGGTTCCGCTGGTGGCGGACTCGCCGGTCCCTCCGGTGGCGGCTCGAACGGTTCTTCCGGTGGCGCCCACGGTTCGTCCGGAGGTGGCGTGGTCGGCTCCGCCGGGTCCGGATCGAGCGGTCCGTCCCCCGGTGCGGTGACCGGCTCCCCGGGCGGTGGACCGGTGGGCGTGGCTCCGAACACCGCCGTCGGTTCCGGTCCGGCTGGTGGTCCGATGAGCGCGACCGCCCGTGGCCCGGCCAGTGGGGCAGCGCGTCCCGAGGCGCCCGGCACGGGTCCGACCGGCGGCTCCGATGCCGGTGGCTCCGATGCTGACGACGACTGGCCGGAGCCGGCCCGTCCCGGTGGCGGTGCCGACGAGGACTGGCCCGAGGCGGCCCGCCCCGGTGGCACGGCGACCGGGGCGGCGAGCGCCGACGACTGGCCCGAACCCGCCCGCCCCGGCGGCGCGACGGCCACCACCACCACGGGTACCGCGACCACGGGTGCCGCGACCGCGACCACCACGGCTGCTCCGGCGCCCGCCGCGCCGGCCGTACCGAAGCCGGCCGGACCGCGGGCGACGCCGCCCTCGGCGGGCCCCGGCAGCGCGCCGGTGAGCAGCGCGATCGCGGCGGCCCGCGCGGCGGCCGCAGCGGCCGCCGCCGGTGTGGGCAAGGGCCCGCGGACCGCCCAGGTGACCCGGAAGACCGCAGACGCAGACTGGGCCGGCGAGCCGCCGTACGACCCGGACTACGACGGGCCGGTACGTGGTGGCCGCTCGCAGCCGGCCGCCCAGTCCTACGAGGGCTTCGACCCGGGTGACGAGCCGCTGGACGAGGTGATTGACGAGCGGACGGCCCGGCAGTCCAGCGAGGAGCAGGCGGTGCAGCTGCTCCGCGAGGCGTTCGGCGCCGAGAAGATCGACGAGGTGGATGCCCGCTGACGCAGGTGTTCCCCCGACCGGACCACGGGCCGCCCCCGGTTAGGCTGGGCGCGGCCGAGCAGACGAGTGCGAGAAGGAGCCATCCGTGCGCCCAGGTGGACAGCCGAACATGCAGCAGATGCTGAAGCAGGCGCAGAAGATGCAGCAGCAGATCGCCAAGGCCCAGGCCGAGCTGGCCGAGGCCGAGCTGACCGGCACCGCCGGCGGCGGCCTGGTCACCGCGACCGTCTCCGGCTCCGGTGACATCAAGAGCATCAAGATCGACCCGAAGGCGGTCGACCCGGAGGACGTGGAGACCCTGGAGGACCTGGTCGTCGCGGCCCTGCACAACGCCGCCGAGGCGGCCCGTGAGCTGACCGAGAAGAAGATGGGCCCGGTCGCCGGTGGCATGGGCGGCCTCGGGCTGCCCGGATTCTGATCCGCAGATGTATGAAGGTGCCATCCAGGACCTGATCGACGAGCTGGGGCGGCTGCCGGGCGTAGGCCCGAAGAGCGCCCAGCGGATCGCGTTCCACGTCCTCTCGGCGGACCCCGCCGACGTCAACCGGTTGGCCGGCGCCCTGCGCAAGGTCAAGGAGCTGGTCCGGTTCTGCACCACCTGCTTCAACGTGGCGGAATCCGAGCAGTGCCGGATCTGCCGCGACCCGCGCCGTACCGACGAGGTGCTCTGCGTGGTCGAGGAGCCCAAGGATGTGGTGGCGATCGAGCGGACCGGTGAGTTTCGCGGCCGCTACCACGTGCTCGGCGGGGCGATCAATCCGCTGGAGGGGATCGGCCCGGACAACCTGCGCATCCGCGAGCTGATGACCCGGCTCAGCAGTGGCGTGGTCCGGGAGCTGATCCTCGCCACCGATCCCAACACCGAGGGCGAGGCGACTGCCACGTACCTCGCGCTGATGGTCAAGCCGATGGGGATCGCGGTGACCCGGCTGGCCAGCGGCCTGCCGGTCGGTGGCGACCTCGAGTATGCCGACGAGATCACCCTCGGTCGCGCGTTCGAGGGACGCCGCGCGGTCTGACCACCGGCCACGAATACGCCGCTGGCCGGCACCCGTCAGGGGTGCCGGCCAGCGTTCGCTTATCGGGGTCAGCTGTTCCAGTGCTTGGCGACGAGGTCGGCGGCCTGCTGCTCCCACTGGGCGTAGGCGTCCGGGTAGGCGGAGACCTGCACGGTCTGGGCGGCTTCGGTCAGCGGCATGTCCTGCCAGCCGTCGATCTGCTTGAGGCCCTTCTGGAAGGCCATGGTGGAGTAGATCGGGTCGGTGATCTGCTCCGGGCTGCCCCAACCCGAGGACGGGCGCTGCTGGAACAGGCCCAGCGAGTCGTGGTCGTTGCGGTCGCCGAGGTGGCCCAGGTTCTCCAGCTTCGACTCCTGCAGGCTGGTGGCGATGGAGATGACCGCGGCCCGCTCGTCCAGACCCGACTTCTTCGTCCCGGCGATGATCGCCTTCACGTTCGCGGTCTGCTCATCGTTCAGGTCGATGCGCGACTGGCTGCCCTGCACACCGTGCGGGATCAGCTTGGCCTTGTCCACGCCCGGCTTGTCGGCCTGCACGGCCACCGCGACGGGCTTGGCGTCCACCGCCGGGGCGGCGTGCGCCTCGGCCATCGGGCCGGCGAACACGCCACCGGCGAAGGCCAGACCAGCGATACCCAGAACACTCTTACGCAGCATGGTGGTCTTCATCAGAGAAGCTCCTTCGGGGGTTGGCCCAACCCGAACCAGGGGGACGGTCACGGGCGGGCAAGCACCACGAACAGGGGCGCTCAAAGCACAAGGGGGAAAGTCTTCGTCCGGCTGGCTTCACAAGCCGGGGGGCTCGGGCGCCGGGACCATGTGTAACGACCGCGGGCCCGCCATCATTCCGGGGCTTGGCCATCCATCCGGCCAGGCCGGGAGGGGCTGCTAGTGCGGTCGTGCAGAGGATGTAACGACCGCCGGCCCGCCGTCATTCCGGGGCCACCGCATCCATCCGGCCGGGCCGGAGGGGTTGCTACTGCGGTCGTACGGGATATGTAACGACGGCGGGCCGGCCAGGATTCCGGGCTCAGGGTGCCACCGGTCACGGGACGACACCGCCCGGCGGGTGCAGACCGGACCCGTCGCCGTGCGGCGGAACTGGACAAGCGGTCACCACGGCACAGACCGGACGCGCCGGTCAGGGTGCGGGCCGGGATCGGGCAGGCTCTCCACACCGCAAAACCGGACATCCATCGCAGAAGGCGGCACCGGTAATCCGCCATGTCCAGGGCACGGTGGTCGTCGCTGGCGGTCCGACCGTCCGCATGGGGACGGGCGCTGGCGGGTGTCCGCGTACCCGATGAGGCCGGACGCGGAGCCGGCGGCGGCGGGCGGGAGATCGGCCACGGCGGACACGAGGTGGTGCGGCTTCTCGGGGTGGGGGTTTGGGGTGGTTTGGTGGGGCGCGTCGCCGCCCTTCCGGCCGAACCGGGACGGGGTGCCCGGTGTGACAGCCCCGTTTGTCGGGAGATCCGGGGCTGTCAGACGCGGCCGCTTGGTGTCGGCTTGATAGCGATTGCCTAACGGGCGTTCCGCTTCCGTGTGTCGTGTCATAGCCTCCGGCACACGGACCGAGCCATAACCCGGCGTTGGTCAGGCGGATGACAGAGGTGAGAGATGCAGGCGAGAAGGCTAAGGACGGCCGTGAGCCTCGCGGCCGTTGCAGCCCTTGCGGTCGGCGCAGCCGGCTGCGCGGATAGCGACCGCAGCGATGACAGTGGCGAAGCCAAGACTGGCGGCACCTTCATCTTCGCCGGTGCCGGCGACCCGAAGAACTTCGATCCGATCTTCAACGATGACGGTGAGTCGTTCCGGCCGATCCGGCAGATGTACGACACCCTCGTCATGAACAAGCCGGGCACGGCCGACCTGGAGGGGGGCCTGGCCGAGAGCTGGGAGCACGACCCCGACGGCAAGGTCTGGACCTTCAAGCTGCGCCAGGGCGTGAAGTTCCACGACGGCACCCCCTTCAACGCCGCCGCGGTCTGCTACAACTTCGACCGCTGGTACAACATGAAGGGCGCCGCCGCCCAGTCGCAGATGATCTACTACATGGACGTCTTCGGCGGCTTCGCGAAGAACGAGAGTGCCGACGCCGGCAAGCCGGTCTACAACAAGTGCGAGGCGAAGGACGACAACACCGCCGTCCTGACCATGAACCAGTACAAGGGCGCGTTCCCCGGCGCCTTCGCGCTGACCGCGCTCTCGATCGCCAGCCCGGAGGCCCTGAAGAAGGGCGACGCCGACACGGTCAAGCAGAACGGCGACTCGTTCGAGTACAGCTCGTTCGCGACCGCCGGCCCGGTCGGCACCGGCCCGTTCAAGTTCGGTGGCTGGGACAAGGCCAAGAACGAGATCACCCTGGACCGGAACCCCGACTACTGGGGCGAGAAGGCCAAGGTCGACAAGCTGATCATCAAGGTGATCAAGGACGAGAACACCCGTAAGCAGGAGCTGCGCGCGGGCACCGTCCAGGGCATCGACTTCCCGGCTCCGGCCGACCGGAAGGCGCTCGCCGGTGAGGGCTTCCAGGTCCTCGACCGCCCTGCGTTCAACATCCTCTACCTGGGTCTCAACCAGAAGAACCCGAAGCTGAAGGACCTGCGGGTGCGCCAGGCGATCGCCTACGCCCTCAACCGTCAGCAGCTCGTCCAGACCAAGGGCCCGGGTGGCACCAAGGTCGCCGACGAGTTCATGCCGGACACCGTGCTCGGCTACGCCCCGGACGTGCAGAAGTACGACTACAACCCGGAGAAGGCGAAGCAGCTGCTCAAGGAGGCCGGCGCCGAGGGTCTGACCCTCAACTTCTACTACCCGCCGGACGTCTCCCGGCCGTACATGCCGAACCCGCAGGAGATCTTCACCATCCTGGCCAACGACCTCAAGGCCGTCGGCATCAAGGTCACCGGTGTGCCGCGTCCGTGGAACGGTGGCTACAAGGACGACGTGCAGCAGTTCGGCAAGCACGACCTGCACATCCTCGGCTGGACCGGTGACTACAACGACCCGGGCAACTTCGTCGGCACCTTCTTCGGCCGGGGCAAGGTCGAGTTCGGCGACCAGGCCATGACCGAGATGTTCGACGCCATCGCCAAGGCGGACGGCACCGTCGACGAGGCCGGCAAGAAGGCCGCGTGGGAGCAGGTCAACCGGGACATCGCCGCGAAGTGGCTGCCGGCCGTGCCGATCTGGCACGCCCCGCCGGCCATCGTCGTCACCAAGGACGTGAAGGGGCTGGTCGCCAGCCCGCTGACCGACGAGCGTTTCAACACGGTCAGCGTTTCCAAGTGACGTCCGTCGGCTGACGCCGTAGGCGTGGATCGGCCCGGGTCGGGGGCTCCTCCCGGCCCGGGCCGATTCCGCGAACATCGAGAGTCTGGTGTGTGAGAGATGTTGCGAGTCATAGTCCGCCGCCTGCTGCAGCTGGTGGTGACGCTGATAGCGCTGTCCGCGCTGATCTTCATCTGGCTGCGGAACCTGCCCGGCGGCCCGATCGAGGCGCTGCTCGGCGAGCGGGCCACCCCCGAACGCCGCGCCCTGCTGATCAAGGCGCTCGGCTACGACCAGCCGATCCTGGTGCAGTACGGGAAGTTCATGCAGCGCGTGATCACCGGCGACTTCGGCAACTCGATCCGGACCGGTGACCCGGTCACCGAGGTGATCGGTCGGGCCTTCCCGGCCACCGTCGAGCTGGCCCTCGCCGCGATGATCATCGCGGTGGGTCTGGGTATCCCCCTCGGCTACCTCGCCGCCCGCTGGCGCGGCCGGGCGCTCGACCACCTGACCGTCATCGGCACCCTGCTCGGCATCTCGATCCCGATCTTCTTCCTGGGCTACCTGCTCAAGGATGTCTTCACCCAGAACATCCACTGGTTCCCGCCGTCCGGGCGGGTCACCACCGGCATCGACAACACCGAGGTCACCGGGTTCTTCGTCCTGGACAGCCTGCTCACCCGGGAGTTCGATGCCACCGCCGACACGCTCTGGCACCTGATCCTGCCGGCGTTGACGCTGGCCACCATTCCGATGGCGGTAATCGTCCGGATCACCCGGGCCAGCGTGCTCGACGTGCTCAACGAGGACTACGTGCGCACCGCCGAGGCGAAGGGCCTGCGGCACCGCACGATCCGCGGCCGGCACATCCTGCGCAACGCCCTGCTGCCGGTGGTCACCACCATCGGCCTGCAGACCGGCGCGCTGCTCTCCGGCGCGGTGCTCACCGAGAAGGTCTACAACTGGGGCGGGCTCGGCACGCTGATCACCGACTCGATCACCGGCGGCCGGGACTACCCGGTGCTGCAGGCGCTGATCCTGCTCGCCGCGCTGGTCTTCGTGGTGATCAACCTGCTGGTCGACCTCTCCTACGCCTTCATCGACCCGAGGGTGCGTGTGCGATGAGTGATCCGGTAACCCGACCCGACGTGGTCGGCCAGCGCGCCGGTGGCTCCCAGGCCGGCGGCATGAGTGAGCGCGGCATCGGCCTGCTCGGTGAGCGCAAGAAGGCGCAGCTGGAGCAGCTGGCCCAGGCCAGCGCCGAGAGCGGCGGGGTCAGCCTCGTCCGGGACGCGATCCGTCGACTCCGGCGCAACCCGGCGGCGATCATCGGCGCCATCCTCATCGTGCTCTTCCTGCTGATCGCGATCTTCGCGCCGTTGATCGCGCCGCACGATCCGATGCAGCGGTTCGACGAGCTGACCAGCCGACTCACCGCCGACAACATCCCTGGCGCGAGCGATGGCTTCCCGCTCGGCTCCGACCAGCTCGGTCGGGACTTCTTCTCCCGGTTGATCTACGGCAGCCGGCAGACCCTCTTTGTCGGCGTGCTCGCCACGCTGATCGGTCTCGGCCTCGGCGTGCTGCTCGGGGCGGTCGCCGGCGCCTTCGGCGGCTGGGTCGACAACCTGCTCATGCGGTTCACCGACGTGATGCTGGCCCTGCCGGCGCTGCTGCTGGCGATCACCCTGGTCGCCGTGGTCACCCGGCCCAGCCAGTGGACGGTGATCCTCGCGGTGGCCATCGTCAACGTGCCGATCTTCGCCCGGCTGCTGCGCGGGGCGATGCTCGCCCAGCGGGAGAGCGACCACGTGCTCGCCGCCCGGGCGCTCGGCGTCAAGGAGCGCAACATCGTGCTCCGGCACATGCTGCCCAACGCGATGACCCCGGTGATCGTGCAGGCCACGTTGACCCTCTCCACCGCGATCATCGAGGCCGCGTCGCTCTCCTTCCTGGGGCTCGGCGACCCGGACCAGGAGCGGGCCGAGTGGGGCGCGATGCTCGGCGACGCCGGCGTCCACTACTTCGAGGTCCGCCCCGAACTGGCCTACTATCCGGCGCTCGCCATCATCGTGGTCGCGCTCGGCTTCACCCTGCTCGGTGAGGCGATGCGCGATGCGATCGACCCGAAGAACCGGCGGTGAGGGCGGTGCGGGGCGACAGCACGATCGGCGACGACCGCCGGCGGGTGCGAGCAGTGAGCTTGCCCGCCTCGCGGTCGCGAGCGAAGGACCAGCACAGTGAGGACGTGACCCGATGAGCCTGCTCGACGTACGCGACCTGAACGTGGTCTTCCAGCGCCGGGGCGAGCGGCCGTTCACCGCGGTCGACAAGATCAGCTTCAGCGTCGAGCCGGGGCAGACCGTCGGCCTGGTCGGCGAGTCCGGCTGCGGCAAGAGCGTGACCAGCCTGGCGATCATGGGCCTGCTGCCCAAGCGCGGCAACCAGGTCACCGGTGAGGTGCTCTTCGAGGGCACCGACCTGCTTAAGCTCCGCCCGGACGACCTGCGGGACCGGCGCGGCCGGGACATCGGCATGATCTTCCAGGACCCGCTCTCCTCGTTGAACCCGGTGATCCCGATCGGGGTGCAGGTCGCCGAGGTGCTGGAGCGGCACCGGGGGATGGACCGGCGCAAGGCGCTGCGCGAGGCCCGGGAACTGCTCGACGCGGTCGGCATCCCGGACCCGGAGCGCCGGCTCAAGGAGTACCCGCACCAGATCTCCGGCGGCATGCGCCAGCGGGCGCTGATCGCCATCGCGCTGGCCTGCAAGCCGCGACTGCTGATCGCGGACGAGCCGACCACCGCGCTGGACGTGACCATCCAGGCGCAGATCCTCACCCTGCTCAAGCAGCTGGTCGACGAGACCGGCACCGCGCTCATCATGATCACGCACGACCTGGGCGTGGTGGCCGGCCTCTGCGACACGGTCAACGTGCTCTACGGCGGCAAGGTGGTCGAGCGGGCCGCCCGGCACGAGCTGTTCGCCCGGCCCCGGCACCCGTACACGCACGGGCTGCTGAGCTCGGTGCCCCGGCTGGACTCGGTGCGCGGTGAGCGGCTGCACGCCATCCGCGGCTCGGTGGCCGACAACATCCCGTGGACCGAGGGGTGCGCCTTCGCGCCCCGCTGCGACAACGTGGTGGACGCCTGCCTGGACGGGGCTCCACCGTTGGAGCCCACCGCGACCGGCGGCGACCTGCGCTGCAACAACCCCGTTTCGGAGGAGGTGGCGGTGCCGTGACCGAGCGGACGGAACCATTGATCGAACTGCGTGACCTCAAGGTCCACTTCCCGATCAAGAGCGGGGTGCTCTTCGACCGCACCGTCGGGTACGTCTACGCGGTGGACGGCGTCTCGCTGTCGATCAACGCGGGTGAGACGTACGGGCTGGTGGGCGAGTCGGGCTGCGGCAAGTCGACCCTGGGTCGGGGCCTGCTGCGGCTGGTCGAGCCGACCGATGGCGAGATCGTCTTCGACGGGACGGACGTCCGCTCGCTCAAGGGCGAAAAGATGCGGCTGGCCCGCCGCCGGATGCAGATGATCTTCCAGGATCCGCTGTCCAGCCTCGACCCCCGGCAGTCGGTCGAGTCGCTGCTGGTCGAGGGGCTCAAGGCGCACGGGCTCGCCGGCGACAAGGCCGAGGTCGGCCGCAAGCTGCGGGACACCCTGGACGCGGTCGGGCTGCCCGGCTCGGCGCTGCACAAATACCCGCACGAGTTCTCCGGCGGGCAGCGGCAACGGATCGGCATCGCCCGGGCCCTGGTGCTCAACCCGGAGCTGATCGTCGCCGACGAGCCGGTCTCCGCACTGGACGTGTCGATCCAGGCCCAGGTGCTCAACCTGCTGGAGGACCTGCAGAACGAGCGGGGCCTGACGTACCTGATCATCGCGCACGACCTGGCGGTGGTCCGGCACATCGCCGACACGGTGGGCGTGATGTACCTGGGCGGCCTGGTGGAGGAGGCGTCCAGCGACGACCTCTACCGGGAGCCGATGCACCCGTACACGAAGGCGCTGATGTCGGCGGTGCCGGTGCCGGATCCGCTGGTGGAGGACCGCCGGGAGCGGATCCTGCTCGCCGGTGACCTCCCGTCGCCGACCAACCCGCCGGCCGGCTGTCGGTTCCACACCCGCTGCCCGTGGGCGCAGAAGACCCGCTGCGTCGACGAGCGGCCCGCGCTGCGCGAGGTGGTCGGCGGGCACAAGGTGGCCTGCCACTACGCCGAGGACATCGCGGCCGGGCGGATCCGCCCGCACGAGGTCGAGCCGGAGCTGGTCCGGCCGGACGACGGGGCGGCGCCGGGTGACCCGGGAGAGTTGATCCCCACCCCGTGAGGACATGACGAGGCCCCCTTCCCGACGTCGGGAAGGGGGCCTCGTCGCGTCTCAGCCCTCCGGGCGGTTGAGCAGCGCGACCGCGATGGCGTGCACCGCGTCCAGCCCGGCCGGGTCGGCCAGCGGGGCCTTGCCGCGGGTCACCGCGTACCACTCGTCGGCGTCCTTGTACTGGACGGCGAGGGTGACCTGGCCGTCGGCGTACGCCGTCCGCAGGGTCAGCTCGCCGGTGACCACGCCGGCCTCGTCGGTCATCACGCCGCCCGGCCCGGCGGTCAGGTCCGCGGTGAGTTCCCGCGGCGACCCGGGGCCGTGCGCGTCGGCGGTCATTCCGGCGCCGGGCACCTCGGCGGAGGCCGCCGGCTGTCCGTCGGCGGTCATCCCCGCGGCGGTGTTCCCGGCCGGCGCCCCGACTCCGGTCACGGCTTGCTCGCCCATGTGCAACCCTCCAACATGTCGCCGAGGGCGGCCTTCTCGGCACTGGTCACCGTCAGCCGCCAGTAGTGTTTGACCGTCACCCAGTTTTCGGCGTACTTGCACCAGTAGGAGCGGTTCGCCGGTTTCCATTGCGACGGGTCCTGGTCACCCTTTGCCCGGTTGGAGGTCGCGGAAACCGCGATGAGCTGGGGGCGGGTCAGGTCGTTGGCGAAGTCGCCGCGCTTGCGGTCGTCCCAGTCGTCGGCCCCGGACCGCCAGGCGTTCGCCAGCGGCACCATGTGGTCGATGTCCACGTCGGACGGATCGGTGAAGGTCCGCCCGTCGTAGATGCTCTGCCACCGGCCGGCCACCACGTTGCAGCCGGAGAGGCGGATGTCCTTCCCGTCCCGCTTCAGCACGCTGTCCCGCACGTCGCAGTTGGTGCCGGTGTCCCGCCAGTGCGGGAACCGATCCCGGCTGTAACCCTTCATCGAGCCGGCGGACGCGACGGTCAGTTCGGCCAGCTGTTCACCCACGTTGCCGGCGCCGCTCGGCGGCGCCTGCGGCTCGTCGAGCGCGACGTCACAACCACCCACGCCGAGGGCGAGCGCCGCGGCCAGCGCGGCCGCCCCGGCCCCACGAGCTCCTGATTTGGTACGCACAGACGACACCTCTTTAGCTTGCGGGCTCCCGGCGATCCCGCACAGTACCCAAGCGGGGTTTCCGCGTTTCGTGGCGTGCCCACGTCCCGGAAGGCAGATTGGTACCCATGACCGCTCCCGCTCACGCGCTCCGGATGGGGACCACGGCCGGCCGGGGCACCCTGCTCGCCGCGATCCTCGCCTCCGGCATGGTCTTTCTCGACAGCACAGTGGTCAACGTGGCGCTCCCCCGGCTCGGCGCCGAACTCGGCGCGACCGTCGCCGGTCTGCAATGGACCATCAACGGCTACCTGTTGATGCTCGCCGCGTTCGTGCTGCTCGGTGGTGCGCTGGGTGACCGCTTCGGCCGGCGGCGGATCCTCCTGCTGGGCGTGGTCTGGTTCGCGGTCGCCTCCGTCCTCTGCGGCCTGGCCCAGGACACCGGCCAACTGGTCGCCGCCCGTTTCCTTCAGGGCGCCGGCGGCGCGCTGCTCACCCCCGGCTCGCTCTCCGTCCTCCAGGCCAGCTTCCACCCGGACGACCGGGGCAAGGCGATCGGCGCCTGGTCCGGGCTCGCGGGTGTCTCCACCGCCCTCGGTCCGCTGCTCGGCGGCTGGCTGATCGACGCGCTCTCCTGGCGGTGGATCTTCTTCATCAACCTGCCGCTGGCGGTGGCGGTGGTGCTCGCCGCGCTGCGCTGGGCGCCGGAGAGCCGCGACGAGAACGCCTCACGTACCGGGGCGGGACGCCGGCGGTTCGACGTGACCGGTGCGCTCCTCGGCGCACTCGCCCTCGGCGGCATCACGTACGCCCTGATCGACGCCCCGGCCCGCGGCGTCCGCTCGCTGCCGGTGCTGCTCTCCGTGCTGGTCGGTCTGGTGGCGGCGGTCGCCTTCGTGGTGGTGGAGCGACGGCGGGGGGAGAGCGCGATGCTCCCCACCGGACTCTTCGCCAGCCGCCTCTTCTCGGTGTTGAACGTCTTCACCGTGGTGGTCTACGCGGCGCTCGGCGGGTTCACCTTCTTCCTCGCCGTCTACCTGCAGAACGTCGTCGGTTGGTCGGCGCTGCGCACCGGGCTGGCCACCGTGCCGATGACCGTGCTGCTGCTGCTCGGCTCCGCCCGGGCCGGCGCGCTGTCGGCGAAGATCGGCCCTCGGTGGCCGCTGACCGTCGGCCCGGTGATCGCCGCCGCCGGCCTGCTGCTGCTGCGCGGGGTCCGGCCGGGCGCGTCGTACTGGACCGGGGTGTTGCCCGGGGTGGCGCTCTTCGGTCTCGGGCTGACCCTGGTGGTGGCGCCGCTGACCGCCTCGGTGCTGGCCGCGGTCGCCGACCGGTTCGCCGGGGTCGCCAGCGGCTTCAACAACGCCGCGTCCCGGGCCGGCGGCCTGCTCGCGGTCGCCGCGCTGCCGCTGCTGGTCGGTCTCACCGGCACCGGCTACGAGCAACAGGGCGCGCTGACCGACGCCTACCGGGGCGCCCTGCTCTGGTGCGCCGGCGGACTGCTGGCCGGCGCGGTGATGGCCGCCCTGCTGGTCCACCGCCCACCCCGTCAGGCGCCCCCGTCCCAGCCCTGCCACTCCCTTCCCGCCACCACCCCACCCGCCGCCCGCCGCGAGGGGCGCGGCTGAGCGGCGGGCGGGGCGGGGATCAGCCGCGGGCGCGGTTGACGGCGCTGGTGACCGCCTTGATGGAGGCGGTGACGATGTTGGGGTCGGTGGCCACGCCCCACACGGTGCGCCCGTCGACGTCGCACTCCACGTAGGCGGCGGCCTGCGCGTCACCGCCCGAGGAGAGCGCGTGCTCGTGGTAGTCGAGCACCCGTACCGCCACGCCCACCGCCTGGAGCGCGTTGACGTACGCGTCGATCGGGCCGTTGCCGACCGCGGTCAGCGCGCGCTGCTCGCCGCCGAGACCGACCCGGGCCTCGATCTCGACCTTGCCGTCGATGGTGCCGATGGTGTAGCCGGCCAGCGTGAGCGCCGGGTCCACCTGGTGCTCGAGCAGGTAGTTGCGGGCGAAGATCTCCCACATGGTGCCCGGCTCCACCTCGCCACCGGAGTGGTCGGTGACCTGCTGGACCACGCCGGAGAACTCGATCTGGAGCCGCCGCGGCAGGTCCAGCTGGTGCTCGGTCTTCATGATGTACGCGATGCCGCCCTTGCCGGACTGCGAGTTGACCCGGATGACCGCCTCGTAGGTGCGGCCCAGGTCCTTCGGGTCGATCGGCAGGTACGGCACCGCCCAGGTGAACTCGTCGACCGGCACCCCGGCCTCGGCCGCGTCCATCGCCAGGGCGTCGAGGCCCTTCTTGATGGCGTCCTGGTGCGAGCCGGAGAAGGCGGTGTAGACCAGGTCGCCGGCGTACGGGTGGCGCTCGTGCACGGGCAGCTGGTTGCAGTACTCGACGGCCCGCCGGACCTCGTCGATGTTCGAGAAGTCGATCATTGGGTCGATGCCCTGGGAGAAGAGGTTGAGCCCCAGCGTCACCAGGTCGACGTTGCCGGTCCGCTCGCCGTTGCCGAAGAGGCAGCCCTCGATCCGGTCGGCGCCGGCCAGCAGGCCCAGCTCGGCGGCGGCCACCCCGGTGCCCCGGTCGTTGTGCGGGTGCAGGCTCAGCACCAGGCTGTCCCGCCGGGGCAGGCGCCGGTGCATCCACTCGATCGAGTCGGCGTACACGTTGGGCATGGCCATCTCGACGGTGGCCGGCAGGTTGACGATCAGCTTGCGGTCCGGGGTCGGATCGACCACGTCGATGACCTTGGCGCAGACCTCCAGCGCGTACTCCAGCTCGGTGCCCGTGTAGGACTCCGGCGAGTACTCGTAGTAGATCTCGGTGTCCGGGGTGTGGATCTCCGCGTACTTCTGGCAGAGCCGCGCGCCGGAGGTGGCGATGTCGGTGATGCCGTCGCGGTCCAGGCCGAAGACCACCCGGCGCTGGAGCGTCGAGGTGGAGTTGTAGAAGTGCACGATCGCCCGCCGGGCGCCGCGCAGCGACTCGAAGGTCCGCTCGATCAGGTGCTCCCGGCACTGGGTCAGCACCTGGATGGTGACGTCCTCCGGGATCAGGTCCTGCTCGATCAGCTGGCGGACGAAGTCGAAGTCGGTCTGGCTGGCGGACGGGAAGCCGACCTCGATCTCCTTGTAGCCCATCTGCACGAGCAGCTGGAACATCCGGCGCTTGCGCTCCGGGGACATCGGGTCGATCAGCGCCTGGTTGCCGTCGCGCAGGTCGACCGCGCACCAGCGGGGCGCGGTCTCGACGTGCCGGGTCGGCCAGGTGCGGTCCGGCAGGTCGATGCGGAACTGCTGCCGGTAGGGCTCGTAGCGGCGGAACGGCATCCGGCTGGGGCGCTGCCGGGCGAACGGATCGGTCTCGACGTCAGTGGCGGTATCAGCCATGGCGGAGTGCTCCCGTGGGTCATGTCGGGCGTCAGCAATCGGAAGGTGTCGGCGAGGTGCCGGGCGACGGTGCCCGAGCGGGTGCCGAGGAGAAGTTCGGATGTGCTGGACGGCGCGGTTCGACTCCGCGACGAGGTGCCGGCCGGTCAGGCCTCGTCGCGGCGACCAAGAAGAAGGTACGCCCGCCACATGACAGGGTCACCCTACGTGGTGAGACGGGGGCGGGGAAGGCAGGTCCGGACTATGGGACCGGAGTCACCGTCCGGTCCGGTTCCGGGGTGGGCTGGCCCAGCCGGGGCGTCCGCTCGGCTCGTGCCACCACGGGGACGATCGCCACCCCGACCAGCGCGAAGACCGCCGCCGTCGGGTACCAGCCCCAGCCGCCCGTGGTCACCCCGAGCGCGGTCAACCCCGCTGGGGCGATCAGGTACTGCAACTGCGAGCCGAGCCGGAACGCCCCCACGTACGCGCCGCGCTGGGCGGCCGGCGGCAGGGTGGCGGTGAGCCCCCAGGTGCCCGCCGACTCGACCAGCTCCGCCACGATGAGCAGCGTCGCGGCGGCCACCAGCACCACCACGGTGAGCGGGCCCCGGGTCGCCCCGGAGATCGGCAGGACCAGGCAGAACAGGGCGATCAGCAGGGCACCCCGGCGGGACGCCCGGGCCGCGCCCGGCGCGGTGTCGGCACCCCGGCTGGCGCGTACCTGGAGCAGGACGATCAGCACCGTGTTGAACAGCACCAGCCCGGCGATCAGGGTCTTCGGAGCGTCGGTGTGGGTGAGGATCCACAGCGGCATCACCGTCAGGTAGAGCGTCTGGTGCGCGGTGAGCAGCCCCGAGAGCAGCGACACCGCCATGAACGGGCGGTCCCGGAGCACGGCGAACCGGCTCAACGGCTCCGCCGGCCGGGCCGCCTCGGGGATCTGCGGCAGCCGCCGCACGAAGACCGCGGTCACCAGGAACACCGCCGCGATGAACCAGACCATCCCCCGGTACGCCGCCATGGTGTCCACCGCCACCACCAGGCCGCTGATCACCGCGCCCAGCCCGAATCCGACGTTCAGCAGGGAACGCTGGTACGCCATCGCGGTGACCCGCTCGGCCGGGGGCAGCGCGTTGAGCGAGTAGACCTGCCGGGCCACCCCCGTCGCGGCGTCGACACCGGCGAGCGCCACCACCACGGCGAGGAAACCGGCGAACCCGCCCACGAACGGGTAGCTGGCGAAGAGCGCCGCCTCCAGCACCAGCCCGAGCACCCAGACCCGCTGCGGGCCGTACCGGTCGGTGAGCCCGCCCAGCGGCACCGTGCCCAGCAGCGACACCCCGGCCGAGATCGACAGGCCCAACCCCACCTGGGCCGGGCTGAGCCCCAGGGCCCGGGTGAAGAAGACGGCACTGCCGGCCTGGAAGAGGCCGTGGCCGGTGGCGTACACCATGGCCTGCACGGCCAGGCTGCGGACGAGGCCGGCCGGCGGTACGACGTGCCGGACGGCGGTGCGGATGGTGTCTCTGGCCCCCATGACCGGTAAGCGAACCGTGCCCCCGGCCGCCCGGTCGAGCGATTTAGGCTGAGCCGAATCCACGGGGGTGGGCATGTCCGAGTTGCGCTTCGAACCGGCCGACGTGGCGGGCGTACGGTTCACCGTCTCGCCGGTGTGGGAGACCGTCTCCAGCATGTGGGTGCTGGACAACCCGATCCGGTACGCCGTGCACCTGTCCTGGATCGACCGGGCCAGGACGGCTCTCCGTCGCCCCGAGGTGGCCGGACGGGTCCGACCGCTGCGGGAGCTGACCCGGCCCCGGCGCTGGCTGCCCGACTTCCTCACCCCGGCCGCGCCCCGCGTGGACGTGACCCTGGCCGAGCAGCTCGACCAGATCGCCGCGACCCCGCCCGACGTGGTGGTACGCGACCTGCTGTCCACCCTGCCCAGCGGACCGCTGACCCCGTTCGGGCAGGCCCTGCTGGTCGAGCCGCGCGAGCTGCTGCCGCAGGTCGTCGACGCGCTGGGGGTCTGGTACGACGAGGCGATCGCCCCGGACTGGGCGCGGATGCGCGCGTTGCTGGAGGCAGACGTCGCGCACCGCGCCGCCCAGCTCGCCGAGGGTGGCGCCGGGCGGCTCCTCGACCAGCTGCACCCGACCCTGCACTGGCTCGGTGACCGGGTGGTCAGCGACGACCCGTTCGAGCGGGACTTCGACCTGGGTGGGCGCGGGCTGGCGCTCAATCCGGGTGTCTTCACCGACCGGCGGGTGCTGTGGAACCTGCTGGAGGACTCGGCGCCTGCCGGCACGTACCCGGTCCGGGCGGTCGGCACGCTCTGGGAGGCGTCCGCCGTGCCCACCGGGGATCCGCTGTCCCGGGTGGTGGGGTCGGGCCGGGCCGCGCTGCTGCACCTGCTCGGCTCGCCGGCCACCACCACCGACCTGGCCCGGCGTACCGGCCTGTCCGCCGGGAGCGTCTCTCAGCACCTGGCGGCGCTGCACGCCGCGGGGCTGGTCGTCCGGACCCGGCGTGGCCGGCATGTCTTCTACCGCAACACGGACGCCGCCATGGTGCTCCTCCGCGCCGCCTGCGGAGACTGAGCCGGGACCCTGACGGGCGCGGGGGAACGGCTCAGCGCAGCAGCAGTGCCGCGACGGGCTGCCGGTGGCGCAGCGCGGTCTCCCGGCGCCGCAGCTCCTCGGGCAGGCCGATCGGGTCGCCGAGCCGGCCGACGGCGGCCACCACCAGCGGCCGGACGCCCGCCGGCAGGTCCAGCTCGGCGGCGAGGCCGCCCCGGTCGAAGCGGGTGAGCTGGCGTACGTGCAGGCCGAGCGCGGTGGCCTGGACGGTGAGGTGGGCGATCGCCTGACCGAGGTCGTACGCGGCCCGCTCGGCGTCGCCGCCGGTGTGCGCCCCGACCACCAGGGCGGACGCGTGCCGGGCCCAGTGCTGGTCGTCGGCGGGCAGGCTGACCAGGATCCGCTTCCAGGTCTCGTCGTCGCGGTGGCCGAGGGCGAACCGCCAGGGTTGGGCGTTCCCCGTCGAGGGTGCCCACCGGGCGGCCTCCAGCAGGGAGGCCGCCTCCCCGCCGATCAGCTCGGCGTCCGGGTCGAAGGCGCGAGGGCTCCAGCGGTACGCGAGCAGCGGGGTGAGGTCGGCCATGGATGAAGCGTCCCGTATGGGCGATTGGTGCCGACGGTCGGGTCGGACAGATGTGGGCAAGAGCACCCGTAACGCCACGCCGGGTCAGGACGTTCCCACGCCCGTGCTTGACGACGGCGCCGCCACGCCCAACGGCTCGCCGCCCACCACCGGGCCGGCCAGCGACACGGTGGCCGGCGCCGGCCCGGGCGGCCCGGCCAGGGTCAGCGTGCCGAGCGCCGCCCGCAGGAAGGTGGGCGTGCCGTCGGAGTCGAAGCAGTAGATGCCCACGTCCAGCGGTGGGTTCAGCGAGGCGGAGGTGGTCTCGACCGCGTAGCAGATCCCAGTCGCCCCGGCCGGCGGGGTGGCGGCGGAGACCGAGAGCGGCGCCCGGCGGTCGGTCAGCACCGACAGCCAGTCGGTGAACGGGTGCTGCACCCGCGGGTCCAGGGCGGCGGGCACCGCCTGGTCCCGGTCGCCGAGGCGTACGCAGCCGGCCGCGCCCGGCCGGCCGGCGGACGGCAGGCCGCACTGGAAGAGCCCGTCGGCCGTGGCGGCGAGCGACACGTCGGCCGTGCCGCCGAGCGCCCCGCCCGGCACGTCGATCCGCCAGGTCCCGTCGTTCGCGCTGGTCACCGTGATGTCCCTTGGCGGCCCGTCGGTGCCGGTCAGCGTGTACCGCGCGGTCAGGTGCCGGTCCCGCGCCGCCGCGGCCAGCGCGGCGAGGGCGTCCCGGGCCCCGGCCGGCTCCGCCGGGGACGCGTCCGGCGGCCCGGTCGGTGCCGCCGCCGGGGCCGCGGAGGCGCAGGCGGCGAGCAGTGTCGGGAGGGTCACGAGAACGGCGCCGGTGAGTCGTCGCGCCGGGCGCGGGTGGGCATGCACCGGCACATTCTGCGCCGTGCCGGGACCGCCGGGACCCGGGTCGGGACGGCGTGTCGTGGCGGGGCGGAAACCACGGTCCCCGCCGGATGGTGGGATCACCCGACCGGGCCTGGCGTACCGCCCGATACCCTGGACAGGTCTGACACGCGCCGCCGGACTCGAGCAGCCGGCGGCGTCGGCACGCTCAGGGTCGTCGCTGGGAGGGAGTGCACCGTCGTGGCACTCGTGGTGCAGAAGTACGGCGGGTCCTCCGTCGCCAACGCCGAGCGCATCAAGCGGGTCGCGGAGCGGATCGTCGCGGCCCGCAAGGCCGGCGACGACGTCGTGGTGGTGGTCTCCGCGATGGGTGACACCACCGACGAGCTGCTCGACCTGGCCAACCAGGTCAGCCCGCTGCCGCCGGGCCGCGAGCTGGACATGCTGCTCACCGCCGGCGAGCGGATCTCCATGGCGCTGCTCGCCATGGCCATCCACAACCTGGGGTACGAGGCACGCTCGTTCACCGGTTCGCAGGCCGGCGTGATCACCACCTCGGTGCACGGCAAGGCCCGGATCATCGACGTCACCCCGGGCCGGCTCAAGGGCGCGCTCGACGAGGGCTCGGTGGTGATCGTCGCCGGCTTCCAGGGCGTCTCGCAGGACACCAAGGACGTCACCACGCTGGGCCGGGGCGGCTCGGACACCACCGCCGTGGCGCTCGCCGCCGCGCTGCACGCCGACGTCTGCGAGATCTACACCGACGTGGACGGCATCTTCAGCGCCGACCCGCGGATCGTGCCGGACGCGCGGCACATCAAGCAGATCACCTACGAGGAGATGCTGGAACTGGCCGCCTGCGGCGCCAAGGTGCTGCACCTGCGCAGCGTGGAGTACGCCCGGCGCGCAGGGTTGCCGATCCACGTCCGTTCGTCATACTCGACCAACACCGGCACGATGGTCACCGGATCGATGGAGGACCTTTCCGTGGAACAGGCGCTGATCACCGGGGTCGCCCACGACCGCAGCGAAGCCAAGATCACGATCGTCGGGGTGCCCGACGAGCCGGGTGCGGCCGCGCGGATCTTCGACACCGTGGCCGGTGCCGAGATCAACATCGACATGATCGTGCAGAACGTCTCCACCGAGGGCACCGGCCGGACGGACATCTCGTTCACCCTGCCCAAGACCGACGGCCCCACCGCGATGGCCGCGCTCAGCAAGATCCAGGAGACGGTCAAGTTCAAGGGCCTGCTCTACGACGACCACGTCGGCAAGGTGTCCCTGATCGGCGCCGGCATGCGCTCGCACCCCGGTGTCGCCGCCGGCTTCTTCGCCGCGCTCGGTGCGGCCGGGGTCAACATCGAGATGATCTCCACGTCGGAGATCCGGGTCTCCGTGGTCTGCCGGGACACCGACCTCGACAAGGCGGTCCGGGCCATCCACGACGCGTTCGATCTGGGCGGCGAGTCCGAAGCCGTGGTCTACGCGGGGACAGGACGGTAGCGCCGATGACGGCGCTGCCCACCCTTGCCGTGGTCGGGGCGACCGGTGCCGTGGGCACCGTCATGTGCGAGCTGCTCTCCGCCCGCCGCAACGTGTGGGGCGAGATCCGGCTGCTCGCGTCCGCGCGTTCGGTCGGGCGGCGGGTGCGGTGCCGGGGCGAGGAGCTCACCGTCGCGGCGCTGTCCCCGGAGGCCTTCGACGGGGTCGACGTGGCCATGTTCGACGTGCCGGACGAAATCTCCGCCGAGTGGGCGCCGATCGCGGTGGCCCGTGGCGCGGTCGTGGTCGATAACTCCGGCGCCTTCCGGATGGACCGGGACGTGCCGCTGGTGGTCCCCGAGATCAACCCGGAGCAGGTGCGCAACCGGCCCAAGGGGATCATCGCCAACGCCAACTGCACCACCCTCGGCATGATCGTGGCGATCGCCCCGCTGCACCGCGAGTACGGCCTGCGCGAGTTGGTGCTCGCGTCGTACCAGGCGGTCTCCGGGGCGGGGCAGGCCGGCGTGGACGCGCTGCACCTCCAGCTCGGCAAGATCGCCGGTGACCGGGTGCTCGGCTCCCGCACCGGTGACGTGCGGCAGGCGGTCGGCGACGAGCTGGGGCCGTTCCCCGCGCCGCTGGCGCTCAACGTGGTGCCGTGGGCCGGCTCGCTCGCCGACGGGGGCTGGTCCTCCGAGGAGATGAAGATCCGCAACGAGTCCCGCAAGATCCTCGGGCTGCCCGACCTCAAGGTCTCCGCCACCTGCGTACGGGTGCCGGTGGTGACCGGTCACTCGGTGGCGGTGCACGCGGTCTTCGCCACCGAGGTGGACGCCGAGAGCGCCCGCGAGGCGCTGCGCAACGCCCCTGGCGTGATCCTGGTCGACGACCCGGCGGCCGGCGAGTTCCCGATGCCGATCGACGCGGTCGGCACCGACCCCTCCTGGGTCGGCCGCATCCGCCGCGCCCTGGACGACCCCCGCGCCCTCGACCTCTTCGTCACCGGCGACAACCTCCGCAAGGGCGCCGCGCTGAACACCGCCCAGATCGCCGAACTCCTCGCCCGGGAGTTCACCCCGCGTTAGGCGGCGGCGAGGCGGACGGCGTCGCGGCCCTGGCGTTTGACCTGGTAGAGGGCCTGGTCGGCGCGGCGCAGTGTCCGTTCCGCCGGTTCGCCGGGGTGGAGGAGGGCCACGCCGACGCTGATCGTGCGGCCGGTACGGCGGGCCGCCTCGGTGAGCCGCTCGGCGATCCGGACCGCCTCTTCGGGGCGGCTCACCTCGATCACCGCGACGAACTCGTCGCCGCCCACCCGGTACAGCTCGTCGCCGTGCCGCAGCGCGCCCTCCAGGGCCCGGGCCAGCCCCACCAGCAGCCGGTCGCCGGCCTGGTGGCCGTAGGTGTCGTTGACCGTCTTGAAGCCGTCCACGTCGATGGCCAGCAGGGCGGTACGCCCCGGCGTGGCCGCCGCGAGCCGCTGCCCGAAGGGCCCGGTGTGCCGCAGCCCGGTGAGCGGGTCGGAGCTGGCCTGCTCGCGCAACTGGGCCAGGGTGCGCAGCCGGTCCACCGCGCCCCAGGCCTGCCCGGCGAGCAGTTCGATCAGGTTGACGGTGGTCGGGTCGGGGCGCAGCAGCCGTTCGTCGGCCACCAGCAGCACCCCACCGACGTCGGGCCGCCCGATCGGCACCGACACCAGGGTCCGCACCCCGGCGCGGGCGAGCGGCTGGTACTCGTCGGTGGGCGGATGACCCGCCTCGCCCAGGGTGTACGCCGAGCCCTGCCGGTGCGCGCGGGTGATCAGCCGGCCGAGCCGGCCCACCCCGGCTTCGGTGAGCTCGGCGCGGATCCGGGACTCCAGCTCGCCGGGGGTGGCGGTCGGCGCGCCGAGCCGGGGACCCCGCCGGCCGTTGAGCACCAGCACGGCGGCGGAGAGGGTGGAGACGTCCCGGGCCGCGACGATCGCGGCGGTCATCAGGTCCCACTCGGTGGGGGCGGAGGTCAGCGCGGTGGCGTGCCGGAGCAGCTTCTCGCTGCGGCTCTCGGCGGGCGGGCCGCCGAGTGCCATGATCCGGGCGCCGAGCCGGGCGGCGAGCCGCTCGGCGGTCTCCCGCCACGGCCCCAGCTCGGTCGGCTCGCTCCACTGAAGGTCGAGGACGCCGATCGGGCGCCCCGCGGGGTCGAGCACCGGTACGCAGATCTCGGCGGTGACGTCGGGGCGTACTGGGAGGTAGTCGGGGTCGTCGGCAACATCGGGGACGGTCGCGGACGCGCCGGAGGCGTAGACCCGACCGACGATGCCGGACTTGGGCGGCACGGTGGAGAAGACCTGCCAGGCTCCGGTCGCCGCGATGCAGCGCAGCCGGTCGTGGACCTGGAGCAGGACGGAGATCGTGGCCGGGGTGTACCGGGCGAGCGTGGCCACCGTCCAGGTGCACGCCTCTACCGCGGTCGACGCCATGGGCAGGCGGACCGTGGCGTCCCGGACGACTCGCTCGTGATCCACGTTCTTCCAGATGGGGGAGGGTCCCGGCCGGCGCCGGGGCTGCGATCAAGCGTACTCAGTCGGCGACCACCCCGCCCATCAAGATCGATTTGTTCGTACACATGTTTCATCCACAGGGTGTGGACAGGGCCTGTGGGTACCCGGCGGGCGGGCCCGGCGGGTTAGCGTGAGGGTCCCGGTCGCAGTGGAGGAGCCACCATGCTCGTCGCTCAGCTCAGTGACCCGCACCTGACCACCGGCGTGCTCGCCGCCGTGCCCGCCGCCGGCCTGCACCGGGCGCTCGGCAGGGTGCTGGCGCTGCATCCCCGCCCCGACTGCGTGGTGATCACCGGCGACCTGGTCGACCACGGCCGCCCCGACGAGTACGCCGCGCTGCGCGAGGTGATCGGCCGGTTCCCGCTGCCGGTGCACCTGGTGACCGGCAACCACGACGACCGGGAGTCGCTGCTCGACGCCTTCGGCGGCACGCCCTACCTGGGCGGGGGCTACTCCGCCTACTACCACGTCGACCATCCCGGCCTGACCGTCGTGGCGCTCGACTCGCTCATCCCCGGCGAGGGAGGTGGCCGGCTGGGCAACGAACAGCTGGGCTGGCTCGACGGGGTGCTCGCCGGCCGGCCCGACGTGCCGGCGCTGGTCTTCCTGCACCACCCACCGGTCGCTGTCGGCATCCCGGCCGCCGACGCCATCCGACTCGCCGACGACGACGCGCTCGCCGAGGTCGTCCGCCGGCACCCCCACGTGGTACGCATCGCCGCCGGCCACCTGCACCGCCCGGTCACCACCGGCTTCGCCGGCACGGTGCTCACCGTCGCGCCGAGCACCTGGCGGCAGGCGTCGCTCACCATGGCCGCCGACGACGAGATCGGCTGGGTGGACGAGCCGACCGCCTTCCTGCTGCACCGGGTCACCGACGACGGCTGTGCCACGCACACCGTGCAGGTCAGCCACGCCGCCGGGCAGACCTGCGGGTTCTGACCGGGGCTCCACCGTGGACCTGCTCTGGTACGTCGCGTACGGGTCGAACATGCACGCCGCCCGGCTCGGCTCGACGTGGCTGCGGCCGAGGGGCGGGCGGTTCAGCTACCCGTCATGTCGGAATCGTCCGAACGTCCGTCCGAGGCCACCTGACGTATCCGCAGGTCTGTTCGACTTCCCCAGTCGACCGGCGCGGCCGGAGATGAGAGGCTGTCCCCGACGGAGCGGCATCCCCGACCGCCGCCATCCGTGATCCACCCCCTGTCACGGCACGGATCAGGGTCGCCGGGCGAACCATCGCCCGCGCAGCGTCCAAGGCCGAACCTCACGAGGAGTTCCATGTCCGTCCCCGGGATGCGTCGGGCCGCTGTCGGCCTGACCGCACTCGCCGCGGCCGCGCTCAGCACGGTCGCCGTCAACCCGAGCCAGGCCGAGGCCGGTCCCCCGCCGGTCGAGGTCAAGCTGCTCGCCATCAACGACTTCCACGGCAACCTGGAGCCGCCCACCGGTTCCAGCGGCACCATCGCCGGCCAGCCCGCCGGTGGCGCCGAGTACCTGGCCACCCAGCTCGCCAAGCTGCGCGGGGCCACCGAGGAGGAGCAGGAGCGCACCATCACGGTCGCCGCCGGCGACCTGATCGGCGCCTCCCCGCTGCTCTCCGCCGCGTTCCACGACGAGCCGACCATCGAGTCGCTGAACATGGCCGGGCTCGACTTCGCCAGCGTCGGCAACCACGAGTTCGACGAGGGCGCCAACGAGCTGCTCCGCATCCAGAACGGTGGCTGCCACCCGGTCGACGGCTGCGCCGACGGCACCCCGTACGCGGGCGCCGGCTTCCAGTACCTCTCCGCCAACGCGTTCAAGACCGCGACCGGCCAGCCGCTGCTGCCGCCGTACGCGGTCAAGAAGGTCGACGGCGTCAAGGTCGGCTTCATCGGGATGACCCTCGAGGGCACCCCGGAGATCGTCAGCCAGGAGGGCGTCGCCGGCCTCACCTTCGCCGACGAGGCGGACACCGCCAACAAGTACGCCCGCATCCTGCGCGCCCAGGGCGTGCAGAGCATCGTCGTGCTGCTGCACGAGGGTGGCGTGCAGACCACCGGCACCGACATCAACGGCTGCGCCGGCTTCTCCGGCCCGATCGTCGACATCGCCAACCGGATGGACCCGTCGATCGACGCGATCGTCAGCGGCCACACCCACCAGGCGTACAACTGCGAGATCAACGGCAAGCTGGTCACCAGCGCCAGCTCCTTCGGCCGCCTGGTCACCGACATCGACCTGAAGATCGACCGGATGACCGGCGACGTGCTCACCGCCAAGGCGAACAACGTCGTGGTCACCCGTGACGTCGCCAAGGACGCGGCGCAGACCGAGCTGATCACCCGGTACAAGACCGCGCTCGGCCCGGTCGCCACCAAGGTCGTCGGTGAGACCACCGAGGTGCTCAACCGCAACCAGGAAACGCTCTTCGGTACGGCCAAGGGCGAGTCGCCGCTCGGCAACGTGATCGCGGACGCGCAGTTCGCCGCCACCGACAACGAGCAGGGTGCGCTCGGCGCGTTCATGAACCCCGGTGGTGTCCGCGCCGACCTCGACGCCGGCCCGGTCACCTACGAGGAGGCCTTCACCGTCCAGCCGTTCTCCAACAACCTGGTGACGCTGGACCTCACCGGTGCGCAGCTCTACTGCACGCTGGAGCAGCAGTTCGTCACCGGCCGCACGCTCTACCCGTCCTCGACGGTCCACTACACGGTCGACGTGAACGGGACCACCGGCACCACCGCCGACCCGTGCGCCGGCACCCGGGTGGTCCGGGGCAGCCTGACCCTGGGCGGCGTCGCGGTCACCGACGGCGGCACCTACCGGGTCACGGTGAACAACTTCCTCGCCGGCGGCGGGGACGGCTTCACCGTCCTCAAGGGCGGCACGAACCTGGTCACCGGCATGATCGACCTGGACGCCTTCGTGGCGTACCTGACCGCCAGCTCGCCGGTCTCCGCGCCGGCCCTGGACCGGATCCGCACCACCGCCGAGGTTCCCGTCGCCTGACGGCAGGACCCCCGCCCGTGACGGGCCCCGGAGCATCCGCTCCGGGGCCCGTTCCCGTTCCACGCCCCGCCACCGCCACCGGCAACGCCGGTCACGATCGCACTCGATCCTGGAAGTAGTGGTCTCCGAGACGAACCGATGCCACTACTTCCAGGATTCAGCACGATCTTGATGGATGGTCCCCGGTCGCGGTCGGGCGTGGACGGGGTCAGGCCACGCGTCGGACCGGCAGTCAGGCGTGGGCGGGTTCCGGGACGGGGGCCGGGGCGCGACCGTCCTGGGCGGCGGTCAGCAGCGGGCGCAGGGAAAGGGCGAGCAACGACGCGGCCAGGCAGCCACCCACCACGAAGGCCACCCACACCTTTCCGTCGGCCGCGCCGATCAGCGGCCCGGCGGTCACCGGACCGATCACCCCGCTGATTCCGAAGATCATCGAGCTCATCGCGTTGTACCGGCCGCGCAGCTCGTCGGTGGCGAGCGCGTTGGTCAGCGCCGGCATCACCGGCGACAGCATCGTCTCGCCGAACCCGAAGATCGCCGCGCAGAACACCACGCCAAGCGCCGGAACAAGCATGCCCCCGGTCTCGATCAGGCCGGCGGCACCGAGGACCAGCCAGGCCGTCGCGAAGACGCCGCCCACCGCGGCCAGGGCGCGGGTACGGCTGCGCCCCTCCATCCGGCGGATCACCAGCAACTGGGACAGCACGATCATCAGGGTGTTCCCGGCCAGCGCCCAGGCCACCACCCGCGGGGTCACCTCGGCCACCCGCACCGCGTACGCGGTGAAGCCCACCTCGATCTGGGCGTAGCCGCAGGTGGTGAGGACCAGGCCGAAGATCACCAAGCGGCGGAACGGACGGTCCCGGAGGACGGTGAGGTAGCCGCCGCTCGACTTCTCCGCGCCGGTCCTGGCCGCGGCGAGCCGATGCCCGACGTGCGGCAGGCTGAGCAGGATGAGCGCCGGCGTGAGGTAGCTGACCGCATCGAATAGGTAGATCAGCTGGAAGGAGGCCGGCCGGGCGGTGTCCACGATCGCACCAGAGATCAGCCCGCCGACACCGATGCCAAGGTTGAGCAGGGCGAAGTTCAGGCCGTACACCCGCTGGCGCTCGTCGTCCGCGGTGAGCGAGGCCAGGATGGTGTTCTGCCCGGACCAGATCGCCGAGCCGCCGATCGCGATCACCGTGGCCACCCCGAAAGCCGACGCGGTCGAGTCGACCAGGGCCAGCGCGCCGGTGCCGAGCGCCTCCACCAGCAGGGACGGCAGCACCACCCGGCGTGCGCCGAACCGGTCGATCAGGGTGCCGCCCAGCGGGGAGAGCGCCAGGGTGACCGCGCCGTACCAACCGATCACCAGGCCGGCGCGCGGGTCGGAGAGACCACGCACGTCGGTCAGGTAGATGAAGAGGAACGGCAGGGTGAGGCCGCGGCCGACCGCCGAGAGCAGGGTGCCGAGCAGGATCCGCCGGGCTTCCGGACGACGAGGGAGAGCACGACGCAGCATGCCGCGATTCTGGTCGCCCGGTGTGACAGGCCGCGAGCCGTTTACCGGCGCGCTCGCGGGCGGCGGGCCGGCCGGGTGACCAAGGGCACGTCCGGGCCGGCCGCCCCGGGCCCGCACCGGTGTCGGAGTGCTCTGCCATGCTGGCCGGGTGACCGTGACCTGGCGACACCTGCCCGCGCCGGCCCGGGAGATCGCCGTGGCCGCCACCGATGCCGTGGCCGCCGTCCGGGCGCGCGACGTCGAGGCGTACGAGGCGGCGACCGTCCGCCTCGCCGGGGCCGAACGCTCCGGGCTGGTCCTCGGTGCCGTGGTGCGGCTGCTGCTGGAGCAGACCCACGCCGACGGGCTCGACGGTGACGACGTCCGGCAGGTGCTGGAGCACTGCGTCCGGTCGACGGCGGACTGGCGGCCGGACGTCGACCCGCACGTGGTGCTGGTGCTGCTCGCCGGCGCCCTCGGCGTCTACCACCCGGGCGAGGACGACTCCCCGCCCGACCCGGCGGCGATCGCCCGGCACGCCCCGCTGCTCGTCGCCGACCTGCTCCCCGCGGGCCGGCCGCTCGAGGGCTTCCTCACGGCGGCCTTCACCGAGATCGAGCGCACCGAGCGGCACGACTGAGCTGCGGGCGGCGGGCCGCTACCCCTGACCAGGGGTGGTCGGCCGTCGCCGTCACGGGCTGGCGGCGAGGAAGACGAAGGCGGCGAGCAGCACCAGGTGCACTCCGCCCTGCAGGACGGTGGCCCGCCCCGGCACGACGGTGAGCACCCCGGTGACCGCGGTCAGCGCGAGCAGGGTGAGCTGGGTGCCGCCGAGGCCGAGCAGCAGCGGGCCGTCGAGCCAGATCGAGGCGAGCGCGATCGCCGGGATGGTCAGGCCGATGCTGGCCATGGCGGAGCCGAGGGCGAGGTTGAGGCTGATCTGCACCTGGTCCCGGCGGGCGGCGCGGGCGGCCGCGAGGGTCTCCGGGAGCAGCACGAGCAGCGCGATGACCACACCGACGAAGGACTGCGGCAGGCCGGCCGCGGCGACCCCGGACTCGATGGCGGGGGAGACCCCCTTGGCCAGGCCGACCACGGCGACCAGCGAGACGACGAGCAGGCCGAGGCTGATCAGGGCGGTACGTGTCGACGGGGGATCGGCGTGCCCGTCGCCGTCGGCGTCCAGCACCCTGCCGTCGCTGCTGACCGGGAGGAAGTAGTCCCGGTGCCGCCCGGTCTGCACCAGCACGAAGAGTCCGTAGAGGGCCAACGAGGCGACGGCGGCGAAGATCAGCTGGTCGGGGGAGAACTCGGGGCCGGGACGGCTGGTGGTGAAGGTCGGCACCACCAGGCTCAGCGTGGCGAGGGTGGCCACCGTCGCCAGTGCGCCGCCGGTGCCCTCCGGATTGAACACCGCCACTCGGCGCCGGAGCGCGCCGAGCAGCAGGGAGAGTCCGAGGATGCCGTTGCAGGTGATCATGACGGCAGCGAAGACGGTGTCCCGGGCCAGCGCCTGAGTCTTCTCCCCACCGCTGATCATCAGGGTGACGATCAGCGCCACCTCGATCACCGTGACGGCCACCGCGAGCACCAGCGACCCGTACGGCTCACCCACCTTGTGGGCGACCACCTCGGCGTGGTGGACGGCCGCGAGGACCGCGCCGGCCAGGAAGCTCGCCACCACGGCCACCACGACGCCGGGCAGGTCCCGCCCCCAGGTGAGGATCAGCAACACAACCGCGAGCAGGGGTACGACGAAGGTCCAGTCGGTCAGGCGGGAGCGGATCAACGCGGTCATCCGACAACTCTGCCAGCAAAGACCCGCCACCGCCCTTCGTACCTGACCGGTGACGCGGCGTGGTCGTCGGTGGCACGCGTCCGCGTCGGCGGTCGGCGGGGGCCGATCGGTCGATCCCTCCGGTACGTTCGCGGCTCAGCTTCATCGAGCGGGGTCGCTGTACGCTGACGCGGCACTGTCGAATCGGCATGCCACGGGGGCGCAATGATGATCAGACATGGGCTGGCGCGGCTGGCGGTCGTACCACTGCTGGCGGGTGCCGGCCTGGTCGGGCCGGCGGCGCCCGCGCCGGCGGCGCCGCAGGCCACGGCGTCCGGCAGCGTGCTGGTGTTCTACGTGGACCCGACCGGCAACGACACGACGCCTCGGCCGACCGCGCTGGTGGCGAACGTGACCGCCACGCAACCGACCAGGGCGGGCGCGCTGGCCTTCCGGCCGAGCGACACCGACCAGGCGGGCACGTCGAACGTCAACTTCGCGGTCGGTGAGACGGCCGCGAACATGGTCATCGTCGGTGTCGGCCCGGACGGCCAGGCCGTCGTCTTCAACGACAGCCTCGGCTACACCCACATGATCGTCGACCAGGCCGGACACTTCATCGCCGCGGCGTCCTGACCCGCGTACCCCTCGGAGCCAGCGGCGCCCGCTACCAGCGGGCGGACGCCGGCTCCGGCCATTTCGGTTGAGTCGCCGATCCGGGGGTACCGATTCTGTCGAGATGGACGGATCCCTCCCCAGGGAGGTTCGACCGGAACGAGGAGGATTGTTATGACCACCAAGGTTGAGAAGTCGATCGAAGTCGACGTCCCGGTCAGCACCGCCTACAACCAGTGGACGCAGTTCGAGGAGTTCCCCCGCTTCATGGGCGGGGTCCAGGAGGTTCGCCAGCTCGACGACCGGCGGATGCACTGGGTCGCCCAGATCGCCGGGGTCAAGCGCGAGTGGGACGCCAGCGTGCTGGAGCAGGTGCCGGACGAGAAGGTGGCCTGGGCGGCCACCGAGGGCGCCACGAACGCCGGCGCCGTCTACTTCCAGCCGATCGGCACCGACCGCACGATGGTCCGGCTGCACCTGGAGTACGAGCCGGAGGGGCTGGTCGAGAAGGCCGGCGACAAGCTGAACATCGTCGAGAAGCAGGCCGAGTCGGACCTGGAGAAGTTCAAGAGCTTCATCGAGTCCCGGGGTGCCGAGAGCGGCGCCTGGCGCGGTTCCGTCGGTGAGGGGCGCGGCGTCGGCACGCCGGGCGTGGCGCACGCCGCCGCGTCCAAGGGCGACAGTGGCAAGGCGGGCGTCTCCGGCGCCGCGGTCGCGACCGGTGCCGCCGTCGCGGGCGCCGCTGCCGCCGCCGCTGCTGCTGCCGCCAAGCACCGCTCCGGCGATGACGACCGTACGCTCGGCACCACCACGGAGACGGACTACGTGGTGACCGAGGTGGAGGTGGTACCCGAGACCGGGACCACGTCGTACCCGGGTGGCCCGGTGAGCGAGCCGAACCGCCCCATCTGACGTACCTCTGTCACCGGGCCCGGCGTTCCGACCATCCGGTCGGGCGCCGGGCCCGACTCCGCGCCCCGGCGCTTCGAGACGCATGGAGGAGGCCCTCACGGTCCGCGGCGGCGGGGCGCATCGCAGATGAATGCAGGCGTCAGGACCTGTCCGATTCGTCGGACGTCGTTCGTCATCTTCGAAAATGGTTGACTCGATGCCGCCGCCATGACTGTGAAGGAGACGACATGTCCGACTCGATCCAGCTCAGTTCGGTCACGCTCGACAGCCCCGACGCCGGCCGCCTGGCGGCTTTCTACGCCGACATCACCGGCGGGACAGTGACGAATCTGGGCGAGCACTGGGCCACGGTCCAGGGCCCGGGTGGCCGAATGGATTTCCAGACCGTGCCTGGCTACACACCGCCCACCTGGCCCGACCCGACCTCGTCGATCATGATGCACCTCGACTTCTACGTGGAGGACCGGGCGGCCGCCGAAGCGCGCGTGCTGGCGGCAGGAGCAACCAAGTACGAGTTCCAGCCCAACAGCGGACAGTGTTTCGTGTACGCCGATCCGGCCGGTCACCCCTTCTGCCTGACCACCTGGGAAGACATGAAGCCATGAACTGACCAAGCCACGGACTGCTCAGGTGTTACCGGCTCGCATGCAGTCGAGTCGCACGGCTCGACGGGCGCAGAGGCATGCCGATTGCTAGATCAGTGGGCCAGCCAGGTGACCAACGGGCTCGTTGTGCGCGGCTATGAGCACACCATGCGATGCGGCGGGAGACACTCGGACGATGACCGGCATGCCCCCGGAGACGATGTATCACCGAGCGCTGGGCTGGCACGCCCCTGCCCTGCGGCGAGCCGTCATCGTCGCCTCCATCGGGCTCATCGTCGCTCTGGTGCTCCTGCCGATCATGACGTGGGAGTTGGCCGCGGTCGGGGGCTGGGACGCCGCCGCCCTCGCCTTCCTCCTCACCATCTGGCCGATCATTGTCCGAGCGGACAGCTCCCACACCGAGCTACTCGCCACACGTGAGGACGAGACGCGGGGATCCGCCGCAGTGCTGCTGGTAGGGGCCGGCGTCACCAGCCTGCTGGGCGTCGGCTTTGCTCTCAGCACTGCCGGACGGCATGGCGGCTCAACGCGGGTGCTGCTCATCGGCGTCGCAATACTGACCGTCCTGCTGTCGTGGACCGTTGTCAACACGGTCTTCACCCTGCGCTACGCCGACCTGCAATTCCGATCAACGACCGGGGGGATCGGCTTCGGCGGCCAGTCCGTGCAGGGGCGGCCCACCTACCGCGACTTGGCCTACGTCGCCTTTACGATCGGCATGACTTACCAGGTATCGGACACGGCCATCAGCGATCCTCGGATCCGGGGCACCGTGCTGACCCATGCCGTCCTGTCATACGTGTTCGGCGTGGTGATCGTGGCAGGTTCCGTCAACCTCATCGCCGGACTGGTCCGCTGACCGTTACGGACCTACCGACCTTTGGTGGCACGCACGGAGCCGATGTATCACGGTCTTACACGCTGATAGGTCCGGCCCTGGTTCAGACTGTTCGGATGTCAAGGATGTACAGCTACAAGTGCGGTCCCCGGCTTGTTTCACCGCGGTGCACGAGTGGCGCGCGGTCACCCTCGAGAGCGGCCGTCAACTGATCCAACCCCAGCGAACCCAGCTGCAGCGCCCGACGGTGGAATGCGCGCCGGTCGCTGGGAAAGGACGAGCGGCCTGCCAGCCACATGCGCTCACCCACCTTGTAGGCCAGCGCCTGCCGTGGCCGGCCCAGGTAACGCGCGAGCTCGGCGGACGCGTACGGCCCCTGATGACAGCGGTCCCGCAATAGCTTCAACGCCGCGTCCGGCGTCCACAATGCTCCGTCGCCAGACGGCATCGGCAGCCGCAGGTGCAGGCCAATGTCGAGCACGACCCGTGCCGCCCGCAGCAGCTGCATGAATAGATACCCCAGTCGCGCACCCGGCTGTTCATAGAGCCCGAGCTCGTCCATGAACCGCTCGGCGTACAAGGCCCAGCCCTCCTGGCTGCCGGAGAGCCCGCCGAGCAGGTTCAGTCGCTGCCCGAGGCCTCCCCGGCAGACCTCGTAGCCGAGGTGGAGGTGGTGGCCGGGAACGCCCTCGTGGTAGGCGGTGCTGTAGGCGTACCAGGTGGGGAAGCTCGCTTCGTCCTCGGGGAGGAACCACCAGACCCGGCCCGGCCGCGTCAGGTCCCGCGACGGCCCGGTGTAGCCGGTGCCGGACGACGCGGTCAACCGCGACTCGATGCGCCGCAGCGGCGCGGGGATGTCGAAGTACACGCCGTGCAGCTGCTCGGTGGCGGCCTCCAACAGCTCCTGCAGCCACGCCCCGAACGCCTCCCTGCTGCGCAGCGTGCCGGGCGCGTCGGGGCTGTCGAGCCAGGCGAGCACCTCGGGCACACTCCCACCCATGGCCTTCGCTTCCGCGACCAGCTCCGCCTCGATCGCGCTGAACTCGTCCCAGCCCCAGTCGTACAGCTCGCGCAGGTGGGGCTGGGTCGCGAGGAAGGTGCGCACCCACAGTGCGTACCGCTGCTGCCCGAACGCTTCTTCGTCACCGGCCCGCGGTGCTAGGTCCGAGGTCAGGATCTCGGCCAGTTTCTGGTACGCCTGTCGCGCGCCCGTCGCTGCGGCCTGCAACGTCGCCTGCTGACGCCCCTCGCCGTAGCGATCCACCAGGGCGACGTCGTCGTCGATCCAGTTGCGGCAGCGCTGCGTCACGAGCTCCACCTGGCGCCGCGCCGGCAAATTGCCGCGCTCGGCGGCGAGTAGAAGGCTACGGGCATACCCGTCCAGGGCCGCTGGGATCGCGGCCAGGCGCGCGCCGACACGAGCCCAGCCCTCCTCGTAGGCCGCGGCCTCGGCGCCGCGGCTGGGAACCGCGGCCTCGACGGCTTGGCGGATGAGCTGGAGCGGACCGGTGGCCGCCGCGTGCAGTTCGCGCAGGTCCTCCCCGGCGTCATGGAAGGCGATACGCGCATGCAGCCGTTCGGCGAGGTGGGCGTGCAGCGGGGTCGCGGCCGGCAGTGCATCACCCAAGATCTCGAGTTCGCGCAGGGCGCGGGCCGCGAGATCGGCGCGGGCCTGGTGGCCCTCCGGGCTGTAGTCGGTCAGCCCGTCGACGTCCTGCTCGCCGGCCTCGACGAGCGCTGTGCAGGGGTCGAGACCGGCCACGTCGCACAGGAGTCGATCCGCGAAGTCCTCGATCACGGAGGCAAGGCTAGGGCTTTGTCCTACCTGCCGTGGTGCGAGCCTGCATCGATCGCGGTGAGCGGCTCAAGACCATCTGACAACTCCCGCTCATCGTCACGAGCGCACGTATCGCAGCGCCACATCTTGCACGATCCCGAAGGCGTCCGCGGAACCCGCACGGTCCACGACGGGTGCGCGCATCGCGGCACTACTGCTCGCAACGGCGACGCGCGAGATGAACGATGATGTCGGCGGCAATCTCGACCGTCTCAGGCAGGACCTGCATGATCCGGCTATATACCTGGTCCTGCTCAGAGATCGGCAATTCGAGATAGGCCGAGATGGTCGAGAGGTGGCCAACGTAGTCGCGAGCGCTCATCGTCAAGCGCCGCTCGATCACGGACTGCCGGACATCGGCGAACCACTCAGACCGTTGGAGCTCCGTACCCGGCCACTGCATGTCATGTCCCGGCGGCGTCCCATCTGGAGACGGAACCTCGTCGCTCTCCAAGAACGGTGCCCGGGCCGCGCGAACAGCCTCCTCCACAGCCGGGTCAGCTAGCTGGACGGGTCCACCGCACGAGGCAAACACGCCATCCGGCTCCAGCAGCGCTGCCATGCGCGACCACCGCCCCTCCGCTCTCGTCCAATGCAGCGCCGCTGCCGCGTAAACCAGCCCATAGCTTTCGCCCGGTCGGAGGTCCTCGAACGCGGCTTGTACAGTCTTGACGTTTGCAGGTACGTGCTTACGCAGCTCGGCGAGCATGGCCCCGTCAGGATCGGTCGCGGTGACCATGACCCCCCGTTGAGCGAACAGACGGGTTGCTTTGCCTGTCCCAGCGCCAATCTCGAGGGCAGTTTGGACCGGTTGACCCGCGTACGCCATCACCATGTCGAAAAGCTCCACGGGATACCCCGGCCGGAACCGTTCGTATGCTTCCGCCACCGCTCCGAAGCTCAGTGCGCGACCAGACATGCCGAGCATCCTGACACGGCCTGCGCCGCCAATGCTCGGTATTCTCGCGTGACCCGGCCGCCCGATCATGGGCAGCGGAACCTTGAAGCAACGACGATCGCGCCCGAGTCGAGTGATCGCCTGGCGTGAGAATCGTCCTCGCCCTGGCGTCGGCGGGTGTGGGAGCACTCGGACGCGACGATCGGCGCCCTCACCATCGACTCGCCTGGCTATGTGCCCTGGTGGCCACGTCCCGACGTGAAGCTGTTCAACATCCTGGTCCACATGCTCACCGAGACCAGCCGGCAACGCCGGACACGCCGACATCCTGCGCGAACAGCTCGACGGCTCCACCGGGGCAGCAGCCGAACACGACAAGGCGTTCTGGGAGGCGCGGCGCGCGACGATCGAGCGGGCCGCCAAAGCAGCCGCACCAGGCACGGTCACGCTGATGGGACACGAGCAGAACCCTGGACCGCTGAACGCACTCGACGCGTGACCGGGATCGCAGGCCGCTGGCGTCGTTCGCTGCCTCGGCCGCCGAGTTGTGCCGCTGCCGCCGTTCGTGGTCAAGCTCCTGCGGGCGCACCGCCGGCTCGTGCCGCCCGGCCCGGCGGGGGAGGTGTTCACCAACGAGGCCGGCGGCCGCTGCGTCGCACGGTCTTCCGGGCTTGGATCTGGCGGCCGGCGCTCGTGCGGGCGGGTCAGCTCGGCAAGGTCGTCAAGGTCGGGCCCAGGGTGTGGCGGGCGACCTGGCGCGACCGGGACGGCAACGAGGTGATCGAGGAGTTTCCGAACCGCCGGGGCGGGCTCGCGTCTCGCGCATGGCCCAGGGTGGGCTTCGGTTCCATGATGTGCGGCACTCGTACGCGACCTGGCTGGTGTCGGACGGCGTACCGATCAACGACGTGGCCCGGGTCATGGGGCATGAGCAGATCTCGACCACGCTGGACCGGTACACGCACGCCTTCGAGGCCGGCGCGGAGAAGGTCAGGGACTCGTTTGCTGACTTTCCGCTGACTTTCGAGGCTGACGAGGACGAAAGCGGCGACTAGCCGACGACCAGAGCCGATGGGGAAGGTCACAAGGACATGGAAAAGGGCCAGGTGAGAGTCTGTCTCACCTGGCCCTTGCCTCTGGTCGGGGTGGCCGGATTCGAACCGACGACCTCTTCGTCCCGAACGAAGCGCGCTACCAAGCTGCGCCACACCCCGAGGCGTGCCGACAAATAGTAGCCCACCCGCTCCGATGGTCAAACTCGGTACCCCCCGGGGCGGGTCAGCGCGGGATGAGGGTCAGCACGCTCGCCTCCGGTGGGCAGGCGAACCGCACCGGCGCGGTGGGGTGGGTGCCCAGTCCGGCGGAGACGTGCAGCCAGGCGTCCGAGCCGGGCCAGCGGTGCAGCCCACGCGCCATGGAGCGGGGCAGCCCGCAGTTGGTCACCAGCGCGCCGTAGCCCGGCACGCAGACCTGGCCGCCGTGGGTGTGCCCGGCGAGCAGCAGGCCGAAGCCGTCCGCCGCCATCTGGTCGAGCACGGCCGGCTCGGGCGAGTGGGCGAGCGCGACCGCCAGGTCCGCCGAGGCGGAGACCGGGCCGGCCACCGAGGGGTAGTCGTCCCGCTCGACGTGCGGGTCGTCGACGCCGACCAGCTCCACCAGCCGTCCGCCCGCCTTGATCGACGTACGGGCGTTGTTCAGGTCGACCCAGCCGGCCCCGGTGAAGACGTCCCGCAGCTCGCCGTAGGGCAGCTCGGCGCCCTCGGTGTACTCCCGGTCGGGCAGGAAGTAGGTGAACGGGTTCTTCCAGACCGGCCCGGTGTAGTCGTTCGAGCCGAAGACGAACGCACCCGGGTAGTCGAGCAGTGGTTGCAGGGCCCGCAACACGCCCGGCACCGCCCCGGGGTGCGCCATGTTGTCCCCGGTGACGACGACCAGGTCCGGGTCCAGAGCGGCCAGCGACGCCACCCACTGCTGCTTGCGTCGCTGCTCGGGCATCATGTGCAGGTCCGACAGGTGCAGCACCCGCAGCGGCTCGGCGTCGGCCGGCAGCACCGGCACGTCGTACCGGCGCAGGGTGAACATGTTGCGCTCGACGAGCGACGCGTACGCCAGCGTGGCGGCGCCCGCGGCGACGGTTCCGGCTCCGAGCCGGAATAGTGTGCGCTTTCGCATGTCGTTCAGGGTAGTTTGACCGTCCATGAGCACGCTGAAGGACCGTCTCACTGCCGACATGCGCGCCGCACTCAAGGCGCGCGACGAGCTGACCACCTCCACCTTGCGGATGGCCCTGGCCGCCGTGGGCACCGCCGAGGTCGCCGGGAAGGCCAAGCGCGAGCTCACCGACGACGAGGTGGTCGCCGTGCTGAGCAAGGAGGCGAAGAAGCGGCGGGAGGCCGCGACCGCCTTCGCCGACGCCGGCCGCGCGGAGCAGGCCGGCAAGGAGACCGCCGAGGGTGAGGTGCTGGAGCGCTACCTGCCGAAGCAGCTCTCCGACGCGGAACTGACCGAGCTGGTCTCGGGGGCGCTCGCCGCCGGCGGCTTCACCGGCAAGGCGCAGATGGGCCCGGCCATGAAGGCGGCCCAGGCCGCGGTGGCCGGCCAGGCCGAGGGGGGCCGGGTGGCCGCCGAGGTACGCCGACAGCTCGGAATCTGACCGCCGTACGCGAAACGGGCGGGCACCCCGCGAAGGGTGCCCGCCCGTTCTGCGTGCTTACGGTCGGTCAGCCGCGTGGCCGGCCGGGACGCGTCGGGGGCGGCGGGATGATGGTGCCCGGCTTGACGGTCGGCGTGCCCGGCAGAGGTGTGCCGCTGCCGCTGCTGACCTCGATGGTCACCACGCCGCCCTTGATGGTGCGGCCGTCCGGGCTGGTGCCGGCGACGGAGCCGGCCGCGCAGTTCGACGGCACCTTGTTGTCGGAGACGACCACCTCGAAGCCGGCGTCCTTGAGCCGGGACCGGGCGCTCTCCACCGACTGACAGGTCACGCCCGGGATGGACCGCTGGTCACCCTCGATGATCTTGCCGCTCGGCGGGGTGAACTCGATACGCTCCTTGCCCTTCATCGCGTCCCGCAGGGTCTCGTAGACCGCCGGGTTGATACCGTTCTTGACGTCGTGGCCCATCTTCTGGGTGGTCTGCGGCCAGTCCGGGTCGGCCATGATGCCGGCCACCGCGTACTGCTTGGTCATCGCGACCAGCGCGGAGGTCTTGTCCCCGTCGGTGGTGCCGGACTTGCCGGCGACCGGGGCGTCGACGATCTGCCGGACGTTGCGCGCGGTGGCGCCGTTGCACTTCGAGGTGGCCGACTTGTCGCCGACCGGGCAGCGGGCGGCGTCCACGGCGGCCCGAGCCACCTGGGTGGCGATCCGCTGCTCGCAGCGCGGGTTGGCGACGTCGAGCTTGTTGCCGTCCGGGTCCCGGATCTCCTGCACCGGGATCGGCTCGCAGTACTTGCCGTCCGCGGCGAGGGTCGCGTACGCGTTGGCAACCTCCAGCGGGGTGGTGGCCGAGACGCCCAGGGTGAACGCGCCCCACTGGTTGGCGTCGGCCGCGTACTCGGCATCCAGCCGGTCCCGGAAGGTGATGCCGAGCTTCTGCGCCGCCTTGACCACGTTCTCCGCGCCGACCTGCTGCTCGAGCGGCACGAAGTAGGTGTTCACCGACTTGCCGAAGGCGGTCCACATGTTCTGCACGCCGGTCATGCTCGGGTTCGCGTTCTTCGGGCAGTAGTAGAACGTGCCCGGGCAGGCGGCGTCAGAGTTGAACTCGATGCGGTAGTTCGACCTGAACACCGGCTGCGAGTTGATCGTGTAGCTGAGCGGGATGCCCTTCTCCAGCGCCGCCACCATGGTGAACATCTTGAACGTCGAGCCGGCCTGGTAGCCGGTGATGCCCTGACCGCCGGAGAGCAGCGGGTTCACCGTGTTCGGGTAGTTCGCCCGGATCTTGGCCTTGGCCTTGGCCGGGTTGCTGGAGAGCGGGTTCTGCGGCTTCTTCGGGTCGTCGATCTTGAAGTTCCGGTTCACCGAGAGCGCCCGGACCCGGCCGGTGCCCGGCTCGATCACGGCGACCATCCGGGCGGCCTTGCTGTTCACCCCGAGATTGCGGCGCACCGCGTTGTCCGCGCCGTTCTGCGCCTGCGCGTCGAGGCTGGTGACGATGGTGTAGCCACCGCTCTTCAGCCGGCGCTCCCGGTCGTAGGTGGTCGAGCCGAACGTCGGCTGGGACATCCACCAGCGGTAGAAGTAGTCACAGAAGAAGCCCCAGTTCTTCTGGTTGGTGGCGACGCAGCCGTTCGGGGTGCGCTTGTCCTTCACGACCAGCGGGGTGGCCTTGGTGGCGTCCGCCTCCTGCTGGCTGATGGCGCCGGTGTCGACCATGTTCTGCAGGACGTAGTTGCGCCGGTCCAGCGCGAGCGGCTTGCCGCTGCGGGTGGTCGGATCGTTGGTGGTCGGCGCCTTGACCATCCCGGCCAGCAGCGCCGCCTCCTCCAGCTTGAGCTTGCTGGGGGGCTTGCCGAAGTAGACCTGGCTGGCGGCGAAGATGCCGTACGCGCCGTTGCCGAAGGAGGCGATGTTCAGGTAGCGCTCCAGGATCTCTTCCTTGGAGAACTCCTTGTCGATCTGGAGGGCGTAGCGCATCTCGCGCAGCTTGCGGGCGCTGGTGTCCTCGGTCGCGGCGACCACGTCGGCCGGGTGGGTGGCCGAGTACGCGATGGCCAGCCGGACGTACTGCATGGTCAGCGTGGAAGCGCCCTGCTGGGAGGCGTTGGCCTGGTTGTTGACGAACGCCCGGGCGACGCCGTTGATGTCGACCCCGTTGTGCTTGTAGAAGTCATGGTCCTCGGCCGCGATGATGGCCTTCTGCATCAGCGGCGAGATGTCCTTGAGCTTCACGTCGCGACGGTTCTCGTCGTACATGGTCGCCAGCGGCGTCTTGCCGTCCGAGGCCAGCAGGTAGCTGATCTGCGGCGCGCGGGCCACGGTCAGCTCCTTGGGCAGGGCGCCGAAGGTCTCGGCACCGGCCTTGGCGGCCAGGCCGGACATCGCCACCGCGGGGAAGGCCGCCGCCGCGACGACCACGCCGGCCAACAGGCCACAGATCAGTAGCGATGCGGCGTTGGTGAAGACATTGTGGTCACGTTTCCGCATCCAGGTCACCTCGACAGGGTACGCGAGTAGGGAACGAGGGGCGCTGGGGCGTTCTTTCCCCATTTCCTGCGCGCGCCGACCTCGTTGTGCTAAACGCACGACCCCCGGTGCGTGGTTGCGTGTGACCTGACGCCGAGTCTCCTCCGAACGGGGGAGTACCGCGGCGTTTTCACGTACTCCGGCCGGGTAAGCGGCGCGCGAAGGCCCGGGAAGCCGGGAGTGTCCGGAATGATGGATTTAGCCGACAACGTTGCGTAATCAGGCGACTACAGAGCATGATGGTGGCGGCGACATGGCCACACGTCGTCCGTGCCTCCTTGGGGAAGGAACGGGCCGGACGACCGGGGGGATCGACTCGGCTGGTCGCACGAGGTCGGTAGGTACTGCAAGGGGGGACGTGTACACATGGGCATGATCACTGACTGGCCGTCACTGGCGGCGTGTCAGAACGGGGACCCGGACGCGTTGTTCGTACAGGGCGCCGAACAGAACGTGGCGAAGAGGATCTGCCGGAGCTGCCCAGTTCGGTACGAGTGCCTGGCCGACGCGCTCGACAACCGGATCGAGTTCGGGGTGTGGGGTGGCATGACCGAACGGGAACGGCGGGCGTTGCTGCGTCGTCACCCCCAGGTGACGAGCTGGCGCAAGATGTTCGAGGCCGCCATGAAGAAGAACGCCAAGGACAAGACCGGCAAGGACAAGGTCCTCGTCACCGCCTCCGCCGGCTGACGCCGGTCACGGCCGGCTGATCGCCGCGCCGATCGTCCGCAGCCCGTCGACGTCGTGCACGTCGGCGGGCTGCGCCGTCACCGACACCGCCGGCACCGCCGGGAACGCCTCGGTGAACCGGGCCGCCACCTGTTGCTCGCGGATCGCCTGCTGGGCCAGCGCGGCGTGCGCCCGGAGCACCTCGACGGTGCCGTCGTGGCCGCCCAGCTCGGCCAGCCGGGCCGCCCCGGCCAGGCTCTCCGCCGGGTCCAGCGTCTGCACCCTCGGCCGGTGCACCCGGTTGAGCACCAGGCCGGCCAGCGGCATCCGCTCCTCCCGCAGCCGCCCCGCGAAGTAGGCCGCCTCCCGGACCGCGTCCGGCTCCGGCGCCGCGACCAGCAGGAAGGCCGTCTCCCGCGCCTGCAGGATCCGGTACGTCTGCTCGGCCCGCTGCCGGAAACCGCCGAACATCGAGTCCAGTGCGGCGACGAAGCCGGACAGGTCGGTGAGCAGCTGGGCGCCGAGCACCTTCTGCACCACCTTCGAGAACATCCCGAAGCTGGCGGTCACGAAGCTGAACATGCTCCGCCCGCCGCTGCGCGCCGGCGCCAGAAGCAGGCGCAGCATCCGGCCGTCCAGGAAGCGGGAGAGCCGGGCCGGCGCGTCCAGGAAGTCCAGCGCGGAGCGCGACGGCGGGGTGTCGACGATGATCAGGTCCCACTCGCCCCGGGCGTGCAGCTGACCCAGCTTCTCCATCGCCATGTATTCCTGGGTGCCGGCAAAGGTGGAGCTCATGGCCTGGTAGAAGGGGTTGGCGAAGATCTCCGCCGCCTTCACCGGATCGGTGTGCTGCAGCACCACGTCGTCGAAGGTGCGCTTCATGTCCAGCATCATGGCGTGCAGTTCGCCGCCGCTGACCTCGACGTCGATCCCCTTGACCTGGCGCGGGGTGTTGTCCAGCTCGGTCAGGCCGAGGGACTGGGCCAGCCGCCGGGCCGGGTCGATGGTGAGCACCACCGTCCGCCGGCCGTGCTGCTCGGCCGCGCGCAGCGCGAGGGCGGCCGCCGTGGTCGTCTTACCCACCCCGCCCGCGCCACAGCACACGACGATCCGCACGCCGGGGTCGGCGAGGATCTGGTCGACGTCCAGCGGTGGCGCCGCGTCTTCGGAAGGCACCAATCGAGCGTATCGGGCCGGTGCGGTCCGCGCTCCCGTGCCGACGTCAGGTGTGAGTCAATCCGCCCTGCCGAGGATCTTCGCCAGCGTCTCCAACCCGGCCCGGTCGACCCCGTCGGGAAGCAGCGGCAGCTCGGTCAGGGGCAGGTCCAGCTCCATCAGGTCGGTCCGGAGCGAGTCCTCCAGCTCCCGGCGGACCTGCTGGTCGCGCGCCTCGTCGGCCAGTCCGGCGACGGTCGCCGCGTCGGCCGGCAGCCCGGCCGCGACCAGCCCGCGCTTCAGCTCGGCCCGGGTCACCTCACGGCCGGTCGGCAGCGGCGGCCGGGCCGCGTTGACGATCACCCGGCCGACGGGGAAGCCCAACTGGTTCAGCTCGGTGATCGCGTCGACCGTCTCCTGGACCGGCATCTCCTCCAGCAGCGTGACCACGTGCACTGCGGTCATCGGGGAGCGCAGCAACGCGGAGACCCCCTCGCTCTGGGTCTTGATCGGGCCGACCTTGGTCAGCCGGGCGGTCTCCGCGGTCACGTTGAGGAAGCGGCCGATCCGGCCGGTCGGCGGCGCATCCAGCACCACCGCGTCGTACGCCCGGCGCTGGCCGGTCGTGCGGGTGGTCGCCTCCTTCACCTTGCCGGTGAGCAGCACGTCCCGCAGGCCCGGGGCGATGGTGGTGGCGAAGTCGATGGCGCCGACCTTGCGCAGCGCCCGCCCGGCCGCGCCCAGCTTGTAGAACATGTCCAGGTACTCGAGGAGCGCCTCCTCGGCGTCCACCGCCAGGGCCCGCACCTCGCCGCCGCCGGGGGCGTCGGTCAGGTGCCGCTCCTCGTAGGGCAGCGGCTCGGTGCCGAAGAGCTGGGCGATGCCCTGCCGCCCCTCGACCTCGACCAGCAGCGTGCGCCGCCCGTCGCCGGCCAGGGCGAGCGCCAGCGCGGCCGCCACGCTCGTCTTGCCCGTGCCGCCCTTGCCGGTCACCACGTGCAGGCGGGAAGGCCATCCGGTGCCTGCCGGGTCCGCCGGCCGCTCAGCTGATCGCACCCGACGAGCCTATCCACCCGGCGGCGTCAGCCCACCTCGCAGACCCACCAACCCGTCTTCCGCACCACTGTGAAGCGCAGCGACTGCTCGGCGACCTTCTCGTCCGCGGTGGTCATGGTGAGCTTGGTGGTGACGGTGGCCCGGTCGCCGGTCTGGTTGTCCACCTTCGGGCTCGACCACCGGAAGCGCGGATTGCGGTAGTCGGTGGCGTACCGGTTCACCTCGGCGACCTTGCCGTCGATCTTCTTGCTGTCCCGCGAGGCGGAGCAGACGAAGGTGGCCGCCTTGCGCGCGTCCCGGTCCCGGTAGACGGCGGTGAGGAAGCCGTCCACCGCGACGGTCGGCTCCGGGGAGCCCTGGCCGCTCTCGGTGTCCCGCAGGGCCAGGAAGGCGGCGGTCCCGCCGCCACCGCAGAGCAGGATGGCCGTGGCCAGCACGATCGAGGCGATCAGCAGGCCGCGCCGGCGGGGTGCGGCCGGTGCCTGGTACGTGGGATAGGCCGGCGGGACGGCGCCCGGGGTCGGCGTGCCGGCGGAGGTCGGGCCGGTGCGGCCGGTCCCCTCCTGCCGGGACGCCGGCGTGTCCGGCGATCCGCTCGCGCCACCGAACGGCGGTTGGGTCATGTGGTCCCCCGGGGGGTGGGGCGTCCTCGCCGCCCCAGGCGACGACGCGGGCTCGGCACGGCGGGCGACCCCTGATCGCCCGTCGACGCAGAAGGGTAGCGGTCGATGGGCTCCGCGTGCCGGACCGCTCAGAAGTGCTGTTCCGCGCGGTCATGTTCCGGATCGGCGGCGTGTCGCATATGTGACCGAAAGTGATCGGGCGTGCGCGTCCCGTTGTGGCGTCCTTGCAGGTGGTCCTACGGTCGTCCCGGTGCGGGGGAGCGGGTCGGGCGGTGGGTCCGGTCGGACGGCGGTCATTCAGGTACGAGGCCCCAGCCGTACGACCACGAGGGCCGGTGCGGCGAGGTGCCGGCCGCCCCCGAGCAGCGTCCCGCGCCCCGGTCGACCTCCGGACCGTAGGCTGTGCCGGAAAGCAGTCCACGCGCAGGCAAGGGAGCCTTCCTCCGATGCAGAAGTGGGAATATTCCACGGTCCCGCTGCTGGTCCACGCGACCAAGCAGATCCTCGACAACTGGGGCGAGGACGGTTGGGAACTCGTCGCCGTGGTGCCCGGCCCGAACCCGGACCAGCTGGTCGCCTACCTGAAGCGCCCGAAGGGCTGAGGCTCGTGAGCAACGGACCCCACGCGAAGCTGGCCGAACTCGGCCTCACCCTGCCGGACGTGGTGCCCCCGGTGGCCAGCTACGTCCCGGCCGTGCAGTCCGGCCAGCACGTCTACGTCTCCGGCCAGCTGCCGATGGCCGAGGGCAAGCTGCTCGCCACCGGCAAGGTCGGCGCGGGTGTCTCCGCCGACCAGGCGAAGGACCTGGCCGAGCGGTGCGCGCTGAACGCCCTCGCGGCGATCGACTCGCTGGTCGGCCTGGAGAACGTCGTCAAGATCGTAAAGCTGAGCGGCTTCGTCGCCAGCGCGCCCGGTTTCACCGGTCAGCCCGGCGTGATCAACGGCGCCTCCGACCTGTTCGGCGCGGTCTTCGGCGAGGCCGGCCGGCACGCCCGTTCCGCGGTCGGGGTCGCCGAGCTCCCGCTCGACGCCCCGGTCGAGGTCGAGGTCATCGTCGAGGTCGGCTGACGTCACCGTCCGTCCCCGCGATCTTGCAGCTGGTACGCCGGCGAAAGCCGTGAACGGCCACAAATGCCGGGCGGAAGCAGCAAGATCGCGGGGAGTGGCGGGCGGGGTCGTACGATCGCAGCCATGGGCGGGCATGTGACGGGGCCGGCGGCCGCGCTCGCGGACGGTCTGCCGGGCTGGGTGACCCTGCTTCGTGCGCCCAATCCGGGGCCGATGACGCTGGACGGGACGAACACCTGGGTGCTGCGTGCCCCCGGGGCGGAGCACGCAGTCGTCGTCGACCCGGGCCCGGCCGACGAGGAGCACCTGACCCGGATCGCCGCGCACGGGCCGGTCGGGTCCGTGCTGATCACCCACGGGCACCCGGACCACACCGAGGGCGCGACCCGCCTGCACGAGCTGCTCGGCGGAGCTCCCGTGTTGGCCGCCGACCCCGCGCACACCGTCGGCGCCGGGCCGCTGACCCCGCAGGCCGCGCTGGACGCCGCCGGCCTCACCCTCCGGCTGCTGCCCACCCCCGGACACACTGCCGACTCGGTCTGCTTCCTGGCGGAGCGTGGCGACGAGCGGGTCGTCCTCACCGGCGACACCATCCTGGGCCGGGGCACCACCGTGGTGGCGCACCCGGACGGCCACCTCGGCGACTACCTGACCAGCCTGGAACTGCTCGCCACGTACCGGGGGATCCCGGCCCTGCCCGGGCACGGCCCGGCGCTGGCCGACTGCGGCGCCGCCGCCGAGTTCTACCTGGCCCACCGCCGGGCCCGGCTCGACCAGGTCCGGGCCGCGGTCGCCGAGGGCGCCACCACCGCCCCGGAGGTGGTCGCCCGGGTCTACGCGGACGTCGACCGGTCGCTCTGGTGGGCCGCCGAATGGTCGGTTCGGGCTCAACTGGAGTACCTCGGTGTCGACCCCCGGGAATCCGGCGCCGGGGGTGCGGAGTTGGAGCAGCCGTGACCTGCCCCGTGTGTGGAACCGTCGCGGTGCCCGGCGCGCGGTTCTGCCACAACTGTGGCGCCGCGCTCCCGGCCGCCGCCACCCTGCCGGCCGCCGAGCGCCGGGTGGTGACCGTGCTCTTCGGCGACCTCTCCGACTTCACTTCCTGGTCCGAGGACCTCGACCCGGAACGGGTCGGCGCGGTCACCGACCGGGTGCTCGCCGCGCTCGCCGGCGCGGTCAAGACCTTCGGCGGGCACGTCGACAAGCTCACCGGCGACGGCATCATGGCGGTCTTCGGCGCCCCGGTGGCCCACGAGGACGACGCCGAGCGGGCCGTCCGGGCCGCGCTGTCCATGCAACGCGCGGTCCGCCGGGTGCTCGACGACGAGCGGGGCGGCGGCGCGCCGCTCGGCCTGCGGGTCGGCCTGAACACCGGCGACGTCATCGCCGGCATCCAGGCCGCCATCGAATACACCGTCATCGGCGACACGGTGAACACCGCCGCCCGGTTGGCCGACGCCGCCGCCGTCGGCGCGGTCTACGCCGGTGCGCGGACCTCCGCCGCAACCCGGCACATCGCCTCCTGGCGGGCGCTGCGGCCACTGCGGCTCAAGGGCAAGCGCGAACCGGTCGAGGCGTACGAGCTGCTGGGTCTGCTCGACGCGCCGGGCACCCGCTCCGGCCTCGGTGACGAGGCGCCCTTCGTGGGCCGGGAGACCGAGATCGGCCGGATCGCCGGGCGACTCGCCGAGGTGATCGACCGGGGCGAACCCCGGGTGGTGCTGATGACCGCGGAGGCGGGCATCGGCAAGTCCCGGTTCGCCGCCGAGGTGGAACGCCTCGCCGCCGGCTACGACGTCGGCGCCGGCCGGTACGCGGCGCACAGCGGGGCCCGGGTGCTCTCCGTACGCTGCGCCGCGTTCGGCGAGCGACGCCGGCTCGCCCCCCTGGCCGACCTGGTACGGGCCGCCGTCGGCCTGCCCAACGACCCGGCCACCGCGCTCACCCGGCCGGCCGTGGAGGAGCGGCTGCGCCGGCTCGGCCAGCGGCTGGGCCGGCTGCGCCCGGATCCGACGCCGCTCGCCACCGACCAGCTGCTCGCCCTGCTCGGCTACGCCGAACTGCCCGCCGGCAGCCCGAGCGACCAGGGCGAGTGGAGCGCCAGCCCGCCCCCGGCCGACGCCGAGGCGGTGCCGAACGCGGTGGCCGGGCTGCTCAGCGCGCTCGCCGGCGAGGCGCCCTTGGTGATCGTCGTGGACGACCTGCACGACGCCACGGCCGAGACGATCCGCGCCCTCGGGCTGACCCTGTCCCGGCTCACCGGCCCGGCGCTGGTGCTGCTGCTCGGCCGGCCGGAGCTGGTGCGGACCGCCGGGGCGCTGACCCGGGTCGCGGACGCCGAGGTGCACGCGCTGCCGCCGCTGCGGGGGGCGGACGCCTCGCGCCTGCTCACCGGCTACCTGAGCGGCGGCCGGCTGCCGCAGCCCGACACGGACCGGCTGCTCGCCACCGCCCAGGGCAACCCGTTCTACCTGGCCGAGCTGGTCACCCTGCTGCGCGAACGCGGCGCGCTGACCGCCGGATCGGACAGCGGCTGGCGGCTGGTGCCCGGCTCGCTGGGCAGCCGACTGCTCTCCCGCGACCTGGCCGCCGTGCTCGCCGCCCGGATCGACGCGCTGCCGACGGACGCCCGCTCGGTGCTGCGGGACGCCGCCGTGGTCGGCGACAGCGTGCCCACCGGGGCGCTGGAGGCGCTGCGCGGGCAGCGCGCGGGCGGCGACGGACGGCCCGCCGCGGTGGCCGCGGTCGAGCTGGAACGGGCCGTCGAGGAGCTGCTGCAACGACGGATGCTGCATCGCACCCGGACCGGGTACGCCTTCGCCACCCCGCTGATGCGGGAGGCCGCGTACGCCGGGGTGAGCAAGGCCGAGCTGGCCGAGCGGCACGCCGCGCTGGCCCGGTGGGCGGCGCCGGCCAGCGGTTCCCCGGTCACCGCGCCCGGCGGCTTCACCGACGCCGCCCGGGACGACTTCGTCGCCGAGCACGTGGAACGGGCCGCGGCGCTGGCCGACGCGGTCAAGCTCCGGCCGGACGCGCCGGCGCGTACGGTCACCCCGCTGGGCGTGGCCGCGCTGGGCCGGGCCGCCCGCCGATCGCTGCAGGCCGGGGAGCCGGCGCTGGCCGTCGAGTACGCCGAACGCGCCGCCGAGCTGGCCCGGGACGGGGTACCGCCGGCCGACCGGGTGGTGCACGCCCGGGCGCTGCTCCAGGTCGGGCGCCCCACCGACGCGCTCGCCTTCGCCGAGAAGATCGCCGCGAACACCACCGACGAGGGCACCCGGGCCAGCGCGCTGCTGCTCGCCGGGCAGGCCTGGCAGACCCTCGGCGACCAGCAGCGGGCGACCGCGTGCTGGCAGGAGGCGTTGCAGGTGGCCACCGACGGCGACCTGGCGACCCTGCGCGCCTCGGCCATGCGCCGGCTCGGGATGGCCGACTTCATCGCCGGTCGACTCGGCCAGGCGAGCAGCCGCCTCGCGGCGTCGTACCAGGTCAGCCTGGCGGCGAAGGACCCGCGCGGGCAGGCCTGGTCGTTGCAGAACCTGGCGTGGGTGACCACCACCCGGGGCGACTTCGCCGGCACGGACGCGGTGCTGGCCCGGGCCGCCCGGCTCTTCGCCGAGCTGAAGGACCCGTACGGGCGGGCCTGGCTGCGGGGCACCACCGCGTTCGCCCGGCTGCTCGCCGGGCGGCTCAAGGAGGCCTGCCGGCTGGCCAACGTCTTCCTGCCCTTCGGTGAGCGGGTCGGCGAGGCGTGGGCGGTGGGCACGCTGCGGGCGGTCCACGCGTTCGCCGGGGCGGAGCTGGGCGAGGTGGCCGAGGCCGACCGGGAGGCCCGCCGGGCGTACCGGGACTTCGCCGAGGTCTCGGACGACTGGGGGCGCGGCTTCGCCCTGGTCGTCCGGGGGGTGGTGGCGCGCGGCCTGGGCGAGCCGGAGCACGCGGCGGACCTGTTGACCGACGCGCTGGCGTACGCCGAGCGCACCTCGCACCCGCTGCTGACCGGGATGGCCGGCACGCTGCGCGGTTTCGTGGCGCTGGACATGGGCGACTGCGAGCTGGCCGAGCGGGACGCCCGGGCGGTGCTGACCGCCGTCGAACCGCACAATCCGCAGGCGCCGGCCCAGGTGGGGCCGCGGGTGCTGCTGGCCACCGCCCGGCTCGCCGCCGGTGACCCGGCCACCGCGGTGGGGCTGCTCGCCCCGGTGGCGACCACCGCGGCCAGCGCCCCGACCCTGCTCTTCTCCCGTCGCCAGACGATGGCCCGGTACGCCTCCGCGCTGCTCGCGCACGGTCGGCGGGAGCAGGCGCTGGACTGGGCCCAGCGGGCGGTCGCCGCTCCGGCCGAGGACGTGCGCAGCCAGGTGATCGGGGCGAGCGTGCTGGCCGAGACGCTGGCCGCCTGCGGCCGGCCGGTGGAGGCGCTGGCCTGCGCCCAGGAGGCGGTCCGACTGGCGTACGCGACCGAGCAGCGCAGCGAGCGCGCGTCGGCCGACGCGCTGCGCGCGGGTCTGGCCGCCGGGGTCTGATCCGCCGCTCCCGCCCCTCGGGCAAGGTCTGCCGGTTTCGGGGATGTGTCCCACGGTGAGGGCCGGTTAGCGTGGCACTTCCACGCGGTCGTCCGGATGCGACGGCCGCGCCGTCCGCCTGGGAGGACAGATGAGGCTGCCGCGTTCCGGCGCCGGCTGGACGATCGCGGTCTTCGGCGTCCTGGCGCTGGTGATGGGCGCGCTCGGGCTGCTCTGGCCGGAGGCGCAGCTGCGGCTGCTCGGCTTCGAGGTGCCGGCGCGGCGGGCGGCCGGCGACTACACCGGCACGTTCCTCACCGCGTCCTCGATGGCCTCGTTCAACATGGGCGTCTACTACCTGCTGGCGACGGTCACCGAGTGGCGGTCGTTCTACCGTTTCACGGTCTTCTTCCGGCTGGTCACCTTCACCGTCTTCACGCTGACCGTGCTGGCCGGCGTGGCGCCGGACCGGTTCATCGGGGTCGCCCTCTGGGAGGGGCTGGGCGCGGTCGCCACCGCCGTCGGTCTGTGGTGGGACGCCCGCCGCGCCACCGGACCGGGGCTGGTGGACGGCCCGGCCGTCGACGGTTCGAACCTCGCCGATGCGCCGGACGCCGAGCCGCAGCCGGGGGTGAAGGCGCAGGCCAGCGGCCCGGTGACGGGTGCGGAGGCCGGCCCGGCCGCCGCCGGTCCCGCGTCCTCCGCCGGTACGGTCCGCTGAGCGCCCCGGCGGGACGGGTATTTTCGAAGCCGTGACCGAGACCTCGCCCGGCGCGCTCCGGCTGCCCATCGTGCCCGGTCTGACCGATCTGCAGGTGTTCGCCCGGGGCGGTTACGCCACCGTGTACCGGGCGACCCAGATCTCGGTCGGGCGGGAGGTCGCCGTCAAGGTCGAGAACCGCACGCTGGACAGCGAGCGGGACCAGGCCCGGTTCCTGCGCGAGGCGCGGGCGGCGGGCAAGATGTCCTCCCACCCCCACGTGGTTGACCTCTTCGACGTCGGGGTGACCGTCGACCAGCACCCCTACCTCATCATGGAACTCTGCGACGGCTCGTACGCGGAGCGGATGCGGCACTGCCCGCTCGGCGCGCCCGAGACCCGCGACCTCGGCATCAAGATCGCCGACGCGCTCGCCCACTCGCACGCCGCCGGGGTGCTGCACCGCGACGTGAAGCCGGCCAACATCCTCTACTCGCACTTCAACCCGGCGGTGCTGGCGGACTTCGGGCTGGCGGTGCTGGCCGAGGTGCGCGACGCGTCGGTCACGCTGGAGGTGCTGACCCCGGCGTACGCGCCGCCGGAGATGTTCAGCCACAGCCCGCCCTCGCCGGCCGTGGACGTCTACGCCCTCTGCGCCACCCTCTACGCGGTGATGAGCGGGAAGCCGCCGCGCTGGCAGTCGGAGCGGAACCCGAGCCTGGTCACCGTGCTGGAGATGTTCCACCAGCCGATCCCGGAGCTGCCCGGGGTGCCGCCCGAACTGGTCCACGTGCTGCGCGCCGGGATGTCGAACGATCCCGCGGAGCGGCCGTCCGCGATCGAGCTGCGGGACCTGCTCCTCGCCCTGCCGCTGGACCCGGCCCCGGCCCCGGTCAGCGGCGCGCCGGTGAGCGGGGCCCCGATCTCCGGGTCGCCGGTCGGCGGGCGTGCCACCACCGGCAGCCCGTACCCCGCGGTCGGGACCGGTCCGCGGCCGCCGGCGGAGAGCGACCATCCGACCGTGCCGCACGCCGGCCGGCGCTGGCGCCGGTGGTTCCTCGGCGGCGCCGGGGTCCTCGCCCTGGCCGCCTCCGCGAGCGCCGGGGCCTGGCTGGCCGGCGGCGCCCCACCGGTGGCCGGGCCCGCTGCGACGGCGGCGGCGAGCACCCCGTCGTCCTCGCCGGCGGCCGGTGGGCGGGCGTTGCCGGCCTGCGCGGCGCTCGGCCCGGCGGTGTCCCTGCCGGTGGCCGCGCGGTGCGCCGCGGAGCTGGAGTGCTTCGGGCCGGTACGGCTGCGCGGGGACCGGGCGGAGGCGGCCCGGACCTCCTGCGACGGCCGGCACACCTGGGAGTCCTACCTGGAGGGTGAGCTGCCGGCCAGGCTGGTCGAGGCCGGCCACGCCGAGGTCAGCGCGGATCCGGTGGTCGGGGCGGTCTGCAACGCGCGGACGTTCCGGCTGACCAGCGGCATCGAGCAGGCCGCCGGCTGGCACCTGGAGGTGTTGCCGCCGACCGGGGCGGACCTCGACCGCCGGTACCGCTGCCTGGCGGGCCGGGGCGTGGACGCCCTGGTCGGGCCGACCCTCATCGGTCGCTGACCCGCTGGGCGGGCGGGTCCAGCCGGGATCGCACCGCCGCGCTGTCCAGCGCGTCCAAGGTGTCCGCGTCGAGGCCGGGCAGCGCGGCGTCGGGCTGCCCGAGGGCGGCGGCCTCCTCCCGATGGTCGCGCTGGCGCAGCGCGGCCACCGCCGTGCCGGCGGTCGTCGCGAGGACGACGCAGAGCAACGCCAGCCCCACGGTGGGGATGCCGGCGGGGTGCCAGACGACCAGGACCACCAGCACGGCGACGGTGGCGAGCGACGCGACCGCCGCGACGATCCGCGGGTCCGGCCTGAGTATTCGGCCCATCCGACAAGCATGTCCGCCCCGGCGGGACTGTCAATCCGCGCATCGGTGACACGCCGCCTCGTTCCGGGCCTCACATTTCGGGTGGTCGTCGGACCGAAATATCAAGAGCGTCGACCATGAAAAATTCGTTACATCATTCTGGAGGAACGCGGCTTTGATGGGGTTTTGCCGGGCCGTTTGCCTTGTCGGTCGTTCCTAGAGTGACGGAGGTCGAGGTGTTCCTCGACCGTCCCCGTCCTCCACCGGAAGGCATCCACATGCCACGTAGAACCCGGTCCCTGGCCGCAGCAGCGCTCGCCGGCTTCGTCCTCACCGGATCGGCGGTCGTCCCCGCCACCTCGGCGGCGGCCACCCCCGGCTGGGGCCCACCGGCCACGTCGGACCGGACCAGCGCCGTCGAGGCCCGCCGCGTCGACCGCGTGCCCACGCCGAAGCTCGACTGGTACGCCTGCTACGACTCCGCCGAGTGCGCCACCGTCCGGCTGCCGCTGGACTACGACCAGCCACACGGCGCGACCACCGAGATCGCCCTGCTCCGGGTCAGGGCCCGTGACCAGCAGCACCGCATCGGCAGCCTCTTCCTCAACCCCGGCGGCCCCGGCGGATCCGGCACCGACATCGCGCTCGCGGCCCCCTACTTCCTCGGTGACGACCTGCTCGACCGCTTCGACGTCGTCGGCGTCGACCCGCGCGGGATCGCGGCCAGCGAGAACGTGAAGTGCTTCCCCTCGGTGAAGGACCAGACCAGGGCGTACACCGGGCTCAAGGTGGCCTTTCCATGGACGGCGGACGAGACGAAGGCCTACCTGACCTCGTCGAAGGTGGTCGGGAAGGCGTGCTCGTCGACCGGCCGGCCGCTCACCGGGGCGATGTCCACCGCCGAGGTCGCCCGCGACATGGACGTGCTGCGCCGGGCGGTGGGCGACAAGACGCTGAGCTACCTCGGCTTCAGCTACGGCACCGCGCTCGGCCAGTACTACGCCAACATGTTCCCGGACCGGGTCCGGGCGGTGGTCGTCGACGGGGTGCTCAACCCGGACGCCTGGGTGGGCCAGGGCGCCGCCCGCGGCCAGCTCCAGGAGACCCGGCTGCGCAGTGCCGACGGCGCGTACCAGGCGTTGCACGAGATCCTGGTCCGCTGCGACAAGGCCGGCGCGCAGGCCTGCCCGCTCGCGGCCGGCGACCCGGTCGCCTCGTACGAGCTGGTGGCCCAGCGGCTGCGCAAGAAGCCGGTGGTGGTGGACGACCCGGAGTACGGCTCCTACACGGTCGGCTACGCCGACTTCGTCAGCGCCAGCCTCGGCGCGCTGTACAGCCCGGACGGGTGGCAGTCGATCATCGGGATCACCAGCGACCTGCTGGCCCTCACCGACCCGCAGTCGGTCACCCCGGCCCGGCTCGCCCAGGCACGCAAGGCGCTCGGGCAGCGGGCCACGCAGGCCCGCCAGCAGCGACGGTACGACTTCCCGTACGACAACGGCCTGGAGACCTTCCTCGGAGTCGACTGCACCGACTCGTACCACCCCAAGAAGCTCGCGGACTGGCCGGCGCTCAGCGCCGCGGAGGACAAGCGGGCGCCGTACTTCGGGCGGGCCTGGGCCTGGGGCACCGCAGCATGCGCGCGGGACAGCTGGACCGTTCGCGACGAGGACGCCTACACCGGCCCGTTCAACCGCCGGACCGCCAACCCGGTGCTGGTGGTGGGGAACTACTGGGACCCGGCCACCAACTACCAGGGCGCGGTGAGCTCGGCGAAGCTGCTGCCGAACAGCCGGCTGCTCAGCAGCGACAGCTGGGGCCACACCGCGTACGGCACGTCCGCGTGCGTCACCGGCGCGGTGGACGCCTACCTGCTCAGGCTGAAGCTGCCGGCCAGGGGGACGGTCTGCACCGGTGACGCGCAGCCGTTCGTGGAGCGCGAGCCGGGGCTCGCCCGGCGGGCGGGCGAGCCGAAGCGGCTCCCGCCGGTCGTCGCGCCGCTGCCCGTGGTGGGCTCACTGACCGTCCGCTGACCGACTCCGGGGTACGGCGGGCGATCGGGTCGCCCGCCGTACCCCGGGCCCGGCTGGTCAGCGAGGTGCCGACCCGGAACGGCCGGTCACGCGAAGGCGGTGGTGTAGTACCGCACCCGGTAGAAGCGGGCGCCGCTCTTGCTGTGGTTGCCCGAGCTGAAGTGGATGGTCCGGCTCCACTCCCCCTCGCCGGAGCCCGGCACCACCCAGGTCCGCACCCCGTTGGGCAGCCGGGTGTACGCCTTCACGTGGTCGGCGCCGCTGACCACGCTGGAGGTCAGCTGCCAACTGTTGCCCGCGTAGACGACGCTGAGCGAGCGCACGTTGTAGGACGAGGTGAAGAAGTACCCGCTGCCGTCGTGGTCGGGCAGGATGTCATGTCCGGTCTTCGCCCGCCCGGCGCCGTCGCTGAAGGTCAGCTTCGTCCGGTACGACAGCCGGGTGCTCGATCCGTTGCCGGTGATCGCGTACAGCCGCACCTCGCCACTGCCGACCGCGATGACGAAGCCGCTCTGGTGGTAGATCACCCCGTGTGCGCCGGGGAAGCCGTAGAACTTCACCGCGCTGGTGCCCGGCTTGCCGCCGTTGCTGGACGGCACGAAGAGGTGCAGCCCACCACCAGTGGACGAACCGGTCGGCCCCTTGGAGGTGGCGACCACGATGGCGCCCTTGCCCTCGATCCGCTCGATCGAGTGCGGATTGCCGTCCACGGTCGCCTGCCAGACGATGCCGCCGGTCCTGGCGGAGCTGATCGCGCTCTCGTCGATCATCGCGGCGCGGCCCAGGTGGTCACCCACCCCGGAGGAGGTCACCAGCATGACGTTGCCCCACCGCGCGGTCGCCCGCCGCTTGACGTCGGAGAGGTTCGTCCACGTGCCGGTGGTGCTCGGCGCCTTCCAGAGCACCGTGCCGCTGTTCCAGGCCGCCGGGTTGAAGCGCAGGATCCGTCCGCTGGCCTGCTCTGTCGCCATCACGTAGTGGGTCGCCGCCTCGGCCGGCGCGGCGCCGAGCAGGCCGGCCGCCGGTGCGGTCACCGCGGTGGCGGCCAGCCCCTTGAGAATGGCTCTTCTGTCCATGACACCCTCCCCTGTGGATCGTCGCCCCGATCGTGGCAGTGGAGGACGGGCGAACGCAGGGTGTCGAAACGGTCACCCTTTCCGCCGGCGGCACGTCAGGCCGGCGGCGTACCCGGCCGGAGTCGCCGCCCACCCGCTGTCAGTACGACTTGTCCTGGCCGAGGACGTGCTGGGCGACGAAGTTGAGGATCATCTCCCGGCTGACCGGGGCGATCCGGCCGGCCCGGACCGCGCCGAGCAGGGTGGCCACGCCGTACTCGGTGGTCATGCCGGCCCCGCCGAGCGCCTGCACGGCGGTGTCCACGGCGAGCGCGGCGGCCTCGCCGGCGGCGTACTTGGCCATGTTGCCGGAGACACCGGCCTCCAGGTCCCGGCCGGCGTCGTAGAGGGTGGCCGCCTTGTGGATCATCAGGCGGGCCAGCTCCACCTGCACCGCCGCGTGCGCGAGGGGGTGGGCGACGCCCTGGTGGGAGCCGATGCTCCGGCCGCCCCACACCTTGCGGGTGGCGGTGTACTCGCTGGCCCGCTCGATGGCGTACCGGCCGGTGCCGGCGCCCATCGCGGCGACCGTGATCCGCTCCGGGTTGAGCCCGGCGAAGAGCGCCGGCAGGCCGGCGTCGAGCGACTCGCCGACCAGCGCGTCGGCGGGCAGGCGCACGTCGTCCAGGTAGAGCAGGAACTGGTTCTCCGGGGAGAGGATCTCCATGTCCAGCTTGGAACGGGTCAGCCCGGGAGCGTCGGTCGGCACGATGAACAGCGCCGGCTTCAGCTTCCCGGTCGAGGCATCCTCGGTACGCGCCACGACCAGGACGTACTGCGCCTCGTCCACGCCGGAGATGTAGCACTTGCGGCCGGAGAGCAGCCAGTCGTCGCCGTCGCGGCGGGCCACCGTGCCGAGCCGGTGGAAGTTCGAGCCGGCCTCCGGCTCGGTGATCGCGAAGACGATCTTCTGGGTGCCGTCGGCGAGGCCGGGCAGGTGCCGCTTGCGCTGCTCGTCGGTGCCGTGCTTGTTGATCACCGTGGCGGCGATGGCCGGGGAGACCACCAGCAGCAGCAGCGGGCAGCCGGCCGCGGCCAGCTCCTCGCAGGCGATGGCCAGTTCCGTGATGCCGCCACCCCCGCCGCCGTACTCGGTGGGGATGTTGACGCCGAGGTAGCCGAGCCGGCCGGCCTCGCTCCACAGCTCGGTGGTGTGCCCGCCGGACTTCGCCTTCTCCACGAAGTAGGAGTGGCCGTACTTGCGGCCCAGCGCGCGGACGGCGTCGCGGAGCTGGTCCTGTTCGGGGGTGAGGTCGAAGTTCATCGGAGGTCCTCCTCGGGGTTGACCACGGCCAGCACGGCGCCGGTCTCGACCTGGCCGCCGGCCGGCACCGGCAGTTCGGCGACCACGCCGTCGGTCGGTGCGAGCACGGGATGTTCGAGCTTCATCGCTTCCAGGGTCAGCAGCAGTTCTCCGGCAACGACCCGCCGGCCGACCTCGACGTGCACCCGGGTCACCGTGCCGGGCAGCGGCGCCAGCAGCGAACCGGCCGCCAGCTCCGCGGTGGGCAGCGGGAACCGCGGCAGCTCGGTCAGGTTTGCCGCCCCGTCCGGGCCGTCCACGAAGACCTCCGCACCCACCCGGTGTACGCGGAACTCGCGCCGCACGCCGGCCACGTCGAGCACCACCCGGTGCGGGGTGGCCTCGACCAGCGCCACGGTCGGCGGCTGCCCGGCGGCGTCTCCGGCCGACCCGGCGCTCCCGATCGGCGCCGCGTCCGCCGGGTCGGCCGCGGGGTCGCCGGTGGCCCCGGAGGTGCTGGACCACGCGGCGAGGGCGCCCGTCCGGTCCAGCCGGTAGCGGACCTCGAACTCGGTCCCGTCCGACCCGGCGTAGCGGGTGAGCTGCGGGAAGGCGGGCACGTTGCGCCAGCCCGAGGGGAGCCCGGCGAGCACCGTCGCGCCGGCGCGCCGCCCGGCGGCCGAGGCGAGCGCGGCGGCCAGCGCCGCGAGTGGCACCTGCTCGGCCGGCAGGAGTGGGGCGAAGACCTCGTCGTGCCGCTCCAGGAAGCCGGTGTCGACCTCGGCCGCGCCGAACTCCCGGCTGCGCAGCACCCGGACCAGCAGGTCCCGGTTGGTGGCGACGCCGTGGAACTCGGCCCGGGCCAGCGCGCCCGCGAGGGCACGGGCGGCCTCGCCGCGGGTCGGCGCCCAGGCGATCAGCTTGGCCAGCATCGAGTCGTAGTGCACGCCGACCGTCGAGCCGTCCACCACGCCGGAGTCGAGCCGCAGCCCGCGCGCGGCGGCGAACTCGCCGGTCACCCCGGGGACCGCGAAACGGTGCAGGACGCCGGTGGCCGGGCGGAAGCCCTGGGCCGGGTCCTCGGCGCAGAGGCGTACCTCGATCGCGTGACCGTCGACCGGCGGGGTCGCCGCCAGCGGCAGCGGTGCGCCCTCGGCGACCAGCAGTTGCAGCCGGACCAGGTCCAGCCCGGTGACCGCCTCGGTGACCGGATGCTCGACCTGGAGGCGGGTGTTCATCTCCAGGAAGAAGAACTCCCCGGTCGGGGCGAGCAGGAACTCGACCGTGCCGGCACCGACGTAGTCGACGGCCCGGCCGGCCGCCGCCGCCGCCTCGTGCAGGCGGGCCCGCAGCTCCGGGTCGACGACCGCCGGGGCCTCCTCGACGATCTTCTGGTGCCGGCGCTGGATCGAGCAGTCCCGCTCGCCGAGCGCCACCACCGAGCCGTGGCTGTCGCCGAAGATCTGCACCTCGACGTGCCGGCCGCGCTCGACGTACCGCTCGATGAAGACCGTGCCGTCGCCGAACGCGGCGGCGGCCTCGCGGCGCGCGGAGGCGACGGCCTCGGCCAGCCCGGCGGCGTCGCGGACGATCCGCATGCCCCGGCCGCCGCCACCCGCGGACGCCTTGACCAGCACCGGGAAGCCGGTGACCTGGTCGCCGTCGGTCCAGGTCGGCAGCATCGGCACGCCCGCGTCGACGAGCAGCGCCTTGGCCGCCATCTTGTCGCCCATCGCGGCGATCGCCTTGGCCGGCGGGCCGACCCAGGTCAGCCCCGCATCGGTCACCGCCGCCGCGAACTCGGCGTTCTCGGCGAGGAAGCCGTAGCCCGGGTGGACGGCGTCCGCGCCGGCCCGCCGGGCGGCGTCCAGGATCAGCTCGATCCGCAGGTACGTCTCGGCCGGGGTGTTCCCGGGCAGGCGGACGGCCTGGTCGGCCTCGGCGACGAAGGGCGCGTCGGCGTCGGCGTCGGAGTGCACGGCGACGGTCGCCACGCCGAGCGCCCGGCAGGTGGCGAAGACCCGGCGGGCGATCTCGCCCCGGTTGGCCACGAGCAGCTTCTGGATCACTGAGTCTGCCTTTCGTTCGCGACTGCGGGACTCCGCTTCGCTGCGTTCCTCGCGCTCACATTCGAAAGACGCCGAAGCCGTCGGCGCCCTTCACCGGTCCGTTGTGGATCGCCGACAGGCAGAGCCCGAGGACGGTCCGGGTGTCCCGGGGGTCGATCACCCCGTCGTCGTAGAGCCGGCCGGAGAGGAAGAGCGCCCCGGACTGGGACTCGATCTGCTGCTCGACCATCATCCGCATCGCCGCGTCGGAGTCCTCGTCAAAGGAGCGCCCCCGGGCGGCGGCGGCCTGCCGGGCCACGATCGAGAGCACCCCGGCGAGCTGCGCCGGCCCCATCACCGCGGACTTCGCGTTCGGCCAGGTGAAGAGGAACCTCGGCTCGTACGCCCGGCCGCACATGCCGTAGTTGCCGGCGCCGTAGGAGGCGCCCAGGTTGACCGTCAGGTGCGGCACCCTCGAGTTCGACACCGCGTTGATCATGAGAGCGCCGTGCTTGATGATGCCGCGCTGCTCGTACTCGGTGCCGACCATGTAGCCGGTGGTGTTCTGGAGGAAGACCAGCGGGGTGTCGGCGGCGTTGGCGAGCTGGATGAACTGCGCCGCCTTCTGCGCCTCCTCGCTGAACAGCACGCCCCGGGCGTTGGCCAGCACGCCGACCGGGTACCCGTGCAGCTCGCCCCAGCCGGTGACCAGCGCGGTCCCGTACGCCGGCTTGAACTCGTCGAACTCGCTGCCGTCCAGCACCCGGGCCAGCACCTCGCGCGGGTCGAAGGGCACCTTGAGGTCGGCGCTGGCGATGCCGAGCAGCTCCTCCGGGTCGTACTTCGGCTCTCGGGGGGAGGCGGTACGCCGCGGCGGGCCCTGCTTGCGCCAGTTCAGCCGGCGCACGCACTGCCGGGCCAGCCGGATGCCGTCGCGCTCGTCCTCCGCCAGGAAGTCGGCCAGGCCGGACGTCGACGCGTGCATGGCCGCCCCGCCGAGGGACTCGTCGTCGGTGACCTCGCCGGTCGCCATCTTCACCAGCGGCGGCCCGGCCAGGTAGACCTGCGACCGGTCCCGGATCATGATGGTGAAGTCGGACATCCCCGGCACGTACGCGCCGCCGGCGGTGGCGTTGCCGAAGACCACGCTGACCGTGGGGATCTTCGCCGCGGAGAGTCGGGTCAGGTCGCGGAACACCCGGCCGCCCGGGATGAAGATCTCCGCCTGGGTGGGCAGGTCCGCCCCGGCCGACTCGACCAGGTTGATCATCGGCAGCCGGTTGGCGAGGGCGATCTCGCCGGCCCGCCGGGTCTTCGCCAGCGACCACGGGTTGACCGCGCCGCCGCGTACCGTCGGGTCGTTCGCGACGACCAGGCACTCCACGCCCTCGACCACGCCGATGCCGGTGACCGTGCTGGCGCCGACCGGGAAGTCGGTGCCGTACGCGGCCACCGGGGACAACTCCAGGAACGGGCTGTCCGGGTCGAGCAGCAGCTCGATCCGCTCCCGGGGGAGCAGCTTGCCCCGCTGGTGGTGCCGGGTCACGTACCTCTCACCGCCGCCGGCCCGGGCCTGATCGAGCGCGGCCTCCAGTTCGGCGAGGCGTTCCCGCAGCCCCTCGCGGTTGGCCGTGAAGCCGGGCGAGGACGGGTCGATCGCGCTGTCCAGTGTGGTCACAGGGCTCCCTTCCGTTCGTGACTGCGGGGCTCGCAGACCCGGCTCACTCCTCGCGCTCACAGCCCCATGCCCTTCGCGATGATCTCGTTCATGATCTCGGTGGTGCCGCCGCCGATGCCGAGGATCCGGGCGTCCCGGTAGTGCCGTTCCACCTCGGCGTCGCGCAGGTAGCCGAAGCCGCCGTGCAGTTGCAGCGCCGCGTCGACCACGTGGTCGCAGGCGGCCACCGCGACGTTCTTCGCCATCGCCACCTCGGTCACCACCGGTTCGCCGGCCGCCACCCGGGCCGCCACGTCGTGCACGTACGCCCGGGCCGCCTCGGCGCGGGTGTGCAGCTCCGCCAGCCGGTGCCGGACCACCTGCCGGCTGGCCAGCGGCCGGCCGAACGTCTCCCGGTCCCGGCACCACCGCACCGCCAGCTCCACACAGCGCTGCGCGGTGGCGTACCCCTGGGTGGCCAGCGAGAGCCGCTCCGCGGCGAAGTGCTGCATGATCGCGAGGAAGCCGGTGTTCTCCTCGCCGATCCGGTTCGCCACCGGCACCCGTACGTCGACGAAGGAGAGCTCGGCGGTGTCCGAGCAGTGCCAGCCCAGCTTCTCCAGCCGCCGCCCGACGGTGAAGCCGGGCGTGCCCTTCTCGATCACCAGCAGGCTGAGCTCGCCGCTTCCCGGGAAGTCGGTGCAGACCGCCGTGGTCACGAAGTCGGCCCGGATGCCGCTGGTGATGTAGGTCTTCGACCCGTTCACCACGTAGTGGTCGCCGTCCCGGCGGGCGGTGGTACGGATCGCGGCGACGTCCGAGCCGCCACCCGGCTCGGTGATCGCCAGCGCGCCGATCATCGTCCCGGCCAGGGTGGGGCGGACGTACCGGTCGACCAGGTCGTTGTCGCCCGGCGCCCCGCCTCCGCCGAGCCGGCCGCCGAGGAGGCCCCCGGCCCGGCCGCCGGCGGCGGCGACCATGTGCGGCAGGGCGATGCCGTGCGTGAAGAGCGCCGCGACCAGCCCGGACGAGCCACCGGACCGGATGATCTCCTCGGTCACCACGATCGAGTCGAGCAGGTCGCCGCCGCTGCCGCCGACCGACTCGGGGAAGCCGATGCCGAGCAGGCCGATCTTCGCGGCGGTGGCGTGCAGGTCACGCGGCACCTCGCCGGCCCGCTCCCAGTCGGCCAGATGCGGCAGGACCTCCTTCTTGACGAAGGCCCGGGTCAGTTCGCGCAGCTGCCGGCGTTCCGGGGTGTCCACGATGGCCATCGCCGTCACCCCTGCGCCGGCAGGTCGACGATCCGGGAGCGGAGCAGCTCGCCGAGCGCCTTCGCCTGCGGGTCGAATCGGGTGGAGGCGGCCACGCCCTGCCCGAGCAGGCCGCGGAGCACGAAGTTGACCGCGCGCAGGTGCGGCAGCTCGTACCGCTCGACGGTCAGCGGGGCGGTCTCCGGCAGCAGCTCGGCGAGCCGGTCCACGGTGAGCCAGCCGCGCAGCCAGGCCCAGGTGGCGTCGGTGCGGGCCCAGACGCCGAGGTTGGCGTCCCCGCCCTTGTCGCCGGAGCGCGCCCCGACCAGCTCACCGAGCGGCCCGCGCCGGGTCGGCCGCCCCGAATCCGGTGGAGCGGCCGGCCCGGTCGGCGCCGGTTCCGCGGGTGCGGGCGTCGCCCGGATCGGCGGGGCGATCGGCACCCGCTCGCCGCCGGGCAGCACCGCGACGTGCGCGACCTCGTCCTGTCCGACCGCGACGGCGGTGAAGACGCCGTACGGGGTGGCGTCGCCGGGGAGGGTGGTGAGGGTGCAACCGGGATAGGAGGCCAGGGCCAGCTCCACCGCGGCGGCCGAGAAGGCCCGCCCGGCCCGCTCCCGGTCGCCGTCGCGCAGGTGTACGTGCAGCAGCGCGCTCGCCGTCTCGGTGTCGCTCGCGTCCGGGTGGTCGGTGCGGGCCAGGGTGAACTCCAGCCCCTCCTTGCCGACCACCTCCTCCAGCTGCGCCCGGACCAGCGCGGCCTTGGCCGGGATGTCCAGCCCGCAGAGGACTAACGTCATCGAGTTGCGGAAGCCGCCGAGGTTGTTGATGCCGACCTTGAGGGTGTCCGGCGGTGGGGTGCCCCGGGTGCCGGAGACGTGGACCCGGTCCGGCCCGTCCTGGCGCAGCCGCACCGTGTCCAGCCGGGTGACCACGTCCGGACCGAGGTACGCCGGCCCGCCCACCTCGTAGAGCAGCTGGGCGGTGACCGTCTCGACGGTGACCGCGCCGCCGGTGCCGGGATGCTTGGTGACGACGGCGGAGCCGTCCGGGTGGATCTCGGCGATCGGGAAGCCGGGGCGGTGGCCCCCGTCGGGCAGTTCGGTGAAGAAGCTGAAGTTGCCGCCGGTGACCTGCGTGCCGCACTCGATGAGATGCCCGGCGACGGTCGCCCCCGCCAGGGCGTCCAGGTCGTCGCGCCCCCAGCCGAAACGGGCGATCGCCGGCCCGACCGCCAGGGAGGCGTCGGTGACCCGGCCGGTGACCACCACGTCGGCGCCGCCGTCGAGGCAGGCGGCGATGCCGAACGCGCCGAGGTACGCGTTCGCGGTGAGCGCGTCCGGGCGGGGCAGGGCGTCACCCTCGACGTGGCCGACCTGCACGGTGAGGCCGAGCCGGTCGCCGAGCGCCCGGATCGCGGCGGCCAGCCCGGCCGGGTTCAACCCGCCGGCATTGGTCACGATCCGCACTCCCCGGTCCAGCGCGGTGCCCAGGGTGCCTTCGAGCTGGCGGAGGAAAGTCTTCGCGTAGCCCAGGTCGGGGTCGCGCATCCGGTCCCGGCCGAGGATCAGCATGGTCAGTTCGGCCAGGTAGTCGCCGGTGAGCACGTCCAGCTCGCCGCCGTCGAGCATCTCCCGCCAGGCGGAGAGGCGGTCGCCGTAGAAGCCGGAGGCGTTGCCGACCCGCAGCACCCCGGTCATGCCCGGGCCCCGCTGGTGGTCCGCGGCCGGCGGCCGGCGCCGGGCGGACCGGCGAAGGCCTGCGCCACGTCGAGCCAGGCGTCGGCGGTCGGCCCGGTGGCGACCAGCGCGAGGTCGGCGCGGTGCCGCCGCTGGGTGACCAGCAGGCAGAAGTCGAGCGCCGGGCCGGTGACCCGGTCCACCGCGCCCGCCGGCCCGAGGCCCCAGGTCGACCCGTCGGGCGCGGTCAGCTCCACCCGCACCGGCGCCGTCGGGACCGGCCGGCCGTGGGCGGCGAAGCCGTGCCCGAGGGTACGGAAGCCGAGGTGCGCGACGTGCCGCAGCCGCTCGGTCGGGGTGCGGTGTACGCCGAGTGCGTCCGCGACGTCCTCGCCGTGCGCCCAGGTCTCCATGATCCGGGCGGTGGCCATCGAGGCGGCCGACATCCGGGTGCCGTACCAGGGCAGTTTCTCCCCGGGCGGGACGGCGGCGAGGGCCTCGGCGAGCCCGGCCCGGCCGGCCCGCCAGCGGGCGAGCAGCTCGGCCGGCGGGGCGAGGAACTGCTCCGCGCCGTCGTCGACCAGCCGGCTCGGATCGGGGACCGAGGTGACCGAGGCGAAGAACGCCTCGGCGTCGGTGGCGGCGAGCCGGGCCACGTGGTCGGTCCAGGCGAGGTGGGCGATCTGGTGGCCGACCGTCCAGCCGGGAGCCGGTGTGGGCCGCGACCATCCGTCCGCCGGCAGCGCGGCGACGAGGGCGTCGAGCTGTTCGGACTCGGCGGCCAGGTCCGCGAGCAGTGCTGTCAGGTCGACCATGGTGCCTCCGGGCGGTGGGCCGGTCAGGTGCCGGCGTCCGGAGCCGGGTGTTGCAGACCCGGATCCGGGGTGAGCAGGGCGGCGAGCTGGCGTTTCCAGGTGTGCAGCAGGGCGGTGCGGCGGGCCGAGTCGTCGCTGAGCAGGTTGGCCACGCCGAGCCCACGGAGCAGGTCCAGGGTGGCCTGGACCGCCTCACGGACCCCGGGCCGGCGCTCGTCGACGCCGAGCAGGCCGACGGTGAGCCGGTGCATCTCCCGACCGACCCGGGCCTCCAGCGGCACCAGGGCGTCGCGCAGCTCGGCGTCGGTACGGGCGGCCACCCAGAGTTCGAGGGCGGCGACGAAGAGCGGGCCGGTGAAGGCCACGCCGAGCAGGTCGACCACCCGGTCGAGCCGCTGCGGGCCGGTGGGCAGCGCCTCGGCCTCGGTGCGCAGCTCCCCGGCCCGCCGCTCGGCGAGGTGCGCGACGGCGGCGGTGACCAGCGCGGCCTTGGTCGGGTAGTGGTGCAGCTGGGCGCCGCGCGAGACGCCGGCCCGGGCAGCGACCACGGTCGTCGTGGTGCCGGACCAGCCGTGCTCCACCAGGCACTCGACGGTCGCCTCCAGCAGCCGGGCCTGAGTGGCGCGGCTGCGCTCCTGCTGAGGGACGCGGGTCGATGCGGTGGGCACGGGGACAGCGTGCCGGCACCGAAACAAACAGTCAAGACTGACTTTTTTCGCGGGCGCCGCAGGGCCGGTGGGGAACGGGCGACAGGCCGGCGCGGCGGCGGGCGAGGCGGGTCAGCGGCCGTCGCGGGGACCGAAGGCGGCGAGCGCGTCCAGGTCGCCGTGCCGGGAGCGCAGGTACTCGTCGGCGAATCCGGCGGCGTCCGGGAAGCCGGACTCGGCCGCCACCCGCGCGCACGCGGCGTCCACGTCGAACTCCGTCCGGCGTAGCTGCACCCCCGGCCCGAGCAGCGCCCAGTAAGCCCCCGGCCCGCCGTACGGCATGCCGACGCTGCCCGGGTTGACCACCAGGCGGCGGTCGACCAACCGGGCGAACGGCATGTGGGTGTGCCCGCAGACCACCGTGCCGACCGTGACCGGCAGGCCGGCGAAGACCTCCGCCCAGCGCGCCGGCCGGGAGTCCGCCAGCACGACCTCCTCGTCGTCCCGGGGCGTGGCATGGCAGAACAGGACGTCGCCGAGGCCGGCCACCGGCAGGGTGACGGTCAGCGGCAGGGCGGCCAACCGGGCCAGCTGGTCGTCGCGTAGCTGCGCGGCCGCCCAGTTCGAGACCTCGATGGGGGAGGGTGTGTCGGCCCGGGCCTCGACCAGCTCCCGGTCCGCGTTGCCCCGGACCCAGCGGGCCCGCTCGCCCAGCCCGGCGAGCAGGTCCAGCACCTCGACCGGCTGCGGTCCGGCCGCGAGGTCACCGGTGAGCACGATCAGATCGGCGGCGGCCACGTCCGGCTCGGCCAGGACGGCCTCCAGCGCCGGCAGCACGCCGTGGATGTCGGAGAGTACGGCGACACGTTGCAGCATCGGCACACCCTGGCCCCGGCCCGCGTCCGATGTCCAGGAATTCTGCCCCGGGCAGACGGGGTCCAGGCTTGCCGGAGCGGCCTACCGTGGCGCCGCGGCCCGCCCCCGGTGACGTGGTCACCGTCGTCTACGACCCGGCCGAGCCGGAGGACGTGTCCCTGCCCCTCGTCGAGCCGTCGCCGGTCGCCGACGCCGGTCTGGTCGCGCTCGGGGTGGTTCCCGCCGCGCTGTACGGGTGGTACCTCCGGCGCACCTGGTCGCACTGGTGTGGGCAGGCGGAGGACGGGCGGCACCGCCGGCCGGTGCCGCCCCTGGATGAACGGCAGTATCCGTGGCCGGGGCGGGCGCGGGCAGGAACCGGACCGGCCCGGACCGCACGACGGCGGGCCGGGCCGGGAAGACCCATCTGACGTGTCAGACCCGCGCGCGGCGGGCGAGCCGCTCCGGGTCGAGGATGATGATGCTCTTGCCGTCCAGGCGCAGCCAGCCGCGCGAGGCGAAGTCGGCGAGCGCCTTGTTGACGGTCTCCCGGGAGGCGCCGACCAGCTGGGCGATCTCTTCCTGGGTCAGGTCGTGGGTCACCCGCAGGACGCCGCCGTCCCGGGTGCCGAAGCGGCCGGCCATCTGGAGCAGGTTCTTGGCGACCCGGCCCGGCACGTCGGTGAAGATCAGGTCGGCCAGCGAGTCGTTGGTCCGGCGCAGCCGGCGGGCCAGCACCCGCAGCAACTGCTCGGCGATCTCGGGCCGGTTGTTCAGCCACGGCCGCAGCGCCTGCTTGCGCAGCCGTACCAGCCGGGTGTCGGTGACCGCGGTGGCGGTGGCCGTACGCGGACCCGGGTCGAAGAGCGACAGCTCACCGACCATGTCCGACGGGCCCATCACCGCGATCAGGTTCTGCCGGCCGTCGGCCGCCCGACGCCCGACCTTGATCTTGCCTGACAGGAGGATGTAGAGACTGTCGCCGGGCTCGCCCTCGTTGAACACGATCTCGCCCTTGCGGACGTCGATCGTCTCCATCTCCTTGGCGAGCGCCTCGGCAGCCTCCGGGTCGACACCCTGGAAGATCCCGCTGCGGGCCAGTACCTCGTCCATCGCGCACCTCCGGTTGCGCGTGCCGTCCGTCGGCCGGGTCCGCCGTCCGCTGATCCCTCGCGCGCCGCCAAGTCTAGGCGCACGTGAGCATGAATCAGAGCCGCACCCCTCGAAACTTGATCGTTGGGCGTAACCTTCCGGACCTGATCAAGGGTTAGTATCCCGCGCGCGCCCTGGGTTGTCACCGGTCGTCGCCGGCGCAGGTCGTAGGGTGACCGGCGTGCTGAACGAGCCTGTGCTGGCCACCCGACCCGAGGACGGGCGGGACGTCCCCCTGCTGGTGTGGCGCGCCGACGGCCCGCTGCGGGCGGTCAGCTCCGGCCCGCTGGGCGGCGGGATCGGCGTCCGCCGTTGGGTGGTCAACGCGACCGTGCCGATGTCGTACCACCGGGACGACCCGGCGGACCACCTGACCGCGCTCGCTGACGGCCAGGGCCTCGACGGGCGCGGGATCGGCCTGCTGACCGGGGTGGACGTCGCGAAGGTGGTGACCCGCGCCGACACCGGCGTGCGGGTCTGGGCCACCGTCGGCCTCGGCACCCCGCTCTGGGCCGCCGCGGCCGCGCCGGCGGCCCCCGCGCAGCGCGTCGGCACGGTCAACATCGTGGCGTACGTGCCGGCCGCGCTGAGCGACGCCGCCCTGGTCAACGCGGTCGCCACCGCCACCGAGGCGAAGGCCCAGGCGATCTGGGAACTCGGCCTGCCGGCCACCGGTACGCCCACCGACGCGGTCACCGTGCTCTGCCCGGTGGACGGCCCCGCCGAGCCCTACGGCGGCCCCCGCTCCACCTGGGGCGCCCCGCTCGCCCGCGCCGTGCACGCCGCCGTCCGGGACGGCGGAGCGGCACCGTGCGTCCCGTGGTCGGACCGGTCGGCGGGCTGAAGTTCCGTCCGATCGGCCATCGTCGGGCGGATACATACCCGGTAGCGTGGCGCCCGATGTACGCTGCCGCACCCCCGCGCCCCCGCCGCCGCGCCGCGCTCGCCGCCGGCGCGCTGCTCGCCGTGCTGCTCGGCGCCGGCTGCACCCGGTCGGACGATCCCGCGCCGGTCTGGCAGCCAGGTGGCGGTGGCGGCGCCACCGGCTCCCCGGTCCCGACCGACGGGCCGGCACCCACCGCCGACCGGGCGGCCGGCGCGATCACCCTCTCGGCGACCGGCGACGTCATCATGGGCAACGCCCCGGCCAAGCTCCCGCCCAACGGCGGGAAGGGCTTCTTCGACGAGATCTCCGACGCGCTGACGTCCGACCTGGTGATGGGGAACCTGGAGGAGCCGCTCACCGCGGACACCGGCACCGGCAAGTGCGCCCCGGGCTCCACCAACTGCTTCCAGTTCCGGGCCCCGGCCGAGTACGCCGCCCACCTCAAGGAAGCCGGCTTCCAGCTGCTCAACCAGGCCAACAACCACGGCTACGACTACGGCCCCCAGGGTTTCGCGAACACCCGCAAGGCGCTGGAGGCGCACGGGCTGAAGCACACCGGGGCGCCCGACCAGATCACCGTGGTCAAGGTCAAGGGCGTGAAGGTGGCGGTCGCCGGCTTCTCGTCGTACCCCTGGTCCAACAGCCTGACCGACATCGACGCCGCGAAGGTGGTCGTCGAGAAGGCCGCCACCATGGCCGACATCGTGGTCGTGCAGGTGCACATGGGCGCCGAGGGCGCCGACAAGACCAGGGTCAGGCCGGGCACCGAACTCTTCTACGGCGAGAACCGGGGTGACCCGGTGAAGTTCGCCCACGCCATGATCGAGGCGGGGGCGGACCTGATCGTCGGGCACGGCCCGCACGTGCTGCGCGGCATGGAGTTCTACCAGGGCCGGCTGATCGCGTACAGCCTGGGTAACTTCGCCGGCGGTGGGCGGTCGCTGAACCCGAGCGGGCGGCTCGGCTGGGGCGGCGTGCTCAAAGTGTCGCTCAAGCCGGACGGCAGCTTCGCCGGCGGCTCGTTCACCTCCACCCGGATGAGCTCCGTGGGCAAGCCGACCGTGGACTCCGCCGACCAGGGGCTCGGCCTGGTCAGGCAGCTCAGCCGCAGCGACTTCGGGGAGCGCGGCGCCCGGTTCGACGCCGCCGGGAAGATCAGCGCAGCGCAGGCCGGCTGACCCGGCGACCCCGGGCGTGGGCCCGGCGGGTTGTCGTCCCGGCGACGTAGGCTGGCCGGCGTGACCATCAGTTCCACCGAGACCGACCTCGGCCGGACCCGGCGCGCCCGGCGGATCGGCCGGGCGCTGACCGAGGCGCACCCCGACGCGCACTGTGAACTCGACCACTCCAACGCGCTGGAGCTGGCCGTCGCCACCATCCTCTCCGCGCAGTGCACCGACAAAAAGGTCAACGAGGTCACCCCGAAGCTCTTCACCCGCTATCCGACCGCCGCCGACTACGCGGGCGCGGACCGGGCCGAGCTGGAGGAGCTGATCCGACCGACCGGTTTCTACCGCAACAAGACCGACTCGCTGATCAAGCTGGGCCATGCCCTGGTCGAGCGGTACGACGGCCGGGTCCCCGGCAAGCTGGTCGACCTGGTGACGCTGCCCGGGATCGGCCGCAAGACCGCCAACGTCATCCTCGGCAACGCCTTCGACGTCCCGGGGATCACCGTCGACACCCACTTCCAGCGGCTGGTGCAGCGCTGGAAGCTGACCGCCCAGACCGATCCGGTCAAGATCGAGCACGAGATCGGCGCGCTCTTCCCGAAGCGGGAGTGGACCATGCTCTCGCACCGGATCATCTTCCACGGCCGGCGGGTCTGCCACGCCCGCAAGCCCGCCTGCGGCGCGTGCACGCTGGCGAAGCTCTGCCCGTCGTACGGGACCGGGCCGACCGATCCGACCGCCGCCGCCAAGCTGCTCAAGGGTCCCCGGGCGCGGGACCTCGCGGTCGCCGCCGGGGTGGACCCGGAGCTGGTGCCCCAGCAGGCCATCGCCGCGGAGGCGCCGTGAACCGGCGACTCGCCGCCCTGCTCGTCCCGGCGCTGCTGGCCGCCGCCGGCTGCACCGCCACCGAGCAGGAGCAGGCCACCCCGACCGCCCGCGCCGAGCGCCCGTCGCCGTTCGCCGACTGCGCCACGCTGACCAGCCCGCCCGGCGCCGCCCCGAGCAGCAGTGCCGCCCCGACGAGCAGCGCCGCCCACAGCGGCAACGCCGCCCCGACGAGCAGCGCGTCGCCGCTGGGCGTCGGAGCAGCCGGCGCCGCCACCGCGGCTGCCGGCGGGGCGGGGGAGCTGCTGCCCGAGCTGACCCTCTCCTGCTTCACCGGGGGCGCCCCGGTGGCGTTGCGCGACGTGCGTGGCCCCGCCGTGGTCAACGTCTGGGCGTCCTGGTGCCCGCCCTGCCGCAAGGAACTGCCCGCCTTCCAGCGGCTCAGCGAACGCTCCGCCGGCCGGTTCCAGGTGCTCGGGGTCAACAGCCGGGACACCCGCGACGGCGCCCGGTCCATCGGTGAGGACTTCGGCGTCCGCTTCCCGATGCTGGTCGACCAGGGCGAGGCGCTGCAACGGGAACTGCGGCGCAACGCCCTTCCCCTCACCCTGCTCGTCGACGCCGACGGCCGGGTACGCCACGTCGATGCGACCGGCGCCCTCGACGACGCCCGCCTCGCCGCGCTGGTCGAGCGGCACCTGGGTGTGGCGGTGCCGTCGTGAGCGCGACGAGTGAGCCGGTCCGGCGAGCCGCGCAGTCGCGAACGGGAGTGTCGCGGTGACCCGCCGCCCGCCGTCCTGGATCGACCCGCTGCTGGGCCGGCTCGGCACCGCCCGCGCCGAGGACTTCACCCGGCTCACCACCCCTGAGGAGGGCGGCCGGGAGAGCGCGGTGCTGGTGCTGCTCGGCGAGGTGCCGGGCGCCGGCCCGGACGTGCTGGTGCTCCAGCGGGCCGCCACCCTGCGCAACCACGCCGGTCAGCCGGCCTTCCCCGGTGGCGCGGCCGACCCGGAGGACGCCGACGCCTCCGCCACCGCGCTGCGCGAGGCCAACGAGGAGGTCGGCCTCGACCCGGCCAGCGTCACCGTCCTGGCCGAGCTGCCGAAGCTCTGGATCCCGGTCAGCGACTTCGTGGTCACCCCGGTGCTGGCCTGGTGGCACACCCCGCACCCGGTGCACCCCCGCGAGCCGGCCGAGGTCGCCCACGTCGCCCGGCTGCCGATCGCCGAACTGGTCGACCCGGCCAACCGGATGCGGGTACGCCACCCCAGCGGTTGGATCGGCCCGGCCTTCTCGGCCCGGGGGATGCTCGTCTGGGGCTTCACCGCCGGGGTGCTCGCCACCCTGCTCGAGATGGGCGGCTGGGCCCGCCCCTGGCCGCGTGGCCGGGTCATGGAGCTGCCGCCGGTCGGGGCCACCCCGGCGCCCTCGGCGGGCACCGACGAGGTCGACGAGATGGCCGGTCCGCTGACCTGACGGTCACGTTCCGCAAGCGGTGGACCTCAGCCGAGCCCGGTGCCCGTACCCTTGACCCGTGTCCGCCGTGGATCTCGTTCTGCTCCTGCTCATGCTCGTGTTCGCGATCAGCGGATACCGTCAGGGTTTCGTCATCGGAGCGCTGTCGTTCTCCGGATTCTTCCTGGGTGCGCTCATCGGCCTCCAGGTCGGCCCGCTGCTGGCCCGACAGTTCGTCGACAGCGGGACCAGGGTGCTGGTCTCCCTGGTCGCCGTCTTCGGGCTGGCCGTGCTGGGCCAGGCGCTCGCCGGCTGGCTCGGCTCGCACCTGCGCCGCACCATCACCAACGACGTGGCCAAGCGCGCCGACGACGTCGGCGGCGCGTTCGTCTCGATCTTCGCGGTGATGCTGGTGGCCTGGCTGGTCGCGGTGCCGCTCGGCTCGTCGTCGCTGCCCTGGCTGGCCGCCTCGGTCAAGAACAGCGCCCTGCTGACCGTGGTGGACCGGGTCCTGCCGGACCGGGCCCAGGAGCTCTCCACCGCGCTGCGGGACACCGTCGACACCAACGGCTTCCCGGACGTCTTCAACGGATTGGGCCGTACCTCCGCCCGGCAGGTCTCCCCGCCCGACCCGGCGCTCGCCGGCTCGCAGGTGGTGGCCAACAGCCAGCGCGCCGTGGTCAAGGTGCTCGGCTCCGCGCCCAGCTGCGCCCGCCGGATCGAGGGCTCCGGCTTCGTGTACGCCGACGATCGGGTGATGACCAACGCGCACGTCGTCGCCGGGACCCGCTCCGTCGCGGTCGAGCTGCGCGGCGAACGGTACGACGGCGAGGTGGTCGTCTACGACCCGGACCGCGACCTCGCCGTGCTGCACGTGCCCGGGCTCCCCGGCCCGTCGCTGCGCTTCGCCGCCGGGCAGGCCGCCTCCGGCGCGGACGCGATCGTGCTCGGCTTCCCGCTCGACGGCCCCTACGACGCCCGGCCGGCCCGGGTACGGGACGTCGACCGGATCACCGGGCCGGACATCTACTCCTCCGGCGACGTGACCCGGGAGATCTACACGATCCGGGCGCTGGTCCGCAGCGGCAACTCCGGCGGCCCGCTGGTCTCCTCGAACGGCCTGGTGCTCGGCGTGATCTTCGCGGCCGCGGCGGACGACCCGAACACCGGCTTCGCGGTGACCGCCGCCGAGGCCCGGGCGGTGGCGCTGGCCGGCGCGGAGCGTACCCGTGGGGTGGGCACCGGCGAGTGCACCTGAGCCCCGCCCACGGGCCCCGGCCGACCGCGGCCGGGGTCAGCTCCCGGCGGAGGCCCGGGCGGCGCCCACATCGCCCGACGTGGTGAGCCCGGGAAGCTTGGCCCGACCCCAGTGCAGGGTCCGGTCCAGCACCGCCCGCGCCATGATCGCCACGCAGATGCCGCCGTTGACGAACGAGGCCACCACGTCGCTCGGGTGGTGCATGCCCCGGTACATCCGGGTGACCGCCACCCCGATCGGCACCAGCACCAGCAGCGTCCACCAGGTGGCCTTCGCCGCGGTGCTCTTCGCCCGCAGGGCCAGCAGCAGGGCGATGCCGACGTAGAGCGCCACCGACGCCGAGGTGTGCCCGGACGGGAAGCTGGAGGTGGGCGGCGAGACGTCCATGTGTTCCACGGCCGGCCGGCGCCGGTCGATCGCCATGGTGGTCAGCAGGAAGACCAGCGCCTGGGCGCTCACCGCGGCGCAGAGGAACAGCGGCTCCCGCCAGCGGTGCAGCACCAGCCGCAGGATCAGCGCCACCAGCACCGTGACCACGACGATCAGCTGGGTGCTGGCCAGGGTGCTGAAGACCAGCGAGACGTCGTTCCAGCCGCCGCTGCGATCCGCGGCCAACTCCCGGTTGACCGTGTCCTCCACGGTGAACGGCCACGTCTTGTCGAGGACCCGGGTCACCAGCACCCCGAGCAGGATCATGAAGGACAGCAGCAGGGTGACCGGGAACAGCACCCGCTTGAGGACCTGCACCGCGAAGTCGGACATGGGCCGCCCATTACCCCTCGGGGCGATGAACTACGCATGGCCGGGCGGGTCGGCGAGCTCCGGCTCCACGCCCTCCGCCGCCGGCCGGGGAGTGGGCCGGCCGGTCCGCGTCCGCCAGGTGGTGAACGCGGCGGCGGTCGCCGCCACCACCGCCGTACCGAGCAGCCAACCGCCCAGCACGTCGCTGGTGAAATGCACGCCGAGCGCCACCCGGCTCAGCCCGGTCACCCCGGCGATCAGCACCGCCGCCGCCCAGAGCGCGACCCGGGCGACCGGCCGGCCCCGGGTGAACGGCAGGAACACCAGCAGCAGCACCCCGGCGGCCAGGGTGGCGTTCAAGGCGTGCCCGGACGGGAAGGAGAAGCCGGCCGCCCGGGCCACCGGGTCGAGCAGGTCCGGCCGGCTCCGGCCCACCAACAGCTTCAGCAGCGCGCCGAGCGACCCGCCGACCGTCATCGTGGTGACCACCCAGAGCGCCAGCCGCCGCGCCTGCCGGCTCCACAGCCAGAGCACCACGACCAGCGCGGCCACCCGCAGCGGCCCGGGCCCGAAGACGTGCGTCCAGACGTCCATCGTCCGCACCCAGGCGGGATGGTCGACGGCGTACCGGTGCAACGCGTCGGTCACCGTGGCGTCCAGCCCGTGCAGCGGCGGCCAGGCCCCCACCACCAGCACCGCCAGCAGCGCGAACGGCACCAGCACCAGGAACGCCGCCGCCGAGGCGACGGTCAGCCGCAGGCCCAGCGAATGGTCGCGGTCCAGGCGGCGGGCCCGCCAGGGCCGGTCCGGTGGGGCTACGGCGTCGCGGTGACCGGGGTGGCTCATGGGAGCAGCACTTACCCAGCCGGAGGCGGGATCAGACCGCCCTCAGCGCCGCCACTGACGGAACCGGCGGATCATCAGCGCCGCGCCGGTGACCAGGGCGACCAGGATGGCGACACCGGTCCAGAGTCGGCGGGGCGCCGGATCCTCCCCGGCACCCGCCGGCTGGGCCGTCCAGCGGGCGTGCTGGCGGGGGGCGGTGAAGCCGAGCGGGTCCGCCCCGGTGCCGCCGGCCTGGGCGTCGTCCGCCGAACCGGGGGCCGGGCCGAAGCCCACCACCCCCGGGGAGGCGTTGTCGTCCAGCGGGTTGCGGTGCGTCGCCGGCACGTCCGCGGTCAGCGCCGCGACCGGGTCGACCAGGCCGTACCCGAAACGGTCGTCGCGGCCGGTGGGCCCGATGTCCTTCGCGGTGACCAGCAGCCGGTTCACCACGTCCCCGGCGGACATCTGCGGGTAGCGGGACCGGATCAGCGCGGCGGTCGCCGCGACCAGCGGCGAGGCGAAGCTGGTGCCCTGGACCCCCCAGTAGCTGCCGGGGGGCCGCGCCCCGACCAGCCCGGTGGCGGGGGCGGTCAGCACGGTGGCGTGCCCGGTGATCGAGCCGGCCCAGAGGTTCTCGCTGTCGCGTTCCAGGCCGGCCACGGCGATCACGCCGGGCTCCCGGGCCGGGTACCAGACCTTGGGGCTGGTCGAGGTGGCCACGTTGCCGGTGCAGGCCACCACCACCACGTCCCGGGCGAAGGCGTAGTCGAGGGCGGCGGCCAGCGCTGGGCTGTCGCCGCCGCCGCCCAGCGACAGGTTGATCACGCGCGCCCCGTTGTCGACCGCCCAGCGGACCCCCTTGGCGACGATCATCGCGTCGTCGTAGCGGTTCTCGTCGTCGAGCACCCGGACCGGCAGGATGCGCGCGTCCGGCGCCAGCCCGACCACGCCCCGCCGGTCGTCGTTGCGGCCGGCGATCAGGCTCGCCACCGTGGTGCCGTGACCCACCGGGTCCGGCTCGGCGGCGCCGCCGGGGGAGACCAGATCGATGCCGGGCAGCACCTGACCGACCAGGTCCTGATGGGAGGCGTCCACCCCGGAGTCGATCACCGCCACGGTGACCCCGCGCCCGGTCGAGGTGCGCCAGGCCGTCGACGCCCCCAACTCCTCGAGCTGGAACTGGTCGTCACGGACCCGGTCCGCCCGGGCGGTCGTGTCGACCGGCGCGAAGTCCGGCTCGGCCAGGGGCGCCACGGCCGCCCGCGCCGCGACGGTCGCCCGGTGGGCCGGGACGGCGGACGCCGGCGACGGCACGGCGCCCACCACGGTCACGGCCGTCGCCGCCGCACCGAGCAGTGCCCGGCCGGCGAACCGGTGGAGCGCCGTCGTGGAGCCCTGCCGAACCCTGGTCACATCCTCAGCCATTCATTGCGGCGGACACGTGCTGCTGGGAGAGATTACCGGTTTTCCCCTGCCCCACGGAGCGTTCCCGGCACACCGGTCACTGTGGCGGCAGGTGAGCCAGCTGGACGAGCCGTACCCCCTCGCGTCGGGTGACCAAACGACCGCGTCCCGCCGGCAGCGGCCCCGGACGGACCTGACCGACCAGCGGCCCCTCGTCCGGGCTGCCGCTCATCACCAGCCCGGCGGTGGAGAGCTCCCGCAGCCGCTGGATGACCGGCTCGTACTGGGCCCGGGCCGCGCCGCCGGCCCGGCGCGCCAGCACCAGGTGCAGCCCGATGTCCCGGGCCTGCGGCAGGTGCTCCTCCAGGCCCCGCAGTGGGTTGGCCGGGCCGCTGACCACCAGGTCGTAGTCGTCGACCAGCACGAACAGCTCCGGCCCGGACCACCAGGACCGGTCCCGCAACTGCGCCGGGGTCACCTCCGGGCCGGGCAGCCGGCGCTGCATGTAGCCGGCCGCCGACTCGATCAGCTCGGTGGTGTGCGCCGCCGCGGTGCCGTACCCGATCAGATGGTCCGACTCGACCGTGCCGTACAGGCTGCGCCGGTAGTCCACCAGGATCACCCGGGCCTGGTCCGGGGTGAACCGGGTGACGATGGAGGTGGCCAGCGCCCGAAGGAAGGACGACTTGCCGCACTCGGCGTCGCCGAAGACCACGAAGTGCGGCTCGGTGGCGAAGTCCAGCGTCACCGGACGCAGGTCCGCCTCGGCCACCCCGATCGGGAAGGCCAGCCCGGTCGCGTCGGAGCGGTCCAGCTCGGCGTAGGGCAGCACCGGCGGGAGCAGCCGGACCCGGGGCGCGGGCGGGCCGGCCCACCCGTCGGCGACCGCCTTCACCAGCTCGCCCGGCTCGCCGCCGGTGAGCTGGGGCAGCGCGGTGAGGAAGTGCAGGCCCTGCGCGGTGACGCCCCGGCCCGGCTTCTTCTCCGGCACGGTCGCCGCCGCGCTCCGCTTCACCACCGAGTCCGACGGATCGCCCAGCCGCAGCTCCAACCGGGAACCGAACAGGTCGCGGATGGCCGGCCGGAAGTCCATCCAGCGCACCGCGCTCGCCACCACGTGCACCCCGTACGACAGGCCACGGGTGGCCAGGTCGGTGATCAGCGGTTCCAGGTCGTCGTACTCGCCGCGCAGGGTGGCCCAGCCGTCGACGACCAGGAACACGTCACCGAACGGGTCGACGGCGGGCTGACCGGCCGCGGCCAGCGCGGAGCGGCGCTGCCGCCAGGCCGCCATCGACTCCACGCCCAGCTCGGTGAAGCGGTGCTCCCGCTCGGCGAGCACGGTGCCGATCTCGCCGACCGTCCGGCGGACCACCGTCGGGTCGGCCCGGCCGGCCACCCCGCCGACGTGCGGCAGGTCGCGCAGCGCGGACAGCCCGCCGCCGCCGAAGTCGAGGCAGTAGACCTGCGCCTCGGCCGGGGTGTGGGTGAGCGCCAGCGCGCAGATCAGCGTCCGGAGCAGGTGGGACTTGCCGCTCTGCGGGCCGCCGACCACGGCGACGTGCCCGGCCGCGCCGTCCAGCGCCAGCCAGAGCAGGTCGCGCCGCTGCTCGTACGGCTTGTCCACCACCGCCACCGGCACCTGGAGGGCGCCGTGCAGGCCCGGATTGGCGAAGGTGCGGCCGCGCTGCGGCTCCACCTTCACCGGGCCGAGCAGCTCGTCGAGGGTGGGCGCCAGGTCCAGCGGGGGCAGCCAGACCTGGTGCGCCGGCGGCCCCTGCCCGGCCAGCCGGCCGACCAGCACGTCGAGGAGGCTCTCGGTCTCCTCCTCGACGGCGGGCAGCGCCACCGGGGCGGCCGACTCGGGCAGCGGCACCAGGTGGGTGGAGAAGGAGAGCAGCCGGGGGCTGCCGCCCGGGCCGCCGCCGGCCGCGCCGCCGCGCCGGGCGACCGGCCCCGAGACGTACGCGGCCTTGAACCGGACCAGCGGCTCGGTGCCGGCGCGCAGGTAGCCGTGGCCGGGCGAGCGGGGCAGCTCGTACGCGTCGGGGACGCCGAGCACCGTCCGGGACTCCAGCGCGGAGAAGGTCCGCAGCCCGATCCGGTACGACAGATGGGTGTCGAGCCCTCGTAGTCGCCCCTCCTCCAAGCGCTGGCTGGCCAGCAGCAGGTGCACGCCGAGGGAGCGGCCCAGCCGTCCGATCTGGACGAACAGGTCGATGAAGTCGGGCTTTGCGGAGAGCAGCTCGGAGAACTCGTCGCAGACCAGCAGCAGCGAGGGCAGCGGGGCGAGCGGCGTGCCGGCCGCCCGGGCCCGCTCGTAGTCGCGCAGGCTGGCGAAGTTGCCGGCCCGGCGGAGCAGCTCCTGGCGGCGGACCAGCTCCCCGTTGATCGCGTCGACCATCCGGTCCACCAGGGGCAGCGCGTCGGCCAGGTTGGTGATCACCGCCGCGGTGTGCGGCAGCCGGTCGAACGAGGCGAAGGTGGCCCCGCCCTTGAAGTCGACCAGCACGAAGTTGAGCTGCTCCGAACTGTGCGTGGCGGCCAGCGCGAGCACCAGGGTGCGGAGCAGCTCGGACTTGCCGGAGCCGGTCCCGCCGATCAGCAGCCCGTGCGGGCCCATGCCGTCCTGCGCCGACTCCTTGAGGTCCAGTTCGATGGCGCCGCCGTCGGCGCCGACGCCGATCGGCACCCGCAGCCGGTCCCGCGCCGGGCGGGGCGCCCAGCCCTGCTCGGCGGTGAACCCGTCCGGGTCGCCGATGCCGAGCAGCTCGGGCAGGCCCAGCTCGGCGCCGGGGGCGGCCTCCGCCCCGCGTACGGTCGCGGCGAGCCGCAGCGGGGCGAGCCGGCGGGCGACCGCCTCCGCGTCGGCGATCTCCAGCCGGTCGGCGGTGCCCACCTCGGCGTGCCCCTCCGCGGACCAGGAGTGCAGCCGGTCCCCGCGTACCTCGAGCAGCAGCGCGAAGCGGTCCAGCAGGCGCGGCGGCGGGGTCTCCAGGTCGATCACGGTGACGGCGTCGATGCCGCCGTCGCCGGTCAGGCCGGTCGCCCCGGTGAGGTCGCCGCCGTCGAGCAGCACCACCACGTGCGGCCCGTCGGTGGCCGGGCCGGCCGGGCTGAACCGGGACCGGCTGGCGAGCACGTCGTCGAGGAGCCGTTCCAGCTCGGCCGCGGAGGAGGTGACCAGCCGGACCGGGCCGAGCGCGTCCACCCGGGTCGGGTGGTGGGCGTGCGGCAACCACTTGACCCATTCCCAGAGGGCGCGCCGCTCCGGCCCGGCGCAGACCGCGACCAGCAGTTCGTCGGGGGCGTGGAAGACGGCGAGCTGGGTGAGCAGGGTCCGGCCCAGCGCCTGGGCCTCCGCCGAGCCGGTGCCCGGCGCCTGCGCGTCCGGCCGGGTGGGGGCGGCGGGCAGGCCGCGCACGTGCACCCGGGCGAAGCTGCGCAGGGAGAGCGCCACCGGCAGGTCCGGCACCACCGAGTACGCGTCGAGGAAGCGTCGTAACGCCCCGGCGGTCATCGGTTCCAGCTCCTCCAGCGGCCGGGTGACCGGCGGGACCAGCGGGGTGGCCAGGGTCTGCGGGCCGACGGCGACCCGGACCACGGCGAAGTCCGGGTCGGTGGGGCGGCGTTCCCAGACCCGGTGGCTGTCCACCGTCGACCAGAGCCGGGTCGGGTCGGGGTGCCGGTAGTACAGCCCGGCCCGCTGCTGCCCGGCGGTCTGCCGGACCCGGCGGCGCAGCGCGGTGAGGTGCCGCAGGTACTCCCGGCGGGCGGCCATCATCTCCGACTTCTTCGGAGTGCCGGAGGCGCTGCCCCAGGAGGTGACCAGCATGGCCACCGAGGAGAGCCCGAACATGCCGCCCACCACGTACGAGTACGCCCCGCCGCCGCGGCCGAACATCATCGCCATCGCCACCGTGCCGCCCAGCATGGGCAGCACCATCAGCGCCTGCTGCCAGCGGGCGCCGGTGACGGCGGGGATCTCCGGGGGCGCCTCCACGGGCAGCTCACCGACCGGGATCTCCGGCGCCGGCCGGCGTGGCGGTCGCTTGATGACGACAGTGGACACTGAGCCTCCCATGGCTCTCGGTAACCCGAGCCTGGCTCATGGTAGGTAAAGTCCTGTCGTCCGTCAGCCACCGTTACCGATCGATATGGAGATCAGTCGATGACTACCGGGCTGGCCCGAGTCACGATCAGCGCACCGCAGCGGCGGGTGGACGTGGCGCTGCCGGAGCAGGTCCCGCTGGCCGAGCTGCTGCCCGAGGTGCTGCGGCACGCCGGCGAGGGGCTGGCCGACGACGGCGAGCGGCACGGCGGCTGGGTGCTCCGGCGTACCGACGGCGCGGTGCTGGCGACCGCGCAGGCGCTGCTGCCCCAGGGGGTGCGCGACGGCGAGGTGCTGCACCTGGTGCCGGCCCACGACCAGTGGCCCGAGCTGGAGTACGACGACGTGGTCGAGGCGATCGCCGACGGCGCCCGCCGCCGAGGCGCCGCCTGGTCCCCCCGGGCCACCCGGGCCGCCGCGCTGGCCGGGGCGGGGGTGCCGCTCGCCGTCGGGCTGCTCGCCGTGCTGGCCGCCGGGCCCGGGCAGCCCGCCGGCTGGCCCGTCGCGGTGGCGGTGGCGCTGCTGCTCGCGCTCGCTGGCACGGTCGCCTCCCGGGCGTACGGCGACGCGCCGACCGGCGCCACCCTCGGCGGGTACGCCCTCCCGTACGCCTTCGCCGGTGGCGTCCTCGCGGTCGCCTCCGGGGACCCGGTCGGCCCGCTGCGGCCGCTGCCCTGGCTGGGCGCCCCCGAACTGCTCGCCGGCGCGGTGGCGCTGCTGCTGGTCGCGGTGCTCGGCCTGCTCGGCACGGCCACCCGGCTGCGGGTCTTCGTGGCCGGGGCGACGGTGGGCGCGCTGGGTGCGGTCGCGGCCCTCGGTGGCCTGCTGCTCGATCCGGCGGCCACGGCGGCGGTGCTGCTCTGCGCGCTGGTCTTCGCCCTCGGCGGGCTCCCCCTGCTGGCCATCCGGCTCGGCAAGGTGCCGTTGCCGCCGATCACCCTCCCGGCCGGCCCGACCGGCGGGCCGGACGGCGTCCGGGACCTGCCGGACCGCGCCCGGGTGCACGCCGCGGTGGCCCGCACCGAGGAGATGCTCACCGGGATGCTGCTCGGGCACGCCGTGCTGGCCGTCGCCACCGCGGTCGTGCTCGGGCTGACCGGCGGGGTCGCCGGCCGGCTGCTGGTGGCGGTGGGCTCGGCGGTGCTGCTGCTGCGCTCCCGGCTCTTCGTGGCGGTCCGCCATCGGGTCCCGCCGGTGGCGGCCGGGCTGGCCGGGTTCGCGGTGCTCGGCGGGGTGCTGGCCGGCCGGGCCGGCGCCGCCGGGCTGTTGGCGCTGGCCGGGGGCGGGCTGCTGGTCGCCCTGCTCACCGTCGCCGCCGGTACGACGTACGCCCGCCGGCCGGTCTCCCCGTACCTCGGTCGGATGGCCGACCTGACCGACACCGCGCTGGTGGTCTCGGTGGTCCCGGTCGCCTGCGCGGTGCTCGACCTCTACGACTCCGCCCGCGGCCTGCTGGGCTGACCCACGACGAAGGCCCGGGCCGCCGGCCCGGGCCTTCGTCGACGTGTGGTGGTCAGTGCCCGGCGCCGCCCTCGGCCTCGGCGTCCCTGGCCCGCTGGTACGACGCGCGGACCTCGGCCTCGGCCTCGACCCGGCCCACCCAGGTGGCGCCCTCGACCGACTTACCCGGCTCCAGGTCCTTGTAGACCTCGAAGAAGTGCTGGATCTCCAGCCGGTCGAACTCGCCCAGGTGGTGGATGTCGCGCAGGTGCTCCTGGCGCGGGTCCTCGTAGGGCACGCAGAGGACCTTGTCGTCGCCGCCCTTCTCGTCCGTCATCCGGAACATGCCGATGGTGCGGCACCGGATGAGGCAGCCCGGGAAAGTCGGCTCGGGGACGAGCACCAGCGCGTCCAGCGGGTCGCCGTCCTCGCCCAGGGTGCCCTCGATGAACCCGTAGTCGGCCGGGTACTGGGTCGACGTGAAGAGGGTGCGGTCCAGCCGGATCCGGCCGGTCGCGTGGTCCACCTCGTACTTGTTCCGGTGACCCTTCGGGATCTCAACCGTGACGTCGAAATCCATCTTCCACGCTCCCTCGTCTGCCCACGCTGGCTGAAACGGAACCACTGACGCCCCGGGACGGGTGAAGTGTCACCCGCCGGCTCCGGACGCCGCATAGTCTTCGGACCGAAGTAGTGTCACCCAGGCTGGTTCGGGATGCGGGAGGAGGGGGTCGTGGGGAGGGAAGATTCACACTACCGCCCGGAGGGGGTTGACGGACGAGGGTCCGCCGGATCCGTTTCCGGAGGCGCCAGCGGCCGGGTCCAGATGCCCGGCGCGTACCCGTCCGGCCGCCCTCAAATGTACGGCGCGGCACCGGCCACGGGACGCGTACCGGTCTCGCCGGCCGCCGGCTCGGCGTCGGTCCCGCCCTCGTACGGCTGCCCGCCGCCGGTGAGCACCCACCCGCTGCCACCGCAGCCCACCCCGCCACCGCGCCGCCGGCGCCGACTGCTGCCGGTGGCGGTGCTGACCACCGTGCTGCTGCTCGTGCTCGCCGGGGTCGCCGTGGTGGTCCGCCCGGGCCCGGTCGCCGGCTGGCTGGGTGAGGAGACCACCGCGACGGCCGCCGCCCGGCCGCCCGAGCCCGACCCGTCCCCGGTGCTCGCCGGCCCGGACGCCAACGCGCCCGAGCCCACCCCGGACGGGGTGCGCACCGCGCTCGACCCGCTGCTCGGCGCGGCCGAGCTGGGCAGCCGGGTCAACGTGTCGGTGGCCGACGTGACGACCGGGCAGTCCCTCTACGCCCGGGGCGGCGACGACGGCACCGTGCCCGCCTCGGTGACCAAGCTGGCGACCGGCGTCACCGTGCTGGCCGCTCGCGGCCCGGGCTACCGGATCCCGACCCGCGCGGTGGCCGGCGCGAACCCCGGCGAGGTGGTGCTGGTCGGCGGCGGCGACCCCACCCTCGCGGTGGACAAGAACGGCTTCTACCCCGGCGCCGCCCGCCTCGACGAGCTGGCCCGGCAGGTGAAGCAGGCGTTGGGTGGCGCCGCGCCGACCAAGGTCGTGGTGGACTCGACGCTCTTCCCCGGTGCGGTGCACGGCCCCGGCTGGGACGCCGACATCCCGACCGGCGGGTACGGCGCGTCGATCACCGCGCTGATGACCGACGGTGCTCGGCGCGATCCGGAGTCCGCCCGCAAGACCTTCGACGACACCCACGGCGCGGCCGAGCGGTATGCGGAGCCCGACCTGGCCGCCGGCCGCGCGTTCGCCCGGCTGCTCGGGCTCGGCGACGTCGAGGTCGGCAAGGGCCCCGCCCCCGCCGCTCCCGCCGCCGGCGGCGCGGCGGCCACCGGAGCGCCGGCGCCCGGCACCGAGCTGGGCAAGGTCCAGTCGCTGCCGATGGTCCGCCTGGTCGACATCATGATCAGCGACAGCGACAACGTGATCGCCGAGGCGCTGGCCCGGCAGGTCGCGCTGGCCCGGAACAAGCCCGCCTCGTTCGTCGGCGGGGCCGCGGCGATGGACGAGGTGATCGGCGAGCTGGGCCTGCCGGCCAACGAGATCACCCTCGCCGACGGCAGCGGCCTGTCCCGGAGCAACCGGATCAGCCCCTCCCTGCTGACCGACCTGATCGCGCTCGCCGGCAACGGCAGCCACCCCGAGCTGGCCGCGATCTTCGGCGGCCTCCCGGTGGCCGCCTGGTCCGGCACGCTGGGCGACCGCTACCAGGTCGCGGCGACCCGGGCCGGGGCCGGTGTGGTCCGCGCCAAGACCGGCACGCTGACCGGCGTCCACGCGATCGCCGGGCTGGTCACCACCGCCGACAACCGGCTGCTCACCTTCGCCGTGCTCACCGACCGCGCCCCGGACGGCGACCCCGACGTCACCCGTCGGGCCCTGGACCGCATCGCCGGCGCGCTGGCCACCTGCGGCTGCCGCTGACCCGGTCCGGCTCCGCCCGTCGCTGCGGGCCGGGCCGGGGTGTTCCGGCGCGGGTACGGTGGGTGCATGGCGCAGTTCGTGGACTGGGATCTGGCCGCCGCCACCGCGGGGGCCTTGAGCAAGTCGGGGCCTCGGGTGTCGTACGCGGAGGCCACCGAGGTGGTCGGCGACCTGCGGCAGCTCACCGAGGAAGCGGCCGGGCACGTTGCCGACTACACCGGGCTGCGGTCCCAGGTGACCCACCCGCCGGTGCGGGTGGTGGACCGCCGGGACTGGGCGGCCGCCAACATCGCCGGGCTGCGTGAGGTGATCACCCCGCTGGTCGACCGGCTCACCGGCGACAAGCGGCCCGGCCCGCTCACCGAGGCGGTCGGCTCGCGACTGACCGGGGTGCAGGCCGGCACCGTGCTGGCGTACCTCTCCGGCCGGGTCCTGGGCCAGTACGAGGTCTTCTCCGCCGACCCGGGCCAGCTGCTGCTGGTCGCGCCGAACATCGTCGAGGTGGAGCGGAAGCTGGAGGCGAACCCGCGCGACTTCCGGCTCTGGGTCTGCCTGCACGAGGTCACCCACCGGACCCAGTTCACCTCCGTGCCGTGGATGCGGGCGTACTTCCTGGGTGAGGTGCAGGCGTTCGTGGACGCCTCGCAGGGCAGCGAGCACCTGGTCGAGCGGCTGCGTCGCGGGGTGGCCACGCTCTCCGACGCGGTCAAGGACCCGGAGAGCCGCGCCAGCGTGCTGGACATCGTGCAGACCCCGGCCCAGCGGGCCGTGCTGGACCGGCTCACCGCGCTGATGACCCTGCTGGAGGGGCACGCCGAGTTCGTGATGGACGGGGTCGGGCCGCAGGTCATCCCGAGCGTGGAGCGAATCCGGGCGGCGTTCAACCGGCGCCGTGAGTCGGGCAACCCGCTGGAGAAGGCGATTCGCCGGCTGCTCGGCGTGGACGTCAAGATGCGCCAGTACGCCGAGGGCCGCAAGTTCGTGCACGGGGTCGTCGAGCGGGTCGGCATGGACGGCTTCAACAAGATCTTCGGTTCGCCGCTGACCCTGCCCCGGCTCGACGAACTGGGCGACCCGGACGCCTGGGTGGCCCGGGTGCACGGCCCGGCCGCCACCACCCCGACCGCCGGCTGACCGTACGCCCGTGGCCGCGCTCGCACCGCCGGTCGCCGCGATCCGGATCGCGGTCCGCCGCGCGCTGGCCGGGCTGCCCGGCGGCGCGGGCCCGGTGCTGGTGGCCTGCTCGGGCGGGGCGGACTCGCTCGCCCTCGCCGCTGCCACCGCCTTCGTGGCCCCCCGGTCGGGGCGCCGCGCCGGCCTGGTCACCGTCGACCACGGCCTGCAGGCCGGGTCGGCCGAGCGGGCCGAGGCGGTCGCCCGGTGGGCCCGTGAGCAGGGGCTGGACCCGGTCGACGCGGTGGCCGTGACGGTCGCCGGTCGTCCCGGCGGCCCGGAGGCGGCCGCCCGCGAGGCCCGCTACACCGCGCTCACCGCCGCCGCCCGGCACCACGGGGCCGCCGCGGTGCTGCTCGGCCACACCCGCGACGACCAGGCCGAGACGGTGCTGCTCGCGCTGGCCCGGGGCGCTGGCCCGCGCGGGCTGGCCGGGATGCCGCCGCGCCGGGAGCGGGACGGGGTGCCGCTGCTGCGTCCGCTGCTGGAGGTCACCCGGGAACAGACCCGCAAGGCGTGCGCCGCGCTCGGGTTGACCCCGTGGGAGGACCCGCACAACGTCGACCCGGCGTACGCCCGGGCGCGGGTGCGTGGCGACGTGCTGCCGGTGCTGGTGCGCACGCTCGGGCCGGGCGTGCTGGACAACCTGGCCCGGACGGCCCGGCTCGTGGCCGCCGACACCGCCGCGCTGGACGACCTCGCGTGCGCCGCGCTCGCCGGCCCACCCGCCGTCGCTGCCGGCCCGACGGTCGACGCCGGTGGAGGCGGGGCCACCCCGGCCGGGGTGCGTGCGGTCGGGGGTGGACTCCTGGTCGCCGCGCTGTCGGATCTGCCCGCCGCGGTGCGCACCCGGGTGCTGCACGCCTGGGCACGGGAGCTGGGCGCCCCGCCGGCCGCCCTGTCGCACCGGCACGTCGCGGCATTGGATGCTCTGGTCACCGGGTGGCGAGGGCAGGGTGCGGTGCACCTGCCCGGTGCGATCCGGGTGGTCCGCCGCGAGGGCTCGCTGAGGCCCGTCTACCCACACTGAGGGCACCATCAACGGCGGATTTGGGTCACCCCGTCGCACGCTTTGCTCTGCTGCGGTGGAGGCAACACCGGGCACGGCCGACTGTTGCCGTGGCTGCAGCAGAGCAAAGCGTGCCGAGAGTGAGTCGGACACCCGGCGGGCCGGCCCCTCCCCGGGAGCCGCCGGAGGCGGTAGACATGACCGATGGCGTACCCCCGACAGCCGCTCTTCGCTCCGCACGGTGCGGTCACGACCAGCCAGCCGCTCGCGGCCGCCGCGGGCCTGGCCGTGCTGCGGCGCGGCGGCAACGCCGTCGACGCGGCGCTGGCCACGGCGATCGCGCTGACCGTGCTCCAACCGCCCTCGAACGACATCGGCGGCGACCTGTTCGCGATCGTCTGGGACGGCGAGCGGCTGCACGGGCTGAACGCCGCCGGCCGGTCCCCGGCGGCGCTCACCCGGGAGGTGGTGCTGACCGCGACGGGGGGGCGCAGCGGCGAGCCGGCGGAGGCGCTCGGCGGCGCCCAGGCGCGCGGCCCGGCGATGCCGGCCCGGGGCTGGCTGCCGGTGACCGTGCCGGGCGCGCCGGCCGGCTGGCGGGACCTGCACGACCGGTTCGGCTCGTTGCCCTTCGCCGACCTCTTCACCGACGCGGTCGGCTACGCCGAGCAGGGCTTCCCGGTCGCCGCCGGCACCGCCGCGAGCTGGGCTCGCGCGGTGGCCGGGCACGCCGGCCTGGTCGGCGAGGAGTACGCCGAGTTCGACCGGGTCTTCACCGTCGGCGGCCGGGCGCCGCGCCCCGGCGAGCGGTGGCGCAACCCGGACGCGGCCCGCACCCTGCGCCGGATCGCCGAGACCGGGGCGGAGGACTTCTACTCCGGCTCGGTCGCCGAGGCGTTGGACGCGCACGCCGCCCGCACCGGCGGCCTGATCACCGGTGCGGATCTGGCCCGGCACACCTCGGCCTGGGTGGAGCCGGTGAGCGTGCGCTACCGCGGGCACGAGGTCTGGGAGCTGCCGCCGCCCGGGCAGGGGATCGCCGCGCTGCTCGCGCTGCAGCTGCTCGACGGCGTCGACCTGGCCGGGCTGGACCCGGAGGAGCGGCTGCACCGCCGGGTGGAGGCGGTGAAGCTCGGCTTCGCCGACGCGCACGCCCACGTGGCGGACCCGGAGCGGGCGCCGGTGCCGACCGCCGCCCTGCTCGACCCCGGCTACGCGGCGGCCCGCCGGGCGCTGCTCACCGACCACGCCGGCGACCCGGTGGCCGGCGACCCCGAGCGGGGCGGCACGGTCTACCTCTGCGCGGCCGACGCGGGCGGGATGATGGTCAGCCTGATCCAATCGACCTACCTGGCCTTCGGCTCGCACGTGGTGCTCCCCGGGCACGGCTTCGCGTTGCAGAACCGGGGTCTCGGCTTCCGTCTCGACCCGGACCACCCGAACGTGGTGGCGCCGGGCAAGCGGCCGTTCCACACCATCATCCCGGGCTTCCTGACCCGCGACGGCGCCCCGGTCGGGCCGTTCGGGGTGATGGGTGGGCACATGCAGCCGCAGGGGCACGTCCAGCTGATCTCGGCCGCCCTGGACGACGGCCTCGACCCGCAGGCGGCGCTGGACGCGCCCCGCTGGTACTGGCACGCCGGCCGGACCCTGCTGGTGGAGCCGGCACTGGCGGCGGTGCCCGGCCTGGTCGACGGGTTGCGCGCCCGGGGCCACCAGGTCGCCGTCGCCGAGGAGCCGTCGGTCTTCGGGTACGGCCAGGCGATCTGGCGCCTGGAGTCGGGCGGCTACGCGGCGGGCACCGAGTCCCGGGTCGACGGCGCGGCGCTCGGCTGGTGATCAGCCCGCGGCGACCCGGTCCCGGAAGGTCGTGCGGTAGGCGTGCGGGGTGGTGCCCACCCGGCGGGTGAAGTGGTGGCGCAGGGCCGCGGCGTCGCCGAACCCGACCCGGTCGGCGACCTCCTCCACGCTGAGCCGGGTCTCCTCCAGCAGCCGGCGGGCCAGCAGCACCCGCTGATTGGTCAGCCAGTCGTGCGGGGTGGTGCCGGTCTCCGCGCGGAACCGGCGGGCGAAGGTGCGCGGCGACATGCCGGCCCGGCCGGCCAGCTCGTCCACCGTGGTCGGCCGGTCCAGCCGCCCGATCAGCCAGCTGAGCACCGGTTCGAGGGTGGGCGCCTCGGGCGTGGCGGGGATCGGCGCCTCGACGTACTGGGACTGGCCGCCGTCGCGGTGGGGCGGGACGACCATCCGGCGGGCCAGCCGGGTGGCGACGGCCGAGCCGTGCTCCTGGCGGACCAGGTGCAGGCAGGCGTCGATGCCGGCGGCGGTGCCGGCGCTGGTGAGCACCCGCCCGTCGGCGACGTAGAGCGAGTCGCAGCGGACCCGGGCCCGGGGGTGGCGGCGTTGCAGCTCGTCGACGTACCGCCAGTGGGTGGTGCACTCCCGGTCGTCGAGCAGCCCGGCCGCGCCGAGCAGGAACGCCCCCGAGCAGACGCTGAGCAGCCATGCGCCCCGGTCGGCGGCCCGGCGCAGCGCGTCGAGCACCGGCGGCGGGACCGCACCGCCCTGGCCGTGCGCCGGTACGGCGACCAGGTCGGCCTCCTCGATCGGGGCGAGGTCGGCGTGCGGGGTCAGCCCGAAGCCGGCGGCGGTCCGCACCGGCGCGCCGTCCACGCTGCACACCGCGAAGCGGTAGCCGGGGAAACCGTCGGCGGTGCGGTCGGTGCCGAACACCTCGGCGAGCACCCCGAGTTCGAAGGGGGCGATCTGGTCGAGGGCGACGACGGCGACCGAGCGCAGCATGTGACGAGGGTAACCGACAGGTTGGCAGTAAATCGATGGGCAATGGCATCTCTGCCACTGTCCGGCACTCCTGGCTCGGCGGAAACTGGGTGCTGTCCGGTGCGCACCGGCGGCGAAAACCACTCAGACCATGTGAAAGCGAGCGCCGCCATGGAGTTCCTGCTCTTCCTTCTCTTCCTCCTCGGCCTGGCCGTCGCCTCGGCGGCCGGCCTCACCACCGACACCCACGATTCCGCCGACTGGAAGCCGAGCGACGACGGCCGCCGCTGGCAGTCCGGCACCTGCTGAGGCGATTGGTCCGGATGGCCGGAAAAATCCGGCGCGGGACAGCGGCAAAAGGGGCGGCCCCGCCGACGAAGGCCATCCGGCGTACGGCAGGCTAGGAGTCATGGCTGACGGCTCCTGGTACGACGCCGACATCGATCACGTGATCATCTCCGAGGCGCAGATCCGCGAGAAGACCGCGGAACTGGCCAAGCAGGTCTCGGCGGACTACGCGCACGTCGAGGACGGACTGCTGCTCGTCTGCGTGCTCAAGGGCGCGGTCATGTTCATGGCCGACTTCGCCCGCGCGCTGGGCCGGCAGGGCCCCCCGGCCGAGCTGGACTTCATGGCCATCTCCTCGTACGGCCAGGGCACCACCTCCTCGGGCGTGGTCCGCATCCTCAAGGACCTGGACCGTGACATCGCCGGCCGGCACGTCGTGGTGGTCGAGGACATCGTCGACTCCGGCCTGACGCTGTCCTGGCTGCTGCGCTACCTGGAGTCCCGCTCGGCGGCCAGCGTCGAGGTCGTCGCGCTGTTCCGCAAGCCCGAGGCGGTCAAGGTCCCGGTCTCGGTGAAGTACGTCGGCTTCGACATCCCGACCGAGTTCGTGGTCGGCTACGGCCTCGACTTCGGCGAGCGCTACCGCGAGCTGCCGTACGTCGGGGTGCTCAAGCCCGAGGTCTACGCCCGCGCCTGACCCGGCCCGGCAGAGCCGAGAGCTGCTCGTATCGGCGTCCATCGAGCCGACGTTCAGCGGGCTCTCAGCGAATCCGACTACGGTAGGTGTCGGTGGCGTGGAGGTTTCCTCCGCGTCCGGCCCCTCGACCCGCGTGACCGGGCGGTCGGGTGGTCGGGTCGGAGCTCCCCGCCACGCCGGCTGAAACCCCGGTTCGCCGTCCGCGTAAGTGCTGGGCTCGCAAGCTCACTCCTCGCGCGCAAGGTGTACCGTCGAATGACCGTGGCGCGGCAGTTGGCGCGCCCGGGGTCGAGGCCGGCCCGCACGGCGGCTCCGGCGCCGCCGCAGGCGGTGACACCATTCAGACGGTCAGGACGTCGATCAGGAGGATGCGGGCGTCTCGGCGCTCGACAACAGCATGGAACGTACGCGTTTCTTCCGCCGACCGGTGGTCTGGATCATCCTGGTCATCCTCGGCGCCGTTGTGCTCAGTCAGCTGTTCACCGCTGGTCCCAGCTACCACCGGGTGGACACTTCCGTTGCGCTCGACCAACTGCACACTGCCAAGATCGATAAGGTCGTCTTCCAGGACAAGGAGCAGACGCTCCAGCTCAACCTGGACCAGAAGACCAAGTTCGGCGACACCACCACCGACCGCATCGAGGCCCAGTTCCCGTACGAGGCCGGCGACCAGGTCTGGAACGACGTCCTCGCGGCCAAGGCGGCCAACCGGGTCACCGGCCCGGCCGACGCCAAGGTGTCGTCCGACAGCGTCTGGGTGAGCCTGCTGGTCAACCTGCTCCCGATCGCCCTGCTGGTGCTCCTGCTGCTGTTCTTCATGTCGCAGATGCAGGGCGGCGGCTCCCGGGTGCTCAACTTCGGCAAGTCCAAGGCGAAGATGATCACCAAGGACACGCCGAAGACCACCTTCGGCGACGTGGCCGGGGCCGATGAGGCCGTCGAGGAGCTCCACGAGATCAAGGACTTCCTCCAGAACCCGGCCAAGTACCAGGCCCTGGGCGCCAAGATCCCCAAGGGCGTGCTGCTCTTCGGCCCGCCCGGTACCGGTAAGACGCTGTTGGCCCGCGCGGTCGCCGGCGAGGCCGGGGTGCCGTTCTACTCGATCTCCGGTTCCGACTTCGTGGAGATGTTCGTCGGCGTCGGCGCCAGCCGGGTCCGCGACCTCTTCGAGCAGGCCAAGGCGAACGCCCCGGCGATCGTCTTCGTCGACGAGATCGACGCCGTCGGCCGGCACCGTGGCGCCGGCATGGGCGGCGGCCACGACGAGCGCGAGCAGACCCTCAACCAGCTGCTCGTCGAGATGGACGGCTTCGACACCAAGGGCGGGGTCATCCTGATCGCCGCCACCAACCGGCCGGACATCCTCGACCCGGCGCTGCTGCGCCCGGGCCGCTTCGACCGGCAGATCCCGGTGGACGCCCCCGACATGGAGGGCCGCAAGGCCATCCTGCGGGTGCACGCCAAGGGCAAGCCGTTCGCCCCCGACGTCGACCTCGACGCGGTGGCCCGGCGTACCCCGGGCTTCAGCGGCGCCGACCTGGCGAACGTGATCAACGAGTCGGCGCTGCTCACCGCCCGCAAGGACCAGCGGGCGATCAGCAACGACTCCCTGGAGGAGTCGATCGACCGGGTGATCGCCGGTCCGCAGCGTCGGACCCGGGTGATGGGCGACAACGAGAAGAAGATCACCGCGTACCACGAGGGTGGACACGCGCTGGTCGCCTGGGCGTTGCCGCACGCGGCACCGGTGCACAAGGTGACGATCCTGTCCCGCGGTCGCTCGCTGGGTCACACCCTGGTCCTGCCGACCGAGGACAAGTACACCCAGACCCGGGCCGAGATGATCGACACCCTGGCGTACGCGCTGGGTGGCCGGGCCGCGGAGGAGCTCGTCTTCCACGAGCCCACCACCGGCGCCGGCAACGACATCGAGAAGGCCACCCAGTTGGCCCGCGCGATGATCACCCAGTACGGCATGAGCTCCAAGCTCGGCGCGATCAAGTACGGCACCAGCGGCGACGAGCCGTTCCTCGGCCGCAACATGGGCCATGAGCGGGACTACTCCGATTCGGTGGCCGCAGAGATCGACGGCGAGATGCGGGCGCTGATCGAGCTGGCCCACGACGAGGCCTGGGAGATCCTGGTGGAATACCGGGACGTCCTGGACAGCATGGTCCTCGAGCTGATGGAGAAGGAAACCCTCTCCACCGCCGACATGGCCCGGATCTGCTCGCGGGTGGTGAAGCGCCCGCCGATGGCCCCCTACAACGCCTTCGGCAAGCGTCAGCCCTCCACCGAGCCGCCGGTGCTCACGCCGGCCGAGAAGGAGAAGCTCAAGGCGCAGGCGCAGGCCGACGGGGTCTCCGTCGCCGGCTCGAACAACTCGGACGGTACCCACTGAACACGGACGCCGCGGCCAGCCCCGACCATTCGGGGCTGGCCGCCTCGTCGACCGAACCCGACGGCGACGAGACCCTCGACTACGTGGCCGCCCGGCTGATCAGCGGCAGGCTCACCGGCCGCCCGGTCGAGGAGGCCATGGACCTCGGTCGGATCGAGAAGGCCGTCCGGGAGATCCTCATCGCGGTGGGGGAGGACCCCGACCGGGACGGCCTCCAGCAGACCCCGGCCCGGGTCGCCCGGGCGTACGCCGAACTCTTCGCCGGCCTCCGGGTCGACCCGGCCCAGGTGCTCAGCACCACCTTCGAGGCCAACCACGAGGAACTGGTGCTCGTCCGGGACATCGACGTGATGAGCCTCTGCGAGCACCACCTGCTCCCGTTCCGGGGCAGCGCGCACATCGGCTACATCCCCGGCCAGGACGGGCGGATCACCGGCCTGTCCAAGCTGGCCCGGCTGGTCGAGGTCTTCGCCCGCCGCCCCCAGGTGCAGGAGCGGCTCACCTCGCAGATCGCCGACCTGCTGATGAGCAAGCTGCAGGCGCGGGGCGTCGTCGTGATACTCGAGTGCGAGCACATGTGCATGGCGATGCGCGGCATCCAGAAGAGCGGCGCGAAGACCATCACCTCGGCCGTCCGCGGCGTGCTCCAGCACGACGCGAAGTCCCGGGCCGAGGCGATGGCGTTGATCAACTCCCGCTGACCGCAACGATCCGACCGGCCGCGGCCTCCCCACAACCGGGGCGCCGCGGCCGTTGCGTCTCCGGTGAATCAGCCCGCGAGCAGCGCCAGCACGATCGCGGCCGTCACCGCCACCGCCGGGACCAGGCAGACCAGCGCGCCCAGCCGGGGGGTGCGATCCACCCGGTCACCCGCACCGGCCCCGAAGAGCCGGCCCACGCCGACCCAGCCGGCGACGAACGCCACCACCGGCATCGGCAACCCGACCAGCAGCGCCGCCACGGTCGCCGCGCCCGCCCCGACGGTCAGCAGCATGACCAGCTGGATCACCGGTACGACCAGCGCCAGCGGGCCGTACACCAGCAGGTTGCGCAGCCGAGGCGGCCAGGCCGCCGGGCGCAGCGTGCCGCCGGAGGTGAGCGCGCCGTCGGCGGCGTCCGCCCAGCCCCGGGCCGCCCGCAGCGCCGTCAGCACGGCCGTCGGCCCACCCACCATCGTCCGGGTCGCCTCGGTCAGCTCCGGCGGCGTCGGGGTCAGCGAGATCACCGGTACGCCCAATTCCCGTAGCTGTGCCTGCTGCGGCGCCAACCGGGCGTGCACCTCCGCCAGCTCGCCGCGGGCCTCCTCCACCACCCGGGCCTGCTCGGCGGCGGCGGTCGCCGCGCTCCGGCGTACCCCGTCGAGCTGGCGGGCGGCGGCGAGATAGTCCGTCCAGGCGGCGGCCACCGGCGGGACGGGCTCGTCGCCGACCCGCTGCCGCACCGGCGCCACCGTGGTCACGTCGTCGAGGCTCATGCCGGCTCCTCCCCGTCGGCGAACGGCACCAGCACCGTGCCCTGGTCACCCGGGCCGTCCCAGAGCACCGCCCGCCCCGGTCGCGGCCGCCACTGCACCGGGCGGCCGAAGACGGTTGTCAGCTGCGCCCCGGGCATGTCCACCACGGCGACCGCCGCCAGCTTGCCCACCTCGCCGTCCGGCTCCAGCAACGCCGCGAACGGCGGTGCCGTCCGCCACCAGCCGAGCAGGTGCCGCCCGGCCGGTGGCCCCTCCCGCAAGAGCGCGCGCAGCCGCTCCACCGGCAGCTCCCCGGCCGGCGGCACGTCCACCCCGAACACCACCAGGTACGCCGGCTCGTCGTCGTCCAGCGTCGCCAGCAACCCCGGACCGTCGACCGTGTCCACCCGCTGCCGTTCGCCCAGCTCAGCCGCCAGCCCGGCGGCCAGCGGCGCGGAACCCTCCGCCAGCGGCGCCAGCACGAACCGGGCCGTACCGGGCGGATGGTGCGCCGCGAGGCTGCGCGCCGCGGTGGCCAGCAGCCGGGCCGGCTCCACGCCCGGGCCGAGCACGGCCAGGTTGCGCCCCGCCGCCGGGCCGAGCGGCACCGCCACCGTCGTCCGGAACACGTCCACCGCCCGACCGAGCAGCGCCGCGGGCCCGCCGGCCCGGCCCGCGACGGCGGCGCGCAGCCGGGGGTCGTTGCGCAGCAGCGGGCGGGCCCAGCCGGCGAAGACCACCGGGGCAGGTGTGCCCTGCGGGCGCGCCTCCCAGAGCCGGTGCCGTAGCCGTTCCACCGTCTCCGGCTCGTCGAGCGGGTCGGGGAAGCGGACCAGCCGCTCGTGACCGCGGGTGGCGCCGCGCGGCCCACCGAGCCCACCGGCGGTGTTGACCACCGCGCTGCCCACCGACAGTCCGGCCGCCGCGTCGTTGGTCGGCATCAGCACCGTCCCGCCGCCGGAGAGCGCGACCCGCACCGGGAACTGACCCAGCACCGAGTCGCGCGGCGCCGGCCCGGCACCGATGCCCAGGTCGCCCGCGCCCGCCAGGACGAGATGGATGCCGTACGCGCGGCCGGCGCGGGCCAGCCCGTCGAGGCCCGCCAGCACCTCGACGGCGGCCGGATCCCGGTCGGCCAGCAGCAGCGGGAAGTTGTCGATCACACAGACGATCCGGGGCAGCGGCTGGTGTTGCCGCAGCTCGGCGAAGCGCTGGCCACCCGCCCGGGCACCCGCCTTCTCCCGCCGGCGGACCTCCGCGGTCAGCTGCTCGAAGAGGTCCCGCACGTACTCCGGGTCGGCGGCCATCGCCGCCGCGCGTACCTGCGGCACCCAGGAACGGTCCCGTTCGGTCTGGAGGAACTCCACGAAGGACTCACCCTCGCCGAGATCCACCAGGTGCAGGACCAGCTCGTCCGGGCCGTACCGGGCGGCCAGGCCGAGCAGGGCGTTGGTGAGGAAGGTGGACCGGCCGGCGTCCGACCGACCGCTGACCAGCCAGTGCGGGGTCAACTCGGTGAAGCCGACGGTGACCGGCCGGCCGTTGGCGTCACCCACCGTGGTGGAGAGCCCGTCGGTGGAGGTGGCCGACCAGAGCTCCTCACCGTCCGGCGGCAGCAGCTCGGTCAGGCTGAGCCGAGACCCCGCCTCCACCTGGGCGGCCAGCCGGCGGCAGACCCGCTCGACCAGCTCCGGCCCGGGATCCTCGTCCACGAAGACCGGCGAGTTCAGACCGCCCGGGGACTCCGCCCCCGGCCCGCTGAACGGGCTGCCGGGCGGGTCACCGAGCAGCGCGTACGCCGTGCGCAGTTCCACCGGCGTGGCCTGCGGCAGCGGCCGGCGGGCGTTCCCCTGTGACAGCGGCAGATGGGTGCTGGCCGGCGGCGCCGGGTGGGCGTTGAGCGGCGGCGTCGGGTGGGCGTTGACCGGGGGCCAGCCGGCCACCACCAGGTGCAGCCCGGCCGGTCGGCCCCGTTCCGCCAGCGCCTCGATCCGCTCCAGGTCGCTCGGCCCGGCCAGCTCGGGCAGGCCCGCGATCACCAGCAGCATCGTCCGATCGTGCCGGCGCGGCCGGCCACTGCCCGGCGAGACCCACTGCTCGGCCTCGGTGAGCACGGCCCGTAGCCCCGCCACGTCGACGGCCGGTGGGGGTAGCAGCCCGGCGTCGGCAAGCGCCGCGAACGGCGCGAAGGTGCCGCTCAGACCGGTGCCGTCCACCGCGCGGACCAGCAGGCAGCCGGCCGGGGTCGCGGCCAGCAGACGCAGCAGCACGGCCCGGAGCAGGCCCGCCGCCCGAGGCTCCCGGGCGTCCACGTCGAGCGTCAGGTGACCGGTGCCGAGCAACGGCACCAGCGCGGGGAAGCGGGCGTCGTCCAGCGGGGCCGCCGTGCCGATCCGGATGAAGGGCGGCGTGTCCTCACCGGCCGGGGTCTCCGGAGTCAGGGTGTCCAGCGGCGCCCCGGCCCAGCCCGGGGCCAGCAGCGCGGCGGCGCCGCGCAGGCGGTCCGCCAACTCGTACTGCCGGCGCTGGTCGGCGGGGGCTGGTCGGGTCTCGTCGAGGACGCCGGCCGCCGCGGCGGCGGTGGCGGCGGCCCGCCGGTGCAGGGCGGCGGCGCGGTTGGTGCGAGCCTTCGGACCGGCCACCGCGTCCACCCCTCTTTCCGAGGTTGGAAACCTCCCCGAGCACAGACCGTATCCCAGCCGGAGCCGTGCGCCGGGGAAGCGCGACGGCGCTGCGCCGGTCTTGTGGCAAATGGTGCCGAACTCTCACCTCTCGGGGTTGTCGGGTCACGATCCGCAGCATCTGGGGCATTGGGTACGAGGCGCTCAGCCGATAGCCTCAGAGGGTGGAATCAGTGCAGCCCCCCGCCGGTTCCCAGGTGTCCCGCGTACCGGCGCAGCGGACCCCGCCGGACAATCTGGCGCCGCCCGTCGCGCCCGCCCCGGCGCCCGAGCGGCCCCGCCGCCGGCTGCGCACCGTCCTCACCGTGGTCGCGGTGGTACTCACGGTGCTTTGTGCTAGCGGAGCAGTGATCAGCGTCGTGCTTTACGATCGTGTGACGACGCCCGACCGCAGCACTCCGGACGTGGTTGTGGCCAGTTACATTCAGGCATTCCTCGCGGACCGCAACGACACGAGGGCAAGCGAATTCGCCTGCCAAGACGGTGCCGCAATCGAGGATCTACGGCTCCTACGCGACGACCTCGTAGCGCGGGAACGCCGCTTCGGCACGACGATCTCGACGAGCTGGGAGAACCTGAACGTTCAGCAGCAGGGTGACCGGGCCAACGTCGAAGTTGACCTCATACTCTCGGCCCTCGTGGACGGGATTTCGCAGAGCGATCGTCAGCAGTGGCGGTTTGAGGCACGACGTGAAGACGGCTGGCGGATATGTGCAGCGAAGCGCTCCTGACCGTCCTTACTCGATCCAGAGCAGGTGGACCGGCACCTCCAGAGTGGTCGGTGCCTGCCCACGCCAGGCCCATCGGTACCACTCCAGCTCCGGGGTGACCCGGACGCAGATGTCGCCCTCCGCGCCGGAGTAGGTTTCCGTGACCGCGCGCAGGTCCCGGCGCTCGACGGAGTCCTCGACGTGTACCACCCGCCGGCCGCTGACCGCACCGGCCTCGAAGATCGGAACCGGCGCCGGGTGTGTCGGGGCATCCAACGAGACGAGGCGGAGCCCATGGTCGTGACCGGCGGCTCCGGGCGTGGGCCGACCGCCGAGCGTCTCGACCCAGACCCGCTCCACCGGGATCAGCGGGGCGAAGACCTCCACCTGGTCGGCTTCCGCCCGGTACCACTCGTGCTCCGGGATGATCGGCACGTAGGTGCGACTGCCCTGCACCACCCGCTCGTCGGCCCGCAGGTCGCCCCGCCAGCCGAGGCCGGGGAGGCCGACCAGGACCCGTCGGCCCCGCAGCTCGACCCGGCCGGTGGCGGGGACGATCTCGATCGGACGCGGCGGCAGCGGAGCCCAGTCGGGCTGGCCGGCGAAGGGGTCGGGAAGTGGCCCGCTCATCGTCGCGTGAACCTCATGCCGTGCCGTCCAGCGGCGCTCCCCGCTGCCGCATGAACGGCACCGGGTTGGTCGCGCCGGCGAAGCCCCGGTCGCCGTCCAGGTGTACCTCGAAGTGCAGGTGCGGGCCGGAGGAGTTGCCGCTGCTGCCGACCTTTCCGATCACCTCACCGGCCTTCACCTCCTGCCCGGGAACCACGAACGGCCGTACCACCATGTGGCAGTAGCGGGTGATGTAGCCGCCGGCGTGCAGGATGTCCACGAACCAGCCGCAGCCGCCCTTCCCCGGGTAGCCGTCCACGTCGCAGTTGCGGCGGCCCAGCCGGTCGGGGTCGCACCGGGCGACGAGCACCCGTCCGGTGGCGGCGGCGTGGATCTCGATCCCCTTCTCGGCACCGATGTCCACCCCGTTGTGACGCGGTCGGCTCGCCGTGCGGAATCCGGAGCCCACCCCGCCGGCGATCGGTGCCGTCCAGCCGGAGGCGGCGATCGTCCTGGCCGACGCCCGGTCGCAGAGCATCCGATTCGCGATCTGCACCGTGCGGCCGGCGCCTCCGGCGAGCGCGTTGACGATCTGGCTCGCGATGTCCTCGTGCTTGGCGTACGCGTCCGGGTAGGCACTGACCTGGACCTTTTGCGCCGCCCAGGTCAGTGGAAGCTGCTGCCAGCCGTCGACCTGGAGCAGCTTTTCGTAGAATTTGCGGGCCGCGTAGTCCGGGCTCATCCGCTGCGCGACGCTGCCCCAGCCGGCCCGCTGCTGGAACAGCCCAACCGAGTCGTGGTCCCGGCCGACGCCCTCGTTGGAGAGCGAGCCGGATCCGGCGACGGTGCTGTTCGCCAGGTTTCGCAGGGCCGACTCCTGCATCGCGGTGGCGACCGCGATCACCCAGCCGCGTGGCGGCACCTTCATGTCCTGGCCGACCTTGATGATGACGGCGGCGTTGCGCATCTGCGTCTGGCCGTAGTCGGACATCCGCGGCAGCCGGCCGTTCACGGTGACCCGGTGGTTGTCGACGCACTCCTGCGCGGCGGTCACCAGGCTCTGCCCGTCGTCGCCGCCCAGGTTGGTGAGGAAGAAGGCGGCGGTGCCGCCACCGCAGCAGAGCAGGGCGAGGAACGAGGTGAGCACGGCGGCCACGACGCCGATCCGCAGTCGCCGACGGGTCGGCTGACCTGACAGTTCGGCGCTCATTCCCGCTCCCAGTCCACGGCGTCCACCAGCCAGCGCCCCTCCGGCGCCACCAGGTCCAGCCGGAGACGGCCGGTCTCCAGCGGGACCAGCACCTGCGTGAAGACCTCCGTGCGTGGCTGGAGGGTGGGCGTGCCGGTGACCTTCTCCGCCGGCACACCGGACGGGTCCACGCCGGCCAGCTTCTCGGTGAGCGCGGGTGTGGACAGCGGGCGCAGCTTCGCCTGCCACTGGTCCGCTGTCTCGGTGGGACCGGCGAGCCACGCGGCGGTGAACCGCGAAGCGGTCTGCTCGGGGTTCAGCTCACCCGGCCGGGTGCGAGGCGACTGCGGGGCGGCGGTGCCGATCACCCCGTCGTCACCCTCCTCGGGATCGACGGTGGTGATCGGCTCGCGGGGTCGACTGCTGAGCCCGCTGGCGGAATCGACCGGCCCGGCCACCAGCCGGGCTCCGCCGATCACCACGAGGACCAGCATGGCGATCCCGAGGCCGATCCCGATCCTGGACCGCAGGACCTGGGTGAGCAGGAACTCCAGCGCCCGTCGCATCGCCGTCACCGGGCCTCGGAGCGCACCCGCGGGCTCGGCCTGGCCGGTGCCCGTTCGGCCGAGTCGGGTCGGTAGACCGCGAAGCTCGGCGCCTCCTCCGGCACGTCCGGCTCCGTCCAACTGGCTGGCTGCCGGCGACGCGGGCGGGGCGGGGTGGCGGACCGTCCGGCGTCCCGCTGCGGCGCTGTCGTCCCCGTCTCGTCGCCGGGCTCCCGGCCGTCCGGCCGCTCCCGTTGCTTCGGGGTGCTGATCGTCGAGTGGGCCGGGTCCTCACGGCGCGCCTCAGGGCGCAGGCTGGACGGCTCCAACGCGACCCCGCGTCGCTTCGCGATGGCCGGCTCGGCGGTGCCGCCGGGCTCGACCACGTCCAGCCGGGCGGCGATCCGCATGTCCCGGAAGAACCGGCGGTGCCACGATCCCGCCGAGCTGACCGCCTCGCTGCTGTCCTTGCCGCCGAGCTGGGTGATCCGTCGGTACGGGCGCAGCAGCAGCCAGCCGACCACGCCGCAGAGCCAGACCAGCACTACCTGCAGCCAACCCGGAAGGGTGGGCGTACTCATGATGAGGTCCACCGCGAACAGGTAGATCGCCGCACCGGTGCCGAAGATGGCGATGTTGAAGACGGCGGCGACCACCGCGTTGGCGAGCCGGCGCAGCCCGGCGCTGGCTGGCCGCAACAGGCCGACCGTGCCGAGGATCGGGGCCGCGATCACCGCCCACCGGAAGATCAGGAAGCCGAGCAGCACCAGCACCGACGCGGTGAGATCGAACATCGCGAAGAGCAGCGAGGCGAGCACCGCGATGAAGCCGGAGCCGATCCGGTCCATGTCCCGGGCGCCGGTGAGGTATTCGTACGCCTCCGGGTCCTCCGACTTGATCTGCTGCGCCACCGTCATCCACTGCTGCTGCTTGGCCTTGACGACCACTTCACGAGTGGCGGGATTGGCACGAATCGACTGCGCCTCGCCCCAGGAGAGCGACTTGGCGTCGTAGAGCGCCGGGCCGTACCTCTTGGCGGTCTCGCTGTCCGCCGAGCCGAGCACCCCGCGCAACCAGTTGCGGTAGAGCATCGACTCCGTGGCGGTGTCGCTGGCGCGGACGGCCGGCGGCCGCTTGTCGACACAGGCGTCCGGGTTGGGAAGCACACACCTATCGGCCGGGATGTCCCTGGAAGCTGGTCCGACGGCATCGTGCACGACCCCGAGGGAGGTGATCAGCGTGCCGTCGGCGAGATTGGCCGACTTCACCGGCCAGGCGGCCAACGCGGTGACCGCCACCATCACCAGCAGGGCCCAGCCGGCGGTGGTCATCGCGTTGCTCATGTCGGACTGGCGGGAGCGCCAGAGCAGGTAGAGGCCCACCACGCAGAGGGTGATGATGCCGAAGACGCTGAAGACCTTCTGGTAGACGGCCTTCGTCGCCTTCTCGACCAGCGGGTCGGCCCAGTTCCACATCGAGCGTGGGTCCCAGGCCCGTTCGCGCAGGGCGTTGGAGGCGCCCACGATCGCGGTGGCCATCATCAGTTCGCCGTTGGCCACGGTGGTGGTGAACTTGTAGTCCGGGTGGAGCACCGTGGACGCGCAGCCGCCCTCGACGTCGTAGGTGTTGAAGCTGTATCCGCCGTAGCCGTAGTCGCTGTAGAGGCCCTTCGGGCCTGGAAGCTTGGCCGAGTCCGGCCGGGAGGCGAACCAACCGGCGAGGCCCGAGTCCGGCGTGGAAGGGACCGGGGGCTTCCGGCAGTCGACCTCGGTCTCGCTGACCTGCTTCAGCTTCGCGACGCAGGCACGGAAGTCGGCCTGCCACTCCTTGGTTGTACACAGGTCGGCGGCGGCCTGGGCCGCGGGCGGGGCGGCGTACGCCGGTGTGGCCGCGACCACCGGCCAGGCGATCGTGGCACCGGCGAGTACGCCGAGCGCGAGGAGGAGCGCCGTGATCCGTGCCCGGGCCCGCGCCATGTCACGCCTCCAGATCAGCCAGGACGGTCGGCAGCTGCCCGGCCACCTGGGCGGCGGGGGTGGTGTCCAGGTGCTCCAACAGCCCCTCGACGTACGACACGTCCACCCGGACCTTCTGCACCCGGCCGTCCACGTCGCGCATGACGAACTCGCGGAACCCGAGCCGGGCGGCCGAGGTGGTGTCCACGGCGGACAGTGAGGCCAGTGTCGCCTCGTAGCCGTCGTCGACCGGCACCCGGAGCAGTCGCAGCGCCTCGGAGGCGATCTCGGTGTCCTCGGCGATCCGGCCGACGAAGACGGTGGAGACGAGGTTCTGCACGTCGAGGCCGAGGATGTCCTTCGGGTTCTGCGACGCGACCAGGGCGGCGAGGTTCCACTTCCGGGAGTCCCGGGCGAGCCGGACCAGGAACGAGCGCCCGGAGCGCCAGCCCTCCATGAAGTGCGCCTCGTCCAGGCCGACCAACTTACGGGACGACATCGACCCGCCGTAGCAGCGCCGGACCGCGAGGCGGTGCGCGGTGTGCAGCATCGGCAGGGCCAGTGCCTCCTCGGCCGACCAGTACTCGCGCTCGATCTTGAGGTCTGGCAGGCGCAGGCCGGCCATGGTGATCACCGTGAGCGCCGCGTCGGCGCCGAGCAGCCCCTCCGGCGGGCGGCCGAAGAAGAGCATCGCCAGTGGCATCTCGGCGGTGTCCAGCAGCAGGTTGGCCAGTTCCCGGCCGGCGTCGTCGTCCAGCCCCTGCAGGCAGGTCACCACGTCGTCCAGGGTGGACGTCTCCTCGGCGGGCACCTGACGTACGGCGTGCCGGAACAGCGTCGCAGTGGACGCCTCGCGGGCCACCTGCGGCGGTACGAGCATCATGCAGATGTCCTGCACCAGCATGCGGCGTTCGGCGCGGGCGTTGGAGACCGCGATCTCGAACTCCCGGTCGCCCGCCGCCCCGGTGCTGAACTCGCTGCGCAGCGGGGTCGGGATGAGCGAGTAGGGCGCCAGCGTCCCCGGCTCGGAGCCGGTCAGGTTGAGCACCCGGGAGTACGGCTTCAGCTCGGGCATCGCGCAGAGCCGGGCCAGCGGGCCGGACGGGTCGAGCATGGTCACCTGGACGCCGCGCCGGGCGGCCAGGTAGCCCAGGGCGCCCAGCAGGGTGGACTTGCCACCGCCCGGCTCGGCGACGAAGACCGCGAGGCCGGAGCGCTCCCGGACCTCCATCGGGAAGTGCAGGTCGAGGAAGACCGGCCGGCGGCAGGTCCCGGCGGTACGGCCGATCAGGTCGCCGCGCCGGTCGCCGACGGTGGAGGCGGCCTGCGGCAGCGCGGCGGCGAGCAGGTTGACCGGCATCCGCCGGACGTAACCGGTGTTGGCGATCGGCTCACCGGGGATGAACTCGCGGGCCAGCCAGTCCTGGTTCTTCGGGTGCTGAAGCGAGATGCGCAGCTCGCGCGAGTAGAGCTGAATGAGCCGGCGGGCCCGTTCCAGGCACTCCTCGCGGGTCCGGCCACCGACGGCGATCCGGTGCCAGCCGTGTGCGCGGGCGGAGTCCACCGGCAGGCCGGTGGTCATCTCGTCGCCGATCACCAGGGCCCGCTTGGCCAGCCGTTCCAGCTCGGGCGGGGCGTCGATGCCGTGCTCGGCGTAGTCGAGCTGCTGGGAGCGGATCATCCGCAGCCGGTGTTCGAGGTTCCGGAAGGAGTCGCCGGATCCGAGGATGTCCACCCGGGTGGAGATCTCCATCGGCCAGGGCAGCCGCTCGTGGAAGTGCAGCCAGGGCTCGTGCCGCTCGGGGATCTCCAGCGGTTCCATCCGGCCGACGGCGAGCACGGCGACGTGCCGCTCTTCGCCGGTCATCCGGTTGACCAGCTTGACCGTCGAGCCGTACGGGGTGCGGTAGCGCTCGACCTGTTCGGTGAGGGCGAGCAGGTCGCCACGTTCCCACCGCCCGTTGGTGATCGGGGAGAGTGCGCCGGGCGGCGCCATGCAGAGCGCCACCGAGCGGTAGAGCAGCCACTCCAGTTCCTGGGAGCTGACCCGCCGGCCGCGCATGCCGAAGGCGCCGAGCACCTCGTCGAACTGCTCGACGGTACGGCCCAGCTTGCGGCGTTCGCCGTCGGCGGTGCCCCGGCCGAAGGCGCGCAGCAGCCGTTCGGTGAGCGAGTCGCCGAGTGAGCGGCGGGCGAAAGTGACGCCCAGGTAGGTCTGCCCCTCGGCGTGGTTGACCGCCATCAGGTGCCGCTGCGCGGCGACCAGGTGGTCGGCCCAGCCGGCCGTGCCGGGGACGTCGGGCAGCGGCGACACGGTGTGCGCGTCGATGGTGCGGGCCCACTCGTCGGCGGGGAAGGGCCGGGTGGTGCGGCGCAGGTGGAGCCGGAAGCCGGCCAGGCCGGCGTACTGCTCGGAGATCGCCGCGAGCAGCGCCTCACGTTCGGCGTCGGGGCGGAACGCCCAGCGCACCTCGGGCAGCCAGTACCAGGCGGTGACGGTGTTGGGGGTGAAGGTCAGGTGCCCGGCGATCTCGGTGATGGCCAGGTCGACCGAGGGGTCCCGGTCACCGAACTTGATCTTCGGGGGGCGGACCCGGACCGGCTTGTTGGCGGCGCTCCGGGTGGCCGCGGCGCGCTGCCGCGGCTCGGCCAGCTCCCGGGAGGCGGGCTCCGCGAGCTCCTGCGATCCCGTCCCGGTCAGCGCGCGGGCGCCCGTCTCGGCGACCACCCGGCGGGGCGGCGCGGCCGGGGTCACCGGCTCGGCTTCCGGGTGGACGTACGGCTCGGCGGCGTACGCCTCGGCGATGTCCGGCGGGAAGGGGTCGGCGGGCCCGGGCTCCGCCGGTGCCGCCACCGGCTCCGGGAGCGGGCGGGGGGCCACGCGCTCGGCGCCGCGTTCGGGGGTCACCCGCCCGGCGGTCCCGGTCGTGTCCCGGCGCGGGAAGGGCTCGGTCCGGGGTCGGCGCGGCGACCGCTGCGGCGGCGCCTCCACCGCCCGCTCCGGGGTCGGCTCCGGCTCGGCGGGCGGCCGCGTCACCGGCAACCGGGCCGCGGGCTGGTGGGGCACCCGGGTACGGGTCGACGGGTCGACGGCCGGGGGCGGCTCGATGGCCGCCAGCCGGTTCGTCTCGATGGCGGGCGGGGCGGTGGCCTCGGGCGCGGGGGAGACGGGGGTGGGTGGCGCGACGGGCTGGTGCGGGATCGACGCCTGTTCCCGCCCGGCGCCACGGCGCGGCACGGCCGGCGGCGGCACGGCCGGCGCGGCGCCCGGGTGCGGGCCGCCGAACAGGTCGAGGAACGGCGAGTCGATGTCGGTGCCGTCGCCGACCAGCATCGGCGCGGCGGAGACCGGCTCGACCGGGGGTGTGCCACGGCCGGCCGGGCGGGGCGCCTGGAATACCCCGACCCCCCCGTGCCCGGGGTTGGCGAGCAGCGCCGGGTCGTAGGTCTCCTCGTCGCGGGCCTCGTCCTCCGGGTAGTCGAACGACCGCGCACGGTTACCGTGCGGGGCGCTGTGACGTCCGGCCGGATAGCCCGGCGTGGAAGAGCGACTCATTCGACCGCCTCACCCGCGTGCTGCTGCGACCGCCCGTTCGACGTACGCCCGGTCATGCCAGTTCCTCCCGGATCCTGATCCGGCTGCCGACCAGGCGGGGGTCCCGCAGTTCGGTGGCCGGTTCCCGGGTGCGTCGCCAGTCGGTGAGCGCGGTACGGATGACCATCCGCGCCGGCCGGTCCGGGTCGACGTACCGGAAGATGAACGAGGTGCTCACGATGGCGAGGGCGATCTCCCACGCGGGGAAGAGTTCGACCTGGAGCGTGAACAGCCAGTGGATGAACATGTAGAGGGGTACGAGCAGCATGAACAGGCCGTACTGGGCGTACGGCAGATGGACGGGAAGGGTGTAGCCGGGCGGCCCGAGGTAGACCAGGCGGGCCCGGTAGATGTCGTCGTCGGTGCGCAGCCGCATCTGATGCCCGCGCCTATTCGAAGATCAGGTCGATCAGGTAGTCACCGACGAAGAAGAGTGTGGCCGCCCCGGCGATGAAGGCCAGGCCGACGATCGCGATGGCCGAACTGGTGAGCACCTTGGAGATCTCGCCGCGGCTCGCGCGGCCGATGAAGATGACACCGAGCACGGCTAGCAGGATGGGCGCGATCTTGCTGGCGAAGAAGGTGACGACCCCGTTGGTGTCGATGCCCTTCGGGGCCTGCTCGGCGAGTGGAGCCGACGCCAGGGTGTGCAGCGCCTGCGCGACGCCGGACGACGCCGTCTCCATGAGCTCGAAGGCGATCACTGGAACCTCCCCATATCGCGGCCGGCGGTGCCGCGGCGGTGCAGTAGGCAAGCCTGGCGGGAATGTGCTCACTGGCGCAGCGTCGACGACGCTACGTTAGTTACCCACCACGGAGAGTGGTGAGCTTTGGGGGGATTCTTCCCGCTTCGGCCCTCCCTCCAGGCTTCGCCATCTCGATGCTGGGCAATTCCACAGCGTACGGGCCGTCCCCCTTTGCGACAACCCGCGAGGAGTCGGCCCGATTCGACCCGGACGACCGATCGTACACCTGTTCCAATGCCCACGTCAGCCCCCGGCTGGAGGGCGTCGGCGGGGGTCGCCGGAGCAGCGCGGAACGACCGGTACGGTCTAGTCGTGACCGATCTGGTACGGGCGCAGACCCCGGTGGTGATGGGCGTCCTGAACGTCACGCCCGACTCCTTCTCCGACGGCGGCCGGTACGCGGACCTCGACGCGGCGGTCGCACACGGAGTGCGACTGCGGGCGGAGGGCGCGCACCTGGTCGACGTGGGCGGCGAATCCACCCGGCCGGGCGCCGACCGGGTCGACGCCGGGACCGAGGCCGCCCGGGTGGTCCCGGTGATCCGCGGGCTGGCCGCGGTCGGCGTGACGGTCAGCATCGACACCACCCGCGCCTCGGTGGCAGCGGCGGCCCTCGACGCCGGCGCGGACGTGGTCAACGACGTCTCCGGCGGGCTGGCCGACCCGGACATGGCCCGGGTGGTGCGCGACGCCGGCTGCCCCTGGGTGCTGATGCACTGGCGTGGCCACTCGCGGGGCATGCGCGAGCTGGCCAGCTACACCGACGTGGTCGCCGACGTCCGGGCCGAACTCGGGCAGCGGATCGACGAGGCGCTCGCCGCCGGGATCGCCGCCGACCGGATCATCGTCGACCCCGGCCTCGGCTTCGCCAAGACCGCCGCGCACAACTGGGAACTCAGCGCGCGCCTGCCGGAGCTGGTCGACCTCGGCTTCCCGCTGCTGTTCGGGGCGAGTCGCAAGTCCTACCTCGGCCGGCTGCTCGCCGGTCCCGACGGCGCACCCCGCCCCACCGCCGAACGGGAAGCGGCCACGGCCGCCACCAGCCTGCTCGCCGTCGCCGCCGGCGCCTGGGGGGTACGCGTGCACGACGTCCGCGGCACCGCCGACGCGCTCGCCGTCTGGGCGGCCACCGGCCGTCCCCGCCTGGCCGTCGACACCGGCGGTGACCGCCCGCCGGCCCCGGCCACGGGAACCGCGGCCACCGCGGGAACGAGGACCGCCGAGACCGCGGGCACCGGAACCGGACGGACCGGCGGACCCGCGGCGACCGCCGCCCGCCACGGAGGGGAAGCACGATGACCGACCGGATCGAGTTGACCGGCCTGCGCGCCCACGGCCGGCACGGCGTCTACGACTTCGAACGCGCCCGGGGGCAGGAGTTCGTCGTCGACGCGGTGCTCGAACTCGACCTCGCCCCGGCCGCCCGCTCCGACGAGGTGACCGACACCGTGCACTACGGCGAGCTGGCCGAGAAGCTGGTGGCCGTGGTCACCGGCGAGCCGGTCAACCTGATCGAGACGCTCACCGACCGGCTGCTCGCGGTCTGCCTGGCCGAGCCGCTGGTCGCCGCCGCCACGGTCACCGTGCACAAGCCCGAGGCCCCCATCCCGCACACCTTCGCCGACGTGGCCGTCACGATGCGGCGTACCCGGTGACCCGAGCCGTGCTGTCGCTCGGCAGCAACCTCGGCGACCGGCTGGCCCACCTGCGCACCGCGCTGGCCATCCTCGACGACGCGGTGCTGGTGGTCTCCGGGGTCTACGAGACTCCACCGTGGGGGGACACCGACCAGCCCGCGTACCTGAACGCCGCGGTGATGGTCGCGGACCCGGCGGCGGGCCCGCGCGACTGGCTGGGCCGGGCCCGGGCCGCCGAGGCGGCGGCCGCGCGGACCCGCGACCCGCAGCGCCGGTTCGGGCCGCGCACCCTCGACGTGGACGTGATCGCGGTCTGGGACGACGCCGGCCAGCCGGTGCTCAGCGACGACCCGGAGCTGACCCTGCCGCACCCCCGCGCCCACCTGCGGGCCTTCGTGCTGCGGCCGTGGATCGACATCGAGCCGCACGGCCGGCTCCCCGGATACGGCTGGCTCACCGATCTGCTCAACGCCGAGCCGCTGGCCGGGGACGCCCTGGAACTGCGCCCCCGCCCGGATCTGGCGTTAGAGTCGACTCCATGACCCACTGGAGCCGGCCGGCATGACGCAGGCGCAGTCCCGACCGCCCCGCGGCCCGGAGCCCGACCGGGGCCGGATGGGGCCGACCCGGATCTCCACCCTGGTGGTCGCCGCGCTCGCCGCCGCGGCCCTGGCCTGGCTGCTGATCAGCAGCTTCTACTACAGCGGCATCCCGCGGCTGCCCTGGCTGCCGGTGGTCACCCTCGCCGCGCTCGCCGTGCTGGAGGCGTACGCGGCGGTCAACACGCGGAACCGGATCGAGCGCAGGCCCGGCCGGGACCCGGTCAACCCGCTGATGGTCGCCCGCTTCGTCGTGCTGGCCAAGGCCTCGGCGCTGGCCGGCGCCATCTTCACCGGTTTCTACGCCGGCCTGACCGGCTGGCTCTTCGTCGAGCGGACCAACGCCGCGATCGAGGACCGGCCGGCCGCCGGGGCCGGGGTGCTCGCCTCGCTCGCCCTGGTCGCCGCCGCGCTCTGGCTGGAACGCTCCTGCCGGGTCCCCGAGCAGGAGGACGACGAGGACCGCGACGGCGTCGACCGGCGGGGTCGCCCCGGCCAGCGCTGATCAGGGGGGTTACGCCCGGCCTCCGGCGCAGGTACCGTCCCTGGCGACCGGAATCAGCCGGCCGTCGACGATGACGGCCGGCCATGTGGGAGGCACGGCATGGCGTACGACGAATCGGGCCGGACCGCGTCGGTGGAGCCCTCGCCGGGCGTCCCCCCGGCCGTGCTCGAGAACGTCTTCGACGACCCCACCCACGGGGAGCCCGGCCGGGACCGGATCGGCGTGCACCTGCTCTGGGAGGCGGTGCTCCTGGTCGCGCTGGCCGTGTTCGCCGTGCTGCTCTGGCGGGAGAACGCCGACGCGCTGCGCGGCACGGGCCTGCGCGGCCTCCTGGTCGACGCGGTCGCGCTCGGCCTGCTCGCCCTCGCCGCCGGCCTGAGCCTGCGGACCGCGGCGGTGAATCTGGCGATCGGGCCGGTCGCGGTGGCCGCCGCGCTGCACTTCGCCGAGCAGGGCGACCGGGGCGTGACCGCGGCACTCACCCCGGCCCTGGTGGCCGCGGCGCTCGGCGGCCTGGCCCTGGCCTGGGCGGTGGTGGTGCTGCACGTGCCCGGTTGGGCCGCCAGCCTGGCCGCCGCGTCCGGCGTGATCGTCTGGATCGAGCAGCGCACCGGCCCGGTGCCGGTGCAGGGCGACTACGACCCGCACCGCACCGCCTTCTACCTGTTCGCCGGCTTCGCCGCGGTCGCCGCGCTGGGCGGGGTCTTCGGTGCGCTCCGGACGGTCCGGCGGCTGGTCGGCCGGTACCGGCCGGTGGCCGACCCGGCCCGCCGCCGCGGTGTGGTGGCCGCCGTGGTGACCTCGGCCGGACTGGTCGGCTCCACGGTGCTGGCCATGCTGGCCGGCGTGCTGGTCGCGGCGAACGACGCCGGCCCGGTCGTACCGGCCGCCGGGCTGGACTGGACGGTGCTGGCGATCGGGGTGGCGATGCTCGCCGGCACCAGCGCGTACGGCCGGCGGGGCGGCATCTTCGGCACCCTGCTGGCGGTGTGCCTCGTGGTCGTCTTCCTGGCCTGGGCAGAGGCGCGCGGCTGGACGGTCAGCCGGTGGTCGGTCGGCGCGGCGGCGCTCGGCGTCGGACTCGTGGTGACCCGCCTGGTCGAGACGTTCGGCCGGCCCCGGGGCACGGTCGCCGAGCGCGCCGAGGTCGTCCCGGCGAGCGACGGCACGGTCAGCTCCGGCTGGTCGCTGCCCCGACCCAACGGGACCGGCAACTGGCCGCCCGCGCTGCCCGACCGGACGGACGCCATCCCGTCCGACCCGTGGGCGGCGCCGCGCTGGGAGAAGGCCCCCGACCGCTGGGACGCCGGCGACCGCTGAGCCCACGTGCCCCGCGTCGAGCAGCGGCACCAGCGCCAGCCGGGCCGCCGCGTCCGGCGGGCCCGAAGTGATCTCGCCGGTTAGGCTCGCGGGCATGACCGAGACTCCTTCTGCCGGCACCGGCCGTACCTTCGACGAGCTCGACGCCCTACCCACCGAGGAGCTGCGGGAGCGGGCCTTCACGCTGGCCCGGGAGCGCCGTGACGTGGGGTTCTTCTGGTCGGTGCTGCGGCACCTGCCCAACGCCGACGAGGCGGCCGCGCTGGACGGGGCGCCCAACTCGGTCGGCCCGACCATCGACGAGGCGTCGGCGCTGTGGCGGGAGCTGACCGGCCACGGCTACGAGGAGTCCGCGCCGCTGCTGCGGGCCGCGTTCATCGACTACCTGCTGAAGCACTGAGCGGACCTGCCGCCGGGTGGCGGAGGTTTGCCGGTCGCGGTGGCTCGGGAACTTCCCGCCGCATGGCCCTCACCAACCGCCCCCGGACCGTCAGCGGGTACGGCACCGCCGCGGGAACCGGCACCCTGGCCGCGCTCATCCTGGTCGGCGTCTGCGGCAGCCCGTGGTACGTGGCCTGGGCGGACCACACCGACCCGAACTCTGCCGGCGGCTGGTTCGTGCGGCTGCTCGCCTGGCCGGCCTGGCGGCTGGACTCCGCCGAGCCGGGGCAGGGCGTGCTCGCCACCGACCTGCGGGCCATCCTGCTGCTGGTCTTCGCGGCGGCCTTCCTCTACCTGCTGCCCACCTCGCAGGTGGCCCGGGTGCAGGGCTCGGCCAGCCAGTTCCTCTCCGGCTGGGCGGCGTACGCGCTCGCCTCCGGGGTCGCCACGCTGCTGGCGGCGCTGCTGACCGCCGACGGGTCGATGCTCGCCGCGTTCCAGACCACCGGGACGGGTGCCACCTACGGCTTCTTCGCCGGCTGGATCATCGGGCTGGCCAGCCTCGGCGGCCGGGCCTGACGACCCGCCACCGGGCCGCGCTCAGGCGCCGGTCTGGCCGAGTTCGAGCACCCGGGATCGGCTGAGCGTGCCGACCGGGCGGTCGTCGTCGGTGACCACGACCGCGTCCGACCCGGAGGTCAGCATCGCGGCCAACGCGTCGTACGCCGACCCGCCCAGCGGCACCGCCGGCAGGCCCGTGTCGCCCGGCCCGGGGGCCAGCACCTCGCGGGTGACCGGGGTGACCGCCAGCCGGCGGATGCCCCGGTCGGCGCCAACGAACTCCCGGACGAAGGGGGAGGCGGGCGCGCCGAGCAGGGCCGCCGGGGTGTCGTACTGCTCCAGCCGGCCGCCCTGGGAGAGCACCGCGATCCGGTCGCCCAGCCGGACGGCCTCGTCCAGGTCGTGGGTGACCAGCACGATGGTCTTGCGGACCTCGGCCTGCAGGCGCAGGAACTCCTCCTGCAACCGGGTCCGGACGATCGGGTCCACCGCGGAGAACGGCTCGTCCATCAGCAGCACCACCGGGTCCGCGGCGAGCGCCCGGGCCACCCCGACCCGCTGCCGCTGACCCCCGGAGAGCTCGTGCGGGTAGCGCCGGCCGAACTGCGCCGGGTCGAGGCCCACGAGTTCCAGCAGCTCGCTGCTGCGCTGCCGGATCCGCTCCTTCGACCAGCCGAGCAGCCGGGGCACGGTGCCGACGTTGGCGGCCACGGTCTGATGTGGGAAGAGCCCGACATTCTGGATGACGTACCCGATCCGGCGGCGCAGCTTCACCGGGTCGACCCGGGTGATGTCCTCATCGCCCAGGAGGATCCGGCCACCGGTCGGCTCGATCAGCCGGTTGACCATCCGCAGCACCGTGGACTTGCCGCAACCGGACGGGCCGATCAGCACCACCAGCTCGCCGGCCTTGACCTCCAGGCTCAGCTCCCGCACCGCCTCGGTGCCGTCCGGGTAGCGCTTGCGGATGCCGTCCAACGTGATCGAGGCCGCGCTCTGTCCGGCGTCGCCGGAGGTCCCCGGGGTAACGTCCACGTGTGTCCTTCCACCTGAGCTACCGGGCCGACCCGGGTAACCCCTGGTTCTCCTGGCAGTACGTGCGGGACAACTCTGACACGATCCTGGCCGCGCTGCGGGAGCACGCCTCGCTGACCGCGCGGGCAGTACTGATCGCCGCCCTGGTGGCCCTGCCGCTGGCGGTGGCCGCGTACTGGTTCAGCCGCCTCGCCGGGCCGATTCTCGCACTCACCGGCGTGCTCTACACGATCCCGTCGCTGGCCCTGTTCGCCTTCATCGCGCCGTACCTGGGCATCGGGGCGGTCACCGTGCTGACCGTGGTGGTGCTGTACGCGCTGCTGGTCATCGTGCGCAACGCGGTGGCCGGGCTCAACCAGGTGCCGCCGGAGGTGCGCGACGCCGCCGAGGGGATGGGGTACGGCCGCTGGGCCCGGCTGTTCCGGATCGACCTGCCGCTGGCGCTGCCCGGCGTCCTCACCGGCGTACGACTGGCCACCGTCTCCACGGTCGCCCTGGTCACCGTCGGGGTGGTGGTCGGCCGGGGTGGCCTGGGCCAGCTCATCTTCGCCGGCTTCCAGAACAACTTCTACAAGGCCCAGATCATGACCGGGACGCTGCTCTGTGTCCTGCTCGCCCTGGTGCTGGACCTGATCCTGGCCGGGCTGGGCCGGCTGCTCACCCCCTGGCTGCGCGGGCGGGCCCGGTGACGGCCCCGGCCACCTCCCCGGCCACGGTCACGGACGGAGGGCGGGCGTGAATCCGGTCGAGCAGGCGGTGCGCTGGATCAATGACCCGCTGAACTGGACCAACCCGGGCGGCATCCTGGACCGGCTCGGCGAGCACCTCAGCATGTCCGCCGCGGCGGTGCTGGTGGGCTGCCTGGTGGCCTGGCCGATCGGGCTCTGGCTGGGGCACAGCGGCCGGGGCGGCGGCGCGGTCGTGCTGATCTCCAACCTGACGCTCTCCATTCCCACCCTGGCGCTGCTGACCATCCTGCCGTTGACCTTCCTCGGCTTCGGCCGGCCGGCGGTGGTGGTGGCGCTCGCGGTCTTCGCCGTGCCGCCGCTGCTGGCCAACGCGTACACCGGGGTGCGGCAGGCCGATCCGGAGGCGCGGGACGCGGCGCGGGGGATGGGGCTGTCCGGTTGGCAGGTGCTGCGCCGGGTGGAGTTGCCGCTGGCGGTGCCGTACCTGGCCGCCGGGTTCCGGACGGCTGCGGTGCAGGTGGTGGCCACCGCCGCGCTCGCGTCGTTCGTCAACGGCGGTGGGCTGGGCCAGATCATCCGGGCCGGGTTCGGGCTGGACATCGCGGCCGGGGGTGGGCAGATCATCGCCGGCGGGGTGCTGGTGGCCGGGCTCGCGCTGCTGGTCGAGGGGCTGCTCGCGGTGGTCGAGCGGCTGGTCACGCCGCGCCCGCTGCGGCGTACCCGGGCGCGGGCCGACCGGCGGGCGGCGGGAGCGATCGCGGGAAGTTGAACCTCCTGGTGACGATCCGGTGACGAACATCCCGCCGAGTTGTCGGTCCCACCCGGAAGATGTTGGGTGGAAACGCGGGCGGCCCGACCGGATCGTCCGTCGGACACGCGGCCGGCCCGATCGGGGCCGCGCCGGGACACGGAAGGCGGGCGCGATCATGCGCGTACGGACACGGCTGGCGGTCGGCGCGGTGGGCGCCCTCACCGTGGCGGGTCTGCTCACCGGGTGCGGGGGCGCCGGCTCGTCCGGCACCGACGCGCCGGAGCAGGGCGCCAGCGGGGCGGGCTGCGCCCCGGTCGCCGGCGACAAGCTGGTCGTCCTCGACGACGACAAGAAGCTCCAGAACACCGACAACATCATCCCGGCGGTCAACGCCGACGCGGCCAAGCCTCAGCTGCTCGCCGCGCTGGACAAGGTCTCCGCGGCGCTGGACACGCCGAAGCTGATCGCGCTCAACAAGGCCGTCGACGTCGACCGCAAGACGCCGAAGTCGGCCGCCGAGGAGTTCGCATCCGCCAACAACATCACCGCCGGCATCGCCAAGGGGCCGGGCGGTCAGATCGTGGTCGGCGCCGGCAACTTCTCCGAGAGCCAGACCCTGGCCGAGCTCTACAACATCGCCCTCACCGCGGCCGGCTACCAGGTCAAGGTGCAGCAGATCGGCAACCGGGAGCTCTACGAGCCGGCCCTGGAGAAGGGTGAGATCCAGGTCGTCCCGGAGTACGCGGCGACCATGGCCGAGTTCCTCAACACCAAGGCCAACGGGCAGAGTGCCACGCCGGTCTCCGCGCCGGAGCTGGACAAGACGGTGACCGCCCTGAAGTCGGAGGGCGACAAGGTCGGCATCACCTTCGGCACCCCGGCCGCCGCGCAGGACCAGAACGCCTTCGCGGTCACCACGGCCTTCGCCGACAAGTACCAGGTGAAGACCCTCTCCGACCTGGCCGCCAAGTGCTCGGGCAAGGCGACGGTGCTGGCCGGGCCGCCGGAGTGCCCGCAGCGGCCGAAGTGCCAGAAGGGTCTGGTCGAGGTCTACGACTTCAAGGCCGGCTCGTTCAGCTCGCTGGACGCCGGTGGCCCGCAGACCAAGAACGCCCTGAAGACGGGGAGCGCCAGCGTGGGCCTGGTCTTCTCGTCCGACGCCGCGCTCGCCGGCTGATCTTCGCCAGCTGCTGAACACCGGGGCCCAGCACGGGAGAACGGGCGGTGAACGGCCCCCGGGACCGTTCCCAGCCAGGGCAACTCTCGGTAGGCTGCACAGCCATGTCGGCCCCGGTCCTTCCCGAAAAGCGCACCGCGTCGCTGCTGACCGTCCTGTTCTGGATCGGTGTGGCGCTCGCTCCGATAGCCGCGCTGATCCTGCTGGTCGCCGACGGCAACGGCCCGCTCCGGTTCGCCGCGGTGCTGGCCATCACGGCGGTGGTCCTGATCGGCCTCTCCATCGCGTTGCGGGCCGACGGCGGTGGCCGGCCGTACGACGACGAGCTGCTGGACGAGCTGGAGCAGCTGCGCCGCGAGCTGCGCGGTGAGATCGTGGCCGCCGCCCAGCGCGGCAACCAGGCACTCGACCAGGCCCAGCGGGTCGATGAGCAGGTCGCCGCCCTGCGTCGACGGCTGGACGCCGCCGCGGCCGGTATCGCCGCCGCCGCCGGCATCAGCGCTCCGGCCGCCGACGAACGGGCCGGCGCCGGCCGGGCCCGGGTACCGGCGCCGGAGCTGCAGCACGACCAGGCGCCGGCCGGTCGCCGTCGGTCGGCCGAGGAGGCCCCGGCCGCCCGCGGCTGGACCGCCCCGGACCGGGAGGACGACGAGCCGGCCGGCCGCCGGTACGGCACCGACCGTGCCGCCGCCGGTCAGCCCGGCGTGTACGGCGGGTCGGCCCGTGAACCGCGCGGCGCCGCCGCCGTCCCGGATTCCGCCCAGCGCCCGCTCGGGGTGGTACGGCACACCGAGACGGTCCACGTCACCACCCGGCACACCGTGGTGGACGGCGCCGACCCGGCGGTCGGCAACGCGTACGCCGGCTACGCCGGCCGTTGGGCGCCGGAGGAGGCCGCCTGGCCGGCCGCCGAGCCGGAGAACGCCTGGCCGGTGCAGTCCGAGCCGGCCGACCGGAGCTGGCCGGGCACCGCCGAGGAACGGTCCCGGGGCGGTCGCTCGCGGGAGGACCGGGCCGCGCCGCGCGACGACCGGTCCTGGGCGGCGCCGGAGCGGGACGACCGGCCCCGGTCGGGCGACGAGCGGGACGAGTGGTCGGCCGGCGAGCGCGACGACCGGTCCTGGTCGGACGGGCAGCGGGGCGAGCGCTCCTGGTCCGGGGCGGCAGAGGACTGTCCCGTCCAGTCCTGGGCCGGCCGGGGGTACCCGGCAGAGGAGGCCGGGGAGTGGTCCGGGGCCCGGGCCGGGGACCGCTGGGCCGAGGTGCGCGACGATGGGAACGCCCGTGAGCTGCGGGTGGGGGAGCGGCGGGCGGAGGTGCACGGCGCCGGCTTCCGGTACGCGGACCGGTGGGCCGAGGTGCGCCACGAGGAGCCGCGCCGGACCGAGGGACGCCGGGAGCACGACCGACCCGGTGGGCAGTGGGGTGACCGGGCCGAGCCGGCGGACCGGCCGGCGCTGCCGGTCGGCGGGGTGCCCGTACCGGAGGAGTGGCGACCGGCCCGCGAGCAGCAACCCGCCGGGGACCGGTGGGAGCAGCCGGCCGAGGAGCGGTGGGGCCGGCAGCCGGTCGAGGCGTGGCGGCCGCCCGCGCAGCGGGACCGGGAGTCGGCCGGGTCCTGGCGGGCCCCGGAGCCGGAGCCGCGCGCTCGCCAGCAGTGGGACGGCGAGGAGCGGTACGGCTACCCGCCGCCGGACGACGTCCCGCGCGCCGGCGGTAGCTGGCGCTGACCTGGCCGCGGGTCCACGGCCGGGCCGGTCACTTGTCGATGTCGCCGACCACGAAGAACATCGAGCCGAGGATGGCGATCAGGTCCGGCACCAGGCAGCCGGGGAGCAGGGTGGCCAGCGCCTGCACGTTGGCGTACGAGGCGGTGCGCAGCTTGAGCCGCCACGGGGTCTTCTCGCCCCGGGACACCAGGTAGTAGCCGTTGATGCCGAGCGGGTTCTCGGTCCAGGCGTAGGTGTGCCCCTCCGGGGCCTTGAGCACCTTCGGCAGCCGGGTGTTGATCGGGCCGGTGAGCCGGTCCACCCGGTCCAGGCACTGCTCGGCGAGGTCGAGCGAGGCGTACACCTGGTCGAGCAGTACCTCGAAGCGGGCGTGGCAGTCCCCGGCGGTCCTGGTGACCACCGGGACGTCCAGCTGGTCGTAGGCGAGGTAGGGCTCGTCCCGGCGCAGGTCCAGGTCGAGGCCGGAGGCCCGGGCGACCGGCCCGGACGCGCCGAACGCGGCGGCGTCGGCGGCGGAGAGCACCCCCACCCCGACGGTGCGGGCCAGGAAGATCTCGTTGCGCCGGATGAGGTGGTCCAGGTCCGGCATCCGCCGGCGCACCTCGCCGATCGCGGCCCGGGCCCGGCCGGTCCAGCCGGCCGGGACCTCCTCCTTGAGCCCGCCGACCCGGTTGAACATGTAGTGGATCCGACCGCCGGAGACCTCCTCCATGACGGCCTGGATGGTCTCCCGCTCCCGGAAGGCGTAGAAGACCGGGGTGATCGCGCCGATCTCCAGCGGGTACGAGCCGAGGAACATCAGGTGGTTGAGGACCCGGTTCAGCTCGGCGAGCGCCATCCGCAGCCAGACCGCGCGCTCCGGCACCTCCATGCCCATCAGCCGTTCGACGGCGAGCACGACGCCCAGTTCGTTGGAGAACGCGGAGAGCCAGTCGTGCCGGTTGGCCAGCACGATGATCTGCCGGTAGTCGCGTACCTCGAAGAGCTTCTCCGCGCCCCGGTGCATGTACCCGACGATCGGTTCGGCGGAGATCACCCGTTCGCCGTCGAGCACCAGCTTCAGTCGGAGCACGCCGTGCGTGGAGGGGTGCTGCGGCCCGATGTTGAGCACCATGTCGGTGCCGAGCTGCTCCCCGCCGGCCCCGGTGCCGACGGTCAGTTCGCGGAGGTCGCCGGCATCGGTGGTCATGTCCGTCATCGTGCCATGGACGGCCCGCCGTACCGGTGCTGCACGCCCACCTGCTGGAGCAGCCACCAGTGCCCGCCGAGCCCGGCCGGGTCGGTCAGCTCGGCCGCCGCCGACGCGGCGGCCAGCGCCCGCACGTACCCGGCCGGGTCGGAACCGGCCAGGCTCAGCGGCGGTCGGCCGCCGTCGGCCCCGAGCGCCCGCAGCGCCTCCCGCTGCACCATCAGGGAGTACGCGCACCGGGCGACCCGTTCACCGGCGGAGGCGACGGAGTCCATGGCGACGTGCGCGGTGACGTCGCACGACCCGTCCGGCACCGGCGGCACCTGCCGGCCGTTCCGGTACCCGGTCAACGTTCCGTCGACCGGCCGGTCGTCCCGCAGCTGCCCGTAGTCCACGGCCAGGGCCAGCCCGCGCTCAATCCGGCCGACGGCGTCCGCCCACGCCTCGTCCCGGCTCCGCCCGATCTCCGCCCGGCCGGCCATCCCGCCGCCCGCGCTGGGCCACCAGTGGTCGAGCCAGTCCATGTCGGCGGGTTCGACCGGGTCGCCGACCGACTCCGTGCCGGTGGTCGGGTCGACCAGCAGGTAGCGCCAGCCGTCGTCGGTGGGTACGGCCAGGTCGAGGGGGACGTTGTCCAGCCATTCGGTGGCGATCAGCAGGCCGACGATCCCCGTCGGGATCTCGTCGCACCACCCGATCTCCGCCGGCAGGTCGTCGGGTCGGGCGGCCCGCTCGACGGCGGTGAGCCGTACCCGATCGGCGAGCGGGGGGCCGGCGGTGGCCGAGGTGGCCGGGGAGATCGCGGTGGCCAGGGCGCGGAGCAACTCGCCCCGCCCCGCTCCCACGTCGACCACCTGCAGGACCGGCGGGTGGCCGAGGGTCGCGTCGACCTGCTCGACCAGGCGGAGCAGGGCCGACGCGAAGACCGGGGAGGCGTGCACGCTGGTGCGGAAGTGGGCCGCCGGCCCCGCCCCCGAGACGAAGAAGCCGTCCGGGCCGTAGAGCGCACGGTCCATCGCGTCGCGCCAGCGCGTCGGTTTCATTCCTCGTTCAGGGGGCGTCACCGTGCCGACCCTACGGTGGGCGGCACCCACCGGCGGGGCCGCCGCGCACCCCGGGGCGGCCCGGTCCCACCGGTGGTGAAGGTTTTCACACATGCTTGTTTGGGCTCTGTAACCCCGGCGCATACTTGCGGTCGACCGGTACCCCCTTCGAGGACTGGATCGATGCCATGAGCGCACCGCTGCGCCCGCGTCCGGCCGCCCCGCGTGAGGCCGCCGTATTGTCGGGCGGCGCCGGATCCGGCGCCCCGCTCACCTTTCCCCGCACCCTGACCGTCGGCGTCATCGGCGCCGGCCGGGTCGGCGCCGTGCTGGGCGCGGCACTCGTCGCCGCCGGCCACCGGGTGGTCGCCGCCTCGGGAGTCTCCGGCGCCGCCAAGGCCCGGATCGCCCTGCTGCTGCCCGGCGCCCGCAACCGCTCCGCCACCTCGGTAGCCCGGGCCGCGACGGACCTGCTGCTGATCGCCGTGCCGGACGACGCCCTCGCGAGCGTGGTCGCCGGGCTGGCCGAGACCGGCGCGCTGCGCCCCGGTCAGGTGGTGGCGCACACCTCCGGCGCACACGGCCTGGCCGTCCTCGACCCGGCCGCCGCGGTGGGCGCCCGGCCACTGGCCCTGCACCCCGCGATGACCTTCACCGGTACCCCGGACGACCTCACCCGCCTCACCGGCATCTCGTACGGGGTGACCGCCCCGGCGGAGCTGCGTCCACTGGCCGCCCGGCTCGTCGCCGACCTGGGCGGGGTGCCCGAGTGGGTGGGCGAGGCGGACCGGCCGCTCTACCACGCGGCGCTGGCGCACGGCGCCAACCACCTGGTCACCCTGGTCAACGAGGCGGCCGACCGGCTGCGCGACGCCGGGGTGGCGAATCCGGAGAAGGTGCTGGCCCCGCTGCTGCGGGCCGCGCTGGAGAACGCGCTGCGCCTCGGCGACGACGCGCTGACCGGCCCGGTGTCCCGGGGTGACGCGGGCACCGTGCGGCGGCACCTGGACCGGCTGGCGGAGACCGCCCCGGAATCCGTGGCCCCCTACCTGGCGTTGGCCCGACGGAGCGCCGATCGGGCGATCGCGGCGGGCCGGCTGCGGCCGGTGGACGCGGAGTCGCTGCTCGACGTGCTGGCGGGCATCCATCGGGAGGTAGCAGCGTGAGCGTGATCTCGCGGGCGGCGCGGTCGCGGACGGAGGTGACGGCATGACGGAGCTGGTGCACACGCGGGCGGAGCTGGCGAAGGCCCGGGACGGGCTGACCGGCACGGTCGGCGTGGTGATGACCATGGGTGCGCTGCACTCGGGCCACGAGGCGCTGCTCCGGGCGGCCCGGGAGCGGGTCGACCACGTCGTCGTGACGATCTTCGTGAACCCGTTGCAGTTCGGCCCGAACGAGGACTTCGACCGGTACCCGCGCACCCTCGACGCGGACCTGGAGATCTGCCGCCGGGCCGGCGCGGACGTGGTGTTCGCCCCGTCGGTGGCCGACATGTACCCGGACGGGCAGCCCCGGGTCCGGGTGAACCCGGGCCCGCTCGGCGAGGACCTGGAGGGGCAGAGCCGGCCGGGCTTCTTCCACGGAGTGCTGACCGTGGTCCTGAAGCTGCTCCAGCTCACCCGCCCCGACCTGGCCTTCTTCGGTGAGAAGGACTACCAGCAGCTCACCCTGGTCCGGCGGATGGCGCGGGACCTGGACGTACCGGTCGAGGTGGTCGGCGTGCCGACGGTCCGCGAGCCGGACGGGCTGGCGTTGTCCAGCCGCAACCGGTACCTCTCCCCGGAGGAGCGGCGCACCGCGCTGAGCCTGTCGGTGGCGCTGCGGGCCGGCGTCGCCGCGGCCGAGGCGGGGCACGACGCGGGCGGCGTGCTGGCCGAGGCGCACCGGGCGTTCGGCGCGTCCGGCGCGGACGCCCGGCTCGACTACCTGGTGCTCACCGATCCGGACCTGGAACCCGGCCCGGTGGCGGGCCCGGCCCGGCTGCTGGTGGCGGCCTGGGTGGGCGGCACCCGGCTGATCGACAACCTGGCGATCCGGCTCGCCCCCCGTTCCTGAACACCCACCACCACACCCTGCTGAAAGGCACCCTTGATGTTCCGGACCATGCTGAAGTCGAAGATCCACCGGGCCACGGTGACCCAGGCCGACCTGCACTACGTCGGTTCGGTGACCGTGGACCAGGATCTGCTCGACGCCGCCGACCTGCTCCCCGGCGAGCAGGTGGCGATCGTGGACGTGACGAACGGTGCCCGGCTGGAGACGTACGTGATCCCGGGCGAGCGGGGCAGCGGCGTGATCGGCATCAACGGCGCCGCGGCGCACCTGGTGCACCCCGGTGACCTGGTCATCCTCATCTCGTACGGGCAGATGGACGACGCCGAGGCGCGGTCGTACCAGCCCCGGGTGGTGCACGTCGACGCCGACAACCGGGTGGTCGAGCTGGGCGCCGACCCGGCCGCCGTGGCCCCCGGCACCGCCGGCGATCCCGTCTCCAGCCCGTTGGCCGTCCTCGGCTGAGCCAGGCATCCGGTCTGTCACCGGAAGGTCATTTTTGGTTACCCTGGTCGAACCGTCGGATTGACGGTCGTCGCCGGGGGAGGCCGCGATGCGCCGTGCGATGACGATCGTGGTCGCCGCGTTGCTGGCGGCGGCGCTGCTGGCCGGCTGCGGGAACGCGGCCGGGCTGGACGGGAATCTCACCGACGACTGGGCGGCGCTGCCCACGGCGGCCGCGTTCACTCCGGCGGCCGGCGTCTGCCAGGTCGCCGACTTCGCCGACGAGGTCCCGCTGGCCGGATACGCCCCGGTCGACTGCGCGGTGCCGCACCGGGTGGAGACCGTGCACGTGGGTGCCTTCCCGGGCGACCGCCCGACCCGTCCAGCCACCGGTTCGGCGGAGCTGCGCGGCGCCTTCGCCGAGTGCGACGCGCGCGCCACCGGGTACGTCGGCGACGACTGGCGGGCCGGCCGGCTGCGGCTGGCCGTGGCGCTGCCCACCACCCCCGGCTGGGCGGCCGGTTCCCGCTGGTACCGCTGCGACGTCAGCGAGCTCACCACGGTGGAGGCGGCGGCCACGGTGGTGACCCGGACGGGCAGTCTCCGCGACGCGCTGCGGGGCGCCTCGGCGCTACGGCTGGGCTGCCAGCAGTCCCGGGCCGGGAGCACCCTGGGGGTGCGCACGCTGACCCCGGTCGGCTGCGGCACCGCCCACGACGCCGAGTTCGTCGGGGTGTGGAAGGCGCCGGACCGTCCCTTTCCCACCCGGGACGTCGACTGGCTGCCGGTCTACGCCGGCTGCCGCGGTGCGATCAGCCGGTACGTCGGTGTGCCGGACGACGCCGAGCTGCGCTTCCGCGGCGACGTGGTGGTCCGGCCGCCCGGGGCCGGGCGCTGGCGGGTCGGCGACCGGGGCGTCCGCTGCTACCTGTGGCTCAGCAACCGCACGGTGACCGCCTCGCTGAAGGGCGCCGGCCCGGCCGGCCTGCCACTACGGACGAGGTAGCGGACGCCGTAGTCCAAACCACTCGTCCCGCCCCCGCCGCCCAGGGTGAGGGCCGTTCGGGTTGACTGTGTCCATGGAACTTCGGACCGTCGACCTGCCGGCCCTGCCCAGGCTGCTGGCCGCTCCCGCGCCCGGCTGGGTGGAGACCACCGACGTGATCGTGGTCGGTTCCGGGGTGGCCGGGCTCACCGCCGCGCTGCACCTGCGCGAGGCGGGCCTGCATGTCACCGTCGTCACGAAGGTCAACATCGACGACGGCTCCACCCGCTGGGCGCAGGGCGGGATCGCCGCGGTGCTCGACCCGGCGGACACCCCGGCCGCGCACGCGTACGACACCGAGGTCGCCGGGGTCGGCCTCTGTGACCCGGCGGCGGTGCGGGTGCTGGTCGAGGAGGGGCCGCCCCGGCTGCGGGAGCTGATGCGGATCGGCGCCGAGTTCGACCGCCACCCGGACGGCTCGCTGATGCTGACCCGCGAGGGCGGCCACCGGGCCGACCGGATCGTGCACGCCGGCGGGGACGCGACCGGCGCCGAGGTGCAGCGGGCGCTGCACGCCGCGGTCCGCCGCGACCCGTGGATCCGGCTGGTCGAGCACGCCCTGGTGCTGGACCTGCTGCGCGCCCCCGGCGACGGCCCGGACGGGCTGGGCCCGGCCTGCGGCATCACCCTGCACGTGCTCGGCGAGGGCAGCGAGGACGGCGTCGGCGCGCTGCTGGCCCGGGCGGTGGTGCTGGCCACCGGCGGGATGGGCCAGATCTTCGCGGCCACCACCAACCCGGCGGTCTCCACGGGCGACGGGGTGGCGCTGGCGATGCGGGCCGGCGCGGCCGTCACCGACGTCGAGTTCGTCCAGTTCCACCCGACCGCGCTGATCGTGCCCGAGCACGCCCGGGTGCCGGGCGCGGGACTGGCCCAGCAGCCGCTGGTCTCGGAGGCGCTGCGCGGCGAGGGCGCCCACCTGGTCGACGGCGACGGCAAGCGGTTCATGGTGGGGCAGCACGAGCTGGCCGAGCTGGCCCCCCGGGACGTGGTCGCCAAGGGCATCCACCGGGTGCTGCTGGCGACCGGCGCGGACCACGTCTTCCTCGACGCCCGGCACCTCGGCGGGGACTTCCTCGCCGGGCGCTTCCCGACCATCGTGGCGTCCTGCCTGGCCATCGGGGTGGACCCGGCGACCGACCTGATCCCGGTGGCCCCGGCCGCCCACTACGCCTCCGGTGGCGTCCGCACCGACCTGCGCGGCCGCACCTCCATCCCCGGCCTGTACGCCTGCGGCGAGGTCGCCTGCACCGGCGTGCACGGCGCGAACCGGCTGGCCAGCAACTCGCTGCTGGAGGGGCTGGTCTTCTCCCGCCGGATCGCCGAGGACGTCGCCGCCGGGCTGCCGGAGCAGGCGAAGCCGGCGGAGACCGGGGCCTGGGTGGGCGGCGAGGGCTGGGTGGTGCCGGCGCAGGGCACGGCGACGCTGCAACGGGCGATGACCCGGGGCGCGGGCGTGCTCCGTTCGGCGGAGACGCTCGTCGCGACGGCGGGCACCCTGACCGAGGTCGGCCAGGGGCGCGGCACCCCGCGGACCGCCGACTGGGAGGCGACGAACCTGATCACCGTGGCGTCGACCCTGGTCGCCGCCGCGTACATACGCCAGGAGACCCGGGGGTGCCACTGGCGGGAGGACTTCCCGACGGCCGACGAGCGGTGGCGCGGCCACCTGGTCGAGGCGGTCGGGGCGCAGGGCAGGGTGACGCAGCGGTGGGAGGAGTCGGCGTGAGCGCGAGGAGTGAGCCGATCTTGCGAGCCCCGCAGTCGCGAACTGAGGAGGCAGCGTGAGGTCAGGCACGGAGCGGGCGTTGCGGGAGGCCGGCCTGGACCCGGAACGGGTCCGGCGGGTGATCGTGGACGCGCTCACCGAGGATCTGGGGCTGGACTTCCTCGACGTCACCAGCGTCGCCACCATCCCCGACGCGCAGACCGACACCGCCGACCTGGTGGCCCGGGCCGACGGCGTGGTCGCCGGGCTGGCCGTGGCCGCGGCCGTCTTCGAGCTGGTGGGCGAGGTGACCGGGTCGGACCGTACCGTCGAGGTGTCGGTGGTGGCCCACGACGGCGCGCGGGTGGCGCGCGGCGACGTGCTGGCGACGGTGACCGGCCCGACCCGGTTGCTGCTCACCGCCGAGCGCACCGCGCTGAACCTGCTCTGCCGGATGTCCGGGGTGGCCACCCACACCCGGGCCTGGGCGGACGCGCTGGCCGGCACGAAGGCGATGGTGCTGGACACCCGGAAGACCACTCCGGGCCTGCGGGCGCTGGAGAAGTACGCGGTGCGGGCCGGCGGCGGCACCAACAAGCGGATGGGCCTGCACGACGTCGCCATGATCAAGGACAACCACAAGCTGGCCGCCGGCGGGATCGCGCCGGCTTACCGGCGGGTGCGGGAAGCCTTCCCGGACGTCCCGGTGCAGGTGGAGGTGGACACCCTCGCCGAGGCGGTGGAGGCCGTCGAGGCGGGGGCGGACTTCCTGCTGCTGGACAACATGACCCCGGCGCTGCTGCGCGAGGTGGTCGCGGCGGTGGGCGACCGGGCCGAGCTGGAGGCGACCGGCGGGCTGACCCTGCCGGTGGCTGCCGAGTACGGCGCGACGGGCGTGGACTTCATCTCGGTGGGCGCGCTGACCCACTCGTCGCCCATCCTGGACATCGCGCTGGACCTCCGGGAGGTGTGACGGTCAGGTCAGCTGCCGGGTGAGCGTGGCGACGACGAGGTTGAAGATGACCTGGTTCTCGGTGTCGTCCCGGCCGTCCAGGCCGTACTTCGCACGGAAGAGCTGGAGCGCACGTTGGTAGACCTCGGGCTCCAGCTCGTCCGCCTCGCCGAGGGCAAACGCCTGGCCGGCGGCCTCCGGCCGGTCCAGCACCACGCTCAGCCCGGCCAGCCCGTGCCGGGCCACGTTGCGCACGAGGTCCGCGCCGGCGATGTACCAGGTGCCGTCGACCCGGACGTAGCGTGCCTCGCACGATTCCAGCTCGGTGCCGCCGCGCCGGAGGCAGACGCTCAGATGCAGGCAGGCGTCGAGGTCGCGGACCGGTGCGGTCTCCCACAGCTCGGTGAACCGGTCGTCGACGAACTCACCGAGCGGGGTGGAGACGAACGCCTCCAGCTGCTGGGCGTCGAAGGTCTTGCCGTGCACGGGGAAGAAGGAGATGAACGCCTTGTGATCCCAGCGGTACATCTGGACCGAGGGCGCGGTCGCGTACGTCCGTACCTGGAGCCGGGACCGGGCGGCCGGGGCGAGCTGTTGCTGAAGCTGCCCGAAGTGGTACAGGTTGTTCATGATCGCGATGGCGGCGTCCGCGCGGCGCAGCTCCTCGGCGCGGAGCCGGACGGCGGGTGAGTCCGGGTCGAGCAGCAGCACCTTGACCATCGCGCCGTCGTTGAGCGCGAACCGCAACGCGGACAGAAAGCGCGACGTGTAGGGCCCCTCCAGCATGCTGGTGAAGGTCTCCAGGATCGCGACGGTCTCCCGGGACTGAGCGATCCGCTGGATCAGCGCGTCCCGGTCCAGCCGGGGGTGCTCGATGATGGTCGCGGTCTGGAGCTCCCGGAAGAGCGGGTTGAGCACGAGGTAGGTCAGGAGGGTCATGATCAGTGCCGTGCCGATGTTCAGGTAGAGGTCGCCGCGGAAGGTCTGCCCGTCCCGCTGGTCGGACCGCCAGGCCCCGACGACCATCCAGAGCGCGCCGCCGGCCAGCGCCATGAGCACGAGCAGGTGCCGTTGGCGTCGACGCAGTGCGTTACGCCCCCGGGCCCACCACATCCTCGACATGTCCGCTCCCCGTCCGGCCGCCACGGATAGAACCATGTTCATGTCGCGATGGCTCCAGAGTACGGTTAGCCCGCCGCTGCGCGCCCGCCCGGCCGCGGGTTGTCTAGGCTGCGTGCGTGCTGCTCTGCATCGACATCGGAAACACCAACACCGTGCTGGCGACCTTCGACGGCGACAAGCTGGTGCACTCCTGGCGGATTAAGACCGACGCCCGGTCCACCGCGGACGAGCTGGGCCTGATGTTCCGCGGGCTGCTGGCCGGTGACGCCGTGGAGATCACCGGGGTGGCCGCCTGCTCGACCGTGCCGGCCGCGCTGCGCTCGCTGCGCGCCATGCTGGGCCGGTACTACGCCGACCTGCCCCACGTGATCGTCGAGCCGGGGGTACGCACCGGCGTGCAGCTGGCCATCGACAACCCGAAGGAGGTCGGCTCCGACCGGGTGGTGAACACCTTGGCGGCGTACACCCTCTACGGCGGTCCGTCGATCGTGGTGGACTTCGGCACCACCACCAACTTCGACGTGATCAGCGGTCGGGGCGAGTTCCTCGGCGGGGCGTTCGCCCCGGGCATCGAGATCTCCTTCGACGCGCTCGCCGCCCGGGCCGCGCAGCTGCGCAAGGTGGAGGCGACCAAGCCCCGCTCGGTGATCGGCAAGAACACCGTGGAGTGCCTCCAGTCCGGCCTCTACTTCGGCTTCGCCGGCCAGGTGGACCGGATCGTCGAGCGGATGATCGAGGAGCTGGGCGAGGTGAAGGCGGTGATCGCCACCGGCGGCCTCGCCTCGGTGGTGATCGGGGAGTGCCGGACCATCACCCACCACGAGCCGATGATCACCCTGATCGGCCTGCGGATGGTCTACGAGCGCAACACCTGACCCCGGCCGCCGCCGGGGTCGGGCGTCGCGCCGGGCTCAGCGCCGCCGGGCCCGGAAGACCAGCGTCTGGTACGGCAGCTCGACGGTCTCCCGCCCGGCCAGGTCCGGGTGGGTGGCGAAGAGTTCGCGCAGCTCCCGGTCGACCCGCTGCCGTTCCTCCGCGGGCGCGGTCAGCCAGGACGAGCGGGTGCGCAGCATGCCGATCACCTCGTCGGGGGTGCCCGTGGTCCGGTGCGTGTACCGGGCCAGCTCCACCGGTCCGAAGGCCGGCCCGAAGTCGGTGACCTTCTCGACTAGGTCGCCGGAGTCGTTCCGCATACCGGCGATCCGACCCAGCTCCGTCACCCATTCGACGCTGTCGTCCCGGCTGTTCCAGATGGGGGCGAACGTCCCGCCCGTCCGGATCACCCGGGCGATCTCGGCGTGCGCCCGCTCCTTGTCGAACCAGTGGTACGCCTGCCCCACCAGCACCGCGTCCACCGCCCCGTCGGGCAGCGGCACCGCCTCGGCCGTGCCCGCGAGCGCCGTGACGCCGGGGGTGACCGCGTCCAGCCGGGCCCGCATCCCCGGGTCGGGCTCCACCGGCAACACCTGGTGGCCGAGGTCGAGGATCTGCCGGGTGAGGATGCCCGTGCCGGCGCCGAGGTCGACCACCCGGGGCGGGTTGCCGACGTCCGCCAGGGCCCAAACCACCGCCTCGCGGGGATAGCGGGGGCGGAACCGGTCGTACTCCCTTGCCGCCGCGCCGAACGAGAGGGCGTGAGTGGGGTCCGTCATGGCGGGCAGGTTATCCCGTTACGGCCACCTGGGGGCTTGAGTACGCTCGGGGCCTGACCCCGCCGATATCTCCTGTCTGAGGAAGCGTGCCGTGAGCGAGCAGAACGCCGTGCCAGTCGACCCCGCCGACGACCTTCCGGAGCAGATGAAGGTCCGCCGGGAGAAGCGGGACCGGATGCTCGCCGAGGGCGTCGCGCCGTACCCGGTCGGTTTCCCCCGCACCAGCACCCTGGCGGAGGTCCGCGAGAAGTACGCCGAGCTGCCCACCGACACAGCCACCGGGGACAAGGTCTCGGTCACCGGCCGGGTGATCTTCGTACGGAACACCGGCAAGCTCTGCTTCGCGACCCTGCGCGACGGCGACGGCACCGAGTTGCAGGCGATGCTCTCCCTGGACCGGGTCGGCGCCGAGCGGCTGGAGGACTGGAAGCGCCTGGTCGACCTCGGCGACCACGTCGGGGTGACCGGTGAGGTGATCACCAGCCGCCGGGGCGAGCTGTCGGTGCTGGCCGACGAGTGGGCGGTCACCGCCAAGGCGCTGCGCCCGCTGCCGGTGGCGCACAAGCCGCTCAGCGAGGAGGCCCGGGTCCGCCAGCGGTACGTTGACCTCATCGTCCGCCCGCAGGCGCGGCAGATGGTTCGTACCCGGGCGGCCGCGGTGCGCAGTCTGCGTGACTCGTTGCACGATGCGGGATTCATCGAGGTCGAGACGCCGATGCTCCAGTTGCTGCACGGTGGCGCGGCGGCCCGCCCATTCGTGACCCACAGCAATGCGCTCAGCACTGATCTGTATCTGCGAATCGCGCCGGAACTGTTTCTGAAGCGCGCCGTGGTCGGCGGCGTGGAGCGGGTCTTCGAGATCAACCGCAACTTCCGCAATGAGGGCATCGACTCGTCGCACTCGCCCGAGTTCGCGATGCTCGAGACCTACCAGGCGTACGGCGACTACGACACCATGGCCGAGTTGACCCGCGATCTGGTGCAGCGGGCGGCGGTCGCGGTGAGTGGTTCGACGGTGGTGACGCACGCCGACGGGCGGGAGTTCGACCTGGGCGGCGAGTGGCGCTCGGTGACCCTGTTCGGGGTGCTTTCGGAGGCCCTCGGCGAGGAGGTCACGGTCCGCACCGAGCGGTCCCGCCTGGTCGAATACGCCGACAAGGTCGGGCTCTCCGTGGACCCGAAGTGGGGCGCGGGCAAGCTGGCCGAGGAGCTCTTCGAGGAACTGGTCGTCCCGGGCCTGCAGGCGCCCACCTTCGTGCGGGACTACCCGGAGGAGACCAGCCCGCTCACCCGGGCCCACCGCAGCGAGCCGGGGCTGGCCGAGAAGTGGGACCTCTACGTGCTCGGCTTCGAGCTGGGCACCGCGTACTCGGAGCTGGTGGACCCGGTGGTGCAGCGGGAGCGGCTGGTCGCCCAGGCGCAGCTGGCCGCCCGCGGCGACGACGAGGCCATGCGGCTGGACGAGGACTTCCTCCGGGCGATGGAGTACGGAATGCCGCCGGCCGGGGGTATGGGAATGGGAATCGACCGCCTTCTGATGGCGCTCACCGGCCTGGGAATTCGGGAAACGATCCTGTTCCCCTTGGTTCGCGCCGAGTGACCGGACGACTTCTTCTCCGGCTCGTTACCGCATCCCGTTGACGCGACAAGCATCGGGCGGGTTATCGTGCTCCTATTGCAGGAGCACCCTGCTCGAAAGGAATGTGGGACGTGGCCAAGCAGATCATTCACAAGCTGGTCGATGACCTGGACGGCGGGGACGCGGACGAGACCGTCAAGTTCGCCCTGGACGGCGTTCAGTACGAGATCGACCTGTCGGCCAAGAACGCCGAGAAATTGCGCGACGTATTCGCCCAGTACGTGGCGGCGGGCACCCGGGTCGGCCGGGGCGGCGTGGTCGTCGGCGGCCGGGCCGCTCGGGGCCGGGGCGGCGCCACTGCCGATCGCGAGCAGAACAAGGCCATTCGGGCCTGGGCCAAGAAGGCCGGCCGGGACATCTCCGACCGGGGTCGCATCCCGCAGGAGATCGTCGAGGAGTACCACTCGAAGGCCGGTCACTGACCGAGGGCCCAGGCGACACGACGCCGGACCGGAGCGTGGCTCCGGGCCGGCGTCGCCGTGTCCGGGGGCGGTCCGGGGCGGATGTCGGCGCCGCCGTCGGGGCCGGGAAGGTTCTCAGCCCGGCCGACGTTGTCCACAACCGGTGGAGAAGTTGTCCACAGCCTGTGGATGAGGTCACCGTGGCGCCGGAAGGCGCTGCGGACCCCCCTGGCGAATTTCGCTCTGCGCGTACAGCTGAGGGTCCCGGAACACCTCCTGAGCGCGGATGGTTGTTCAAAACGACGTCAGAACGGCTCAGCACGGGGAGACACGACCTCAGCGGAGTCGGTCAGCGGCGATAGAGTAAGGAGGCACGGACGCCCGTCCCGGACGTCCGCGCACCGGCCCCGCCAAGATCTTGGCTATCAAGGCGCACGGCACGTGAGGAGCACGAGGGCATGTTCGAGCGGTTCACCGACCGAGCGCGACGGGTTGTCGTCCTGGCCCAAGAAGAGGCCCGGATGCTCAACCACAACTACATCGGTACGGAACACATCCTGCTGGGCCTCATCCACGAGGGTGAAGGCGTCGCGGCTAAGGCCCTGGAGAGCCTCGGCATCTCCCTCGAGGGCGTCCGTCAGCAGGTCGAGGAGATCATCGGCCAGGGTCAGCAGGCGCCGAGCGGGCACATCCCGTTCACGCCGCGGGCCAAGAAGGTGCTGGAGCTGTCACTGCGCGAGGCGCTGCAGCTCGGCCACAACTACATCGGCACCGAGCACATCCTGCTCGGCCTGATCCGCGAGGGCGAGGGCGTCGCCGCCCAGGTGCTGGTCAAGCTCGGCGCCGACCTCAACCGGGTCCGCCAGCAGGTGATCCAGCTGCTCTCCGGCTACCAGGGCAAGGAGCCGGCCGCGGCCGGTGCCACGCCGGGTGAGGCCGCGCCGTCGACCAGCCTGGTGCTGGACCAGTTCGGCCGCAACCTGACCCAGGCCGCCCGCGAGGGCAAGCTCGACCCGGTGATCGGGCGCGAGAAGGAAATCGAGCGGGTCATGCAGGTGCTCTCCCGCCGTACCAAGAACAACCCGGTCCTGATCGGTGAGCCCGGCGTCGGCAAGACCGCCGTGGTGGAGGGGCTGTCCCAGAAGATCATCAAGGGCGAGGTGCCCGAGACGCTGAAGGACAAGCAGCTCTACACCCTCGACCTCGGTGCCCTGGTCGCCGGTTCCCGCTACCGCGGTGACTTCGAGGAGCGCCTCAAGAAGGTGCTCAAGGAGATCCGCACCCGCGGCGACATCATCCTCTTCATCGACGAGATCCACACCCTGGTGGGTGCGGGTGCCGCCGAGGGCGCGATCGACGCGGCGAGCATCCTCAAGCCGATGCTGGCCCGTGGCGAGCTGCAGACCATCGGCGCCACCACGCTGGACGAGTACCGCAAGCACCTGGAGAAGGACGCCGCTCTCGAGCGTCGTTTCCAGCCGATCCAGGTGGGTGAGCCGTCCCTGGCCCACACCATCGAGATCCTCAAGGGCCTGCGGGACCGCTACGAGGCGCACCACCGGGTGAGCATCACCGACGCCGCTCTGGTGGCCGCCGCCACGCTGGCCGACCGGTATATCTCCGACCGCTTCCTGCCGGACAAGGCGATCGACCTGATCGACGAGGCCGGCGCGCGGATGCGGATCCGCCGGATGACCGCGCCGCCAGACCTGCGCGACTTCGACGAGCGCATCGCCCAGGTGCGTCGCGACAAGGAGTCCGCGATCGACGCGCAGGACTTCGAGCGCGCCGCCCAGCTGCGCGACAAGGAGAAGCAGCTCCTCGGCCAGAAGGCGCAGCGGGAGAAGGAGTGGAAGGCCGGTGACCTGGACGTCGTCAGCGAGGTGGACGACGAGCAGATCGCCGAGGTGCTCGGCAACTGGACCGGCATCCCGGTCTACAAGCTGACCGAGGAGGAGACCTCGCGCCTGCTGCGCATGGAGGACGAGCTGCACAAGCGCGTCATCGGCCAGGAGGACGCGGTCAAGGCGGTCTCGAAGGCGATCCGGCGTACCCGGGCCGGCCTGAAGGACCCCAAGCGCCCGTCGGGCTCGTTCATCTTCGCCGGCCCGTCCGGCGTCGGTAAGACCGAGCTCTCCAAGGCGCTGGCCGAGTTCCTCTTCGGCAGCGAGGACGCCCTCATCCAGCTGGACATGTCCGAGTTCCACGACCGCTACACGGTCTCCCGGCTGGTGGGTGCCCCTCCCGGCTACGTCGGCTACGACGAGGGCGGGCAGCTGACCGAGAAGGTGCGGCGTCGGCCGTTCTCGGTGGTCCTCTTCGACGAGATCGAGAAGGCCCACCCGGACGTGTTCAACACGCTGCTCCAGATCCTGGAGGACGGTCGGCTCACCGACGGTCAGGGCCGGATCGTGGACTTCAAGAACACGGTCATCATCCTGACCACCAACCTCGGTACCCGGGACGTGGCCAAGGCGGTGTCGCTGGGCTTCCAGGCCTCCGAGGACTCCGAGTCGAACTACGACCGGATGAAGCAGAAGGTCAACGACGAGCTCAAGCAGCACTTCCGGCCTGAGTTCCTCAACCGGATCGACGACACCATCGTCTTCCACCAGCTGCGTCAGTCCGAGATCCTCTCGATCGTGGACATCATGATCCAGCGGATCGAGACCCAGCTCCGCAACAAGGACATGGGTCTGGAGCTGACCGACAACGCCAAGAAGTACCTGTCCAAGAAGGGCTTCGACCCGGTGCTGGGCGCGCGTCCGCTGCGTCGCACGATCCAGCGCGACATCGAGGACAACCTCTCCGAGCGGATCCTCTTCAACGAGCTGACCCCGGGTCAGATCGTGGTGGTGGACTGCGAGGGCGACCCGGAGGACATCGACAAGTCCAAGCTGGTCTTCCGCGGTTCGGACCGCCCGGCCGAGGTGCCGGACGCCGTTCCGGCCGACCTCGGTGGCGCGGCCACCGCGGGCGCGGACGAGTAAGGACGACAGCACGAGGGCGACGGCCCCGGTCGGCGAAAGCCAACCGGGGCCGTCGCCTTTTCGTGGATCTGGGGTAAGGGGTCAGGGGAGCGCGAGGGGGGTGGCCGGGCCGTCGCCGAGAAGGCGGAACGACTCCTCGCCCACCGGCTCGACCAGGCCGTCCTTCACCAGTCCGGCGAGCGCCCGGGCCCGCTGCACGTCGTCGTGCCAGACCTGGTCCAGCCGCTGGTGCGGGACCGGCCCGGTGGCCTCCCGGAGCACCCCGAGCAGCAGTCCCCGGACCTGCCGGTCGGTGCCGGCGTACCGCTGGGGCCGGCGGGTGGGGCCGGCCGGGGCGTCCTGGCCGGAGGCCCGCCAGGCGCAGACCGACTCCACCGGGCAGACCGCGCAGCGCGGCGTACGGGCCGTGCAGACCACCGCGCCGAGCTCCATGAAGGCGGCGCTGGCCAGCGCGGCGGCGGCCGGCTCGACGGGGAGCAGTTCCTCGCAGGCGACCAGGTCGGAGGGACGGGTCGCCGGTCCGGCGTCCGGTTCACCGGCGATCGCCCGGGAGACCACCCGCCGGACGTTGGTGTCGACCACCGGATGCCGCTGCCCGTACGCGAACGCGGCGACCGCCCGCGCGGTGTACGTCCCGACGCCGGGCAGGGCCAGCAGCTGGTCGAGCTGGTCCGGCACCGCCCCGCCGTGCCGCTCCACGATCGCCACCGCGCAGTCACGCAGCCGGACCGCCCGGCGGGGGTAGCCGAGCCGGCCCCACATCCGGATCGCCTCAGCCGGCGGGTCCGCGGCCAGGGCGGCCGGGTCGGGCCAGCGCGCCAGCCAGGCCTGCCAGGCGGGCAGCACCCGGACCACCGGGGTCTGCTGGAGCATGACCTCGCTGACCAGGATGGCCCACGCCCCGACGCCGGGCTCGCGCCACGGCAGGTCACGGGCGTTCTGCTCGTACCACCGGCTGACCCGGGTGGCGAAGGTGGGTTCAGTCATCGCGTCGCCGATGATGTCACGCGTCGGCTTCCCGCAGGATGGGCGGCCCGGGCGGGGCGACGCGGCGGCTCGACCCGGAAAGGGGAGAATGCCCGGATGAACGAGCTCGCGATCACCGTCATCGGCCGGGACCGGCCCGGCATCGTGGCCGACGTCGCCGAGGTGCTCGCCCGGCTCGGCGCGAACCTCACCGACTCCACCATGACCCGGCTACGGGGTCACTTCGCGATGACCCTGATCTGCGTCGGCCCGGCCGCCGCCGAGGTCGAGGCCGCGCTGGCCCCACTCGCCGCCGACGGCCAACTGCTGGCCACCGTACGAGCCGTCACCCCGGACGGGGAGGCGGCGCCCGGGGGTGAGCCGTACGTGATGGCGGTGCACGGCGCGGACCGGATGGGGATCGTGGCGGGGATGACCCGGGCGCTCGCGGACGCGGGCGGCAACGTGACGGACCTGAGTACCCGGCTGGCCGGCTCGCTCTACGTGGTGGTCGCCGAGGTGGACCTGCGCCCGGGCAGCGCCGACGAGGTGGCCGGGCGGCTCGCCCGGGCCGCCGCCGACCTGGGGGTCGGGGTGTCGCTGCGGCCGACCGAGCCGGACGTGCTGTGAGCGAGGAGTACGCCGGCCTCGGCGACTGGACCCCGGAGAGCCTGGGCCTGGTGGGGGAGGTGCGCCCGGTGGTCTGCGCCCCCGACCCGGTGCTCAGCCGGCCCGGCCCGGAGGTCGACCCGACCGCCGAGGAGGTGGTCCGGCTCGCCGCCGACCTGGTCGCGACGATGAAGGTCTCGCCTGGCTGCGTGGGTCTCGCCGCCCCGCAGGTGGGGGTGGGCGCACAGGTCTTCGCGGTGGACGTCACCGGCCACCCCAAGGCGGTCACCGTGCACGGCGTCTTCGTGCTCTGCAACGCCCGGGTGGTGGAGGCGAGCCGGTGGAAGGCCGGGCGGGAGGGTTGCATGTCGGTGCCCGACCTCACCGGTGACGTGAAGCGGGCCAGTCGGCTGGTCGTCGAGGGCGTGCTGCCCGGCACCGGGAAGTCCGTCCGGTTGGTCACCGACGGCTTCGAGGCCCGCGCGCTGCAACACGAGATCGATCACTGCGCCGGGTTGCTCTTCCTGGACCAGGTCGCCGGCGCGCACGCCGTCTACCAGCGCAAGGTCTACCTGTGAACCCGGGCTGCCGTCTGTCGTGAGTGGAACGGCCGTCCTGACCCGCACGGAGTACGGCGCGTCGCGCCGGGTCCCCGTGCGGGGCGCGACTACGGTGGGGGCATCATGCGTCTGACGGTCGGTCCTCTGCCCTCCGCCGTGTACTGGCGGCGTCGTGCGGTCGTACTCGGAGCAGGGCTTCTCTTCCTGATTGTCCTGCTCTATTCCTGCAACCAGTCGGGTGACACGGCGACCACACCGGGGGCGCGGTCGACCCCGTCGTCGCCGGTGACGGCCCCGTCGCCGACCGGTTCGCCCCCTGCGTCGGGTCCGGACTCCGCGTCCCCGCCGGCCGCGTCCGGGGCGCCCGGCGGGTCAGTCGGTCCGGCGGCCGACCCGGGTACGACCACCGCCCCGCCCACCGCCCCGCCCGCCGCACCCGTCGGCCCGGCCGCCGTCGACGACGGCACCTGCACGGACGCGGAGATCGTGGTGACCCCGGTGGCAATGCCCTCCCAGGCGCAGCGCGGCGCGCCCGTCGACCTGAGCCTCAAGATCAAGAACAGGTCGCAGCGGACGTGTAGCCGGGACGTCGGCGCGGACGTGCAGGAGCTGTTCATCAAGTCCGGTGCGGAGAAGGTCTGGTCGTCGGACACCTGCGGCACCGGCCGGGGCTCCGACGTGCAGTCGTTCACCCCGGGCTTCGTGCGCTCCTACCAACTCACCTGGAACGGCATGGACGTCACCCGCTGCGCCAACGGGGTGGCCGCCGGGCCGAACCCGCCGGCCGGGACGTACCAGGTCTTCGCCCGGGTGGGTACCAAGCTGAGCGAGCCGGTGGCGCTGATCATCACCGGCTGAGCGGGTCAGACGTAGCGTTCCAGGATGGACGCCTCGGCGAGCCGGGACAGCCCTTCCCGTACGCCCCGGGCCCGGGCGTCGCCGACCCCCTCGACGGCCTGGAGGTCCTCCACGGTGGCGCCGAGCAGCCGCTGGAGGCTGCCGAAGTGCACGACCAGCCGGTCGACGATCGCCACCGGCAGCCGGGGCACCTTGGCCAGCAGCCGGAACCCGCGCGGGCTGACCGCGGCGTCGAGCGCGTCGGAGGCGGCCGGGTAGCCGATCGCCTTGGCGACCGCGACCAGGTCGATCAGCTCGGTGGCGCCGAGCAGGTCCAGCTCGACGAGCGCCTCGTCGAGGGTGCGGGGCCTGCGGCCGGCGGGGAGGTAGTCCCGGATGACCAGGGTGCGGTCCGCGTCGACGCCGGCCATCAGCTCGTCGAGCTGAAGGGCGAGCAGGCGACCGTCGGTGCCCAGCTCGACCACGTAACCGGAGATCTCGTCGGCGATCCGGCGGACCATCTCCAGCCGCTGCACGACCGCTACCGCGTCCCGGACGGTGACCAGATCCTCGATCTCCAGCGCGGAGAGCGTGCCGGATACCTCGTCCAGCCGGAGCTTGTAGCGCTCCAGGGTGGCCAGCGCCTGGTTGGCCCGGGACAGAATGGCGGCCGAGTCGTCCAGCACGTGCCGCTGGCCGTTGACGTAGAGGCTGATGATCCGCATCGACTGGCTGACCGAGATGACCGGGTAGCCGGTCTGCCGGGCGACCCGCTCGGCGGTGCGGTGCCGGGTGCCGGACTCCTCGGTGGGGATGGAGGGGTCGGGCATCAGGTGGACGCCGGCCTGGACGATGCGGGTGCCGTCGCTGGAGAGCACCACGGCGCCGTCCATCTTGCACAGCTCACGGACCCGGGTGGCGGAGAATTCGACGTCCATCGGGAAGCCGCCGGTGCAGATCTGGTCGACCACCTTGTCGTAGCCGAGGACGATCAGCGCGCCGGTGCGGCCGCGCAGGATCCGCTCCAGCCCGTCGCGGAGCGCGGTGCCGGGCGCCATCAGGGCGAGATTGGCCCGCAGCGGGTCCCCCGCACTGCCGGCGCCCCCGGTGACGCTCACGCTGATCTGACGGGCGGGCGAACCCACGGCACCGGTGCGGGCGTGGGGCGTCGCGCCGGCAGGCTTGGTGGTATCGCGGTCGATCGGCACGGGCACAGTCTACGGACTGCCGTGCGGTGGGTGCTGTCGTGGTTACTGTGATGTGTCACGGCGTCGGATTCCTCCGCCCGGTCGGAGGCGGTGATCGGTGTCCGCTATGCGTCGGGCGTCCCGCCCGACGGGCACCCTCGGTCACTCGGCGGACGCGCGGGCGACACACTGGAGCGCCGACCGGACGTCCGTGACCTCCATCACCTGCATGTTCGCCGGTGCGGCTACCCCGCTGCCGGCGGGGCCGCAGCCGGACGGCACCAGCGCCACCCGGAAGCCCAGCCGGGCCGCCTCGGCCAGCCGCCGGGGCACCGCGCCCACCCGCCGAACCTCGCCGGTCAGCCCGACCTCGCCGATCGCCACCAGATTCGGCGCGATGGCCAGATTGAGCCCGCCGGAGGCGACCGCCAGGGCCACCGCGAGGTCGGCTGCGGGCTCCACCACCCGGATGCCACCGACGGTGGCGGCGAAGACCTCCCGGTCGTGCAGGGTCAGCCGCTCGGTACGCCGCTGGAGCACCGCCAGCACCATGGCCAGCCGAGCCCCGTCGAGCCCCGAGACCGTACGCCTCGGTGAGCCGGCGACCGTCGCGCCGATCAGCGCCTGCACCTCGGTGACCAGCGCCCGGCGCCCCTCCATCGCCACCGTGACGCAGGTGCCGGGCACCGGCTCGGAGTAGCGGGTCAGGAAGAGCCCGGACGGGTCGGCCAGGCTGCTGATGCCGCCCTCGTGCATCTCGAAGCAGCCCACCTCGTCGGCGGCGCCGAACCGGTTCTTGACCCCCCGGACCATCCGCAGCGAGGAGTGCTTGTCGCCCTCGAAGTGCAGCACCACGTCGACCAGGTGCTCCAGCACCCGGGGGCCGGCGACCTGGCCGTCCTTGGTGACGTGGCCGACCAGGACGGTGGCGATGCCACGCTCCTTGGCGACCGAGACCAGCGCGGCGGTGACCGCCCGGACCTGGGTGACGCCGCCGGGCACCCCCTCGGTGCCGGTGGTGGAGATGGTCTGCACCGAGTCGAGCACCAGCAGGCCCGGCTTGACCGCGTCGAGGTGGCCGAGGACGGCGCTGAGGTCGCTCTCGGCGGCCAGGTAGAGCTGGTCGTGCAGGGTGCCCATCCGTTCGGCGCGCAGCCGGACCTGGCTGACCGACTCCTCGCCGCTGACCACCAGGGACGGGCTGCCGGCGCCGGTGGCCCACTGCTGGGCCACGTCGAGCAGCAGGGTGGACTTGCCGACCCCGGGCTCGCCGGCGAGCAGCACGACCGCACCGGGGACCAGGCCGCCGCCGAGCACCCGGTCGAGCTCGCTGACCCCGGTGGGTCGGGCCCGGGCCGGGGCGGCGCTGATGGTGGCGATCGGCCGGGCCGGCTCGGCCGGCATCCGCGAGCTGACCACCCGGCCGGAGACCAGCGGCCCGGTGACGGTGCACTCGACCACCGAACCCCACTCGCCGCACTCCGGGCAGCGCCCCACCCACTTGGGTGGCTGGTGGCCGCAGGCGTCGCACGCGTAGGCCGGGCGCGGCTCGCGGGCGGCCCGGCCCCGGGCGGCACCGGACGCCGCGCCGGCGCGCGGGGAGGTCGATCGGGACGTGGTCACCCCAGGACGCTAACCCCCACCTGTGACGAAAACACCGTCGGCGTGGTGGTCACCACGCCGACGGTGTCGGCAGATCGTCGTGCGTCGGGTCAGCCGCCGTGGCCGGCGCTGCCGCCCTCGCCGCCCTCTTCGCCGCCCTCGCGGCTGATGATCGGGGAGACCGGCGCGGCCGGGGTCAGCGGGATGCCGATCGCCGCCGCGGTGGTGATGGTCTTGCCGTTGCCGAAGTCGAAGGTGAGGTTGACCTGCTCACCGACGCTGCGCGCCTCGTTCAGCCCGACGAGCTGGAGGTAGCGGCCGCCCTGCACGTTCAGCTGCACGTAGCTCAGCGCCGGGATCTCGACCTTCGCCGGCTCGCCGGCGGGGGCGGACGCGCTCTCCGCCGGGCTGGCCGACGCGGACGGCGAGGCGCTCTCCGACGGCGAGGCGCTCTCCGACGGGGACGAGCTGGGCGAGACCGAGGCGGACGGGCTCGGCGAGCCGGCCGTGCCGGTGATCACGAGCTGGCGCGCGCTGTCGGTGGTGACGGTCACCGTCACCGGGCTCTCCGTGTCGTTGTAGATCACCGCGTTGACCGAGGCGTTCGCGCCGGCGGGGTAACCCTCGGTGCCCGGGTACTCGACGTAGAGGCCGCGCACCTTGTAGGCGTTGTCCGGGGTCTGGACGTTGATGCCCTGGACCGACGGCTGCTTGTTGGAGGTCTCGGCCGCCTGGCCGGCACCGCATCCGGTCGCCAGCAGGGCGGTCGCGGCCGCCATGCCGGAGAGCAGCAGGGCCGCCCGCCGGGAACCCCTGATCGAGCGCGTCACGTCGGTCCTCCTCGTCACGATCCCCTCCCGGCCATACCCCGGGCACGGGGTGGTCATACCCGCGCAGACCGCGCTCCAGGGTAGTTGGGGCTGATCGACTGCCGCACGCCGACCCGGGGGTGCCACCCACAGGGGTGTCGGTCAGACCACCCGACCGCTCGCCACCAGCAGGACCACGTCGATCAGGGCGACCACCATCACCGCCCGGAAGGCCGCCACCGGGCGGCCGCCGGCCCGGGTGGTGGCGCGCCCGCCGTACCAGCCGAGGGCCGGCACCACGGCGGCGACCACGACCGCCGACAGCCCCGCCCACGACGGCGGCCCGGGCGGCCCGAGGACCAGGGTGACGGTCGCGGCCAGCAGCAGCGCGGCGGCGGCGATCCGGCTGCCGGCCGGCCCCAGCCGGTGCGGCAGGCCGCGCACCCCGGTCCGGGCGTCGTCGGCCAGGTCCGGCAGCACGTTGGCGAAGTGCGCCCCGGCGCCCAGGCAGGCCGCCGCGGCGACCAGCCAGACCGGCGGGGTCGGGGCGCCGGGCAGGGCCAGCACCACGAAGGCCGGCAACGCCCCGAAGGAGACCGCGTACGGCAGCACCGAGGCCGCAGTGGACTTCAGCGGCCAGTCGTAGAGCAGCGCCGAGACCAGCGCGACGGCGACCCAGCCGGCGGCGACCGGGTTGGTGGTCAGCGCCACGGCCGGGCAGGCCAGGGCGGCCAGCACCGCGCCGACGGCGACCGTGCGCCGGCCGATCGCGCCCGTGGCGACCGGCTTGTCGGTACGCCCCACCACCGCGTCCCGCTCCGCGTCGAGCGCGTCGTTGGCCCAGCCGACGGCGAGCTGGCTGGCGAGCACGCTGACGGTCACCGCGGCCACCCCTGCCGGGGAGTGCCCGGCCCCCCAGGCCAGCAGCCCGGTCACCGTGGTGACCGCCGCGGCCGGCTCCGGATGGCTCGCCCTGACCAGCCCTAACACCGTCGACGACATAAGGGAAGTCTGGTCGTTATCGGGGAGTCGTGCCAGGCTCGGTCCATGCGGAACGGTCCGGTCGCCACCCGTGGCCGGGTGCTGCCCCCCAACGACCCCCGGCAGTACGACGAGCTGGCCGGCGAGTGGTGGCGGCCCGATGGCGCCTTCGCGATGCTGCACTGGCTGGCCCGGGCCCGGGCCGCGCTGGTCCCCCCGGCGGGCCGCCCCGATGCGCTCCTGGTCGACCTGGGCTGCGGCGCCGGCCTGCTCGCCCCGCACCTGGCCGGCAAGGGCTACCGGCACGTCGGTGTCGACCTGACCCGCTCCGCGCTCGCCCAGGCCGCGGCGCACGGGGTGACCGTGGTCAACGGCGACGCGACCGCCGTGCCGCTCGCCGACGGCTGCGCCGACGTGGTCGCCGCCGGTGAGCTGCTGGAGCACGTACCCGACTGGCGGCGGGCGGTCGCCGAGGCGTGCCGGTTGCTGCGGCCGGGTGGCCTGCTGGTGCTGGACACCCTCAACGACACCGCGCTGAGCCGGCTGGTCGCCGTCCACCTCGGTGAGCGGCTGCCCACCGTGCCCCGAGGAATCCATGATCCACAGTTGTTCGTGGACGAGCGCGAGCTGATCGCCGAATGCGCCCGGCACGGTGTGACGCTGCGGACGTGCGGCATCCGGCCGGGGCTGCGCGGGACCCTGGCCTGGCTGGTGCGCCGGGTCCGGGGCGGCCCGACGCCCACCTCCGGCCGGGAACCACGGATCCGGCCGACCTGGTCGACCGCCGTGCTCTACCAGGGACGCGGTGTCCGACACGGGTAGTCCGACCGGGCGGGGGTAGAGGGGACGCCGAGAAGGGGGCGACATGGCTGTGCACGCGCTGGAGGCGGCCCGTCGGTTGGCGCCGCGGTTCGCCGCGCGGGCGGCGGTGCACGACCGGGACGGCTCCTTTCCGGTGGACGACTTCGCCGACCTGCGGGAGGCCGGCCTCTTCGGACTGATGCTCCCCCGAGCGTCGGGCGGTGCGGGCGACGTCTGCGCCGACCGGCTGGGCATCGCGGCGTTGGGTGGCGACCCGGACCGTGATGGTTCGACCCCTCGTTGGTGAGGGCGGTGGGGACGGCCGTCTTCCGGACGGGGACGGCCGCCGGGTGTGGTGTGCGAACGAGAGGTGGGGACATGGCCGTGCCAGTGATCGCGGGGCTCGGTACGGCGCAGCCGCCGGGTGCCGGGCAGGACGAACTCTGGGAGGGGTTCTTCTCCCGGCACTTCTCCGGCACGACGCGGGCCCTGGCCCGGCGGATCTTCGCGAACTCCGGGGTGTCCCGTCGGCAGGCCGCGGTCAACCCGCTGCTGGAGGACGTGTCGGACTGGCCGACCGAGCGCCGGATGCGGCGCTACCAGGTGGAGGCGTTGCCGCTGGGCAAGGAGGCGGTGGGCCGGGCGTTGACCTCGGCGGGGCTGGCCGCGGGGGACGTCGGGCTCTTCGTCGTCTGCTCCTGCACCGGGTACGCCACCCCGGGGCTGGACATCCTGCTCGCCCGGGACCTGGGCATGGCCCCCGACACCCAGCGGATGTTCGTCGGGCACATGGGCTGCTACGCCGCGCTGCCCGGGCTCGGCGCGGCGGGCGACTTCGTCACCGCCCGGGGGCGGCCGGCGCTGCTGCTCTGCGCCGAGCTGACCAGCCTGCACATCCAGCCGGCGTCGGCCCGGATGGACACCCAGCAGATCGTCTCGCACGCGCTCTTCTCCGACGCGGCGGTCGCCGCCGTGCTCGTCCCGGGCGCTCCGTCCGGGTACGCGCTGCGCGAAGTCTCCTCGGTCACCGACACCTCGACCGCCGACCACATGACCTGGGACGTCACCGACACCGGCTTCCGGATGGGGCTGTCGCCGAAGGTGCCGCAGGTGCTCTCCACCCACGTCCGGGGCCTGGTCGAGGGTCTGCTCGCCCGGCACGGCAGCAGCATCGCCGACGTGGACGGCTGGGCGGTGCACCCGGGCGGCCCGCGCATCCTCAACGTGGTGGAACGCGAGCTGGCGCTGCCGCCGGAGGCGTTGGCGGCGTCCCGCGCCATCCTGGACGAACACGGCAACTGCTCGTCCCCGACGGTGCTGCTGATCCTGGACCGGCTGCTGCGTGACGCGCACCGGCCGGAGCGGATCGTGATGCTCGCCTTCGGACCGGGCCTCACCCTCTACGCGGCCCTGCTGGAACGGACCGGCGGCTAGGCTGCCCGGATGGGCGTCGATGCGGGTGGCCGGCTGCGCGGTGCCGTGCTGATCGGGGCGGCGCTGGCCGTCCTGGCGGCCGGTGGCTGGTGGTGGTGGGACGCCGCGCCGGTGGTCGGCCCCACGGCGGCGCCGACCCCGACCCCGGCGCTGGCGGACCTGCCCGTGCCCGGCCCGCTCGCCACGGTCCGGGTGGAGATCGCCCCGGGGACCGGCCGGATCACCGGGTTGACACAGGTGCCGGACCACGGCGACCCGGACGTCGGGCTGCCCACGTCCACCGACACCCTCTGGCGGGAGCGCCTGGTCCTGGTGCCGGGTCAGCCGCCGGTGAGTCGGGATTCGCTGCCGGACGGCGCCCGGCACCTGTTCCAGTACCGCTGCTCCGGCGACGGGCAGCTGCTGGTCACGATCATTCACGACGAGCGGTACACCGAGAACCGCCAGACGACCTGCGACGGGGACCTGGGCTCGCTGGAGCTGCCCGACCCGCTGGTGCGGACCCGGCTCTACCTTTCCGCCGTCGAACCCGGCCCGGTCGAGCTGGAGGCTCAACTGGTCGCCCTGCGCTGAGTCCGCCCGTCGGCGGGCGTGCCGGCCGGGGTGGTCAGCCGGCGAGCCGGGCCAGGTCGGCGCGGTAGTTGTCGGCGGCGCCCAGCTCGGGCAGCACCCGGACGACCGTGCCGGCGCGGTCCACCAGCAGCGCGGGGGCGACGCCGGGGCGGCTGTCGAGATGCAGGGCGGCCCGCAGGCCGCCGGCCGGGTCGGCGAGGGCCCGGACCCGGTCGCCGCCGGCGCGGGTGGGAGCGGCGCCGACCGTGCGACCGCCGGTGACGGTGACCACCTGGACGCCGGCGGGCGCGGCCGCGGCGGCCGCGACGACCTGGTCGGCGCAGGCGCAGGCGTCCACCAAGATGATCATGGCGGGGAGCAGCCGGCGTAGCGGCACCGGCGCCTGGTCGGTGCCGACCAGGTCGAGCGCGGGCAGCGGCCGGCCGGTCAGTGCGGCCGGCCCCGACGGGTACGGCAGGACGGTGGGTCGATCCCCGCTGCGCGGCGGCCGGGGCCAGGTGACGGCGGCCAGCCCGGCGAGCGTGGTGAGCACGGCGACCAGCAGGATCAGCAGGGGCAGGCCGAGGGGTGGCCCGCCGTCCGGGCGGGGGGCGAGACCCAGCCGGCGACGCCAGCGGCCCGCCGGGCCGCGCCGGCGCAGCTCCCGCCGGAGCTGAGCGGCCTCCGCGGCCAGCGCCGAGGCGTCGTCCGGTACGACCACCCGGCCCCACTCCGGTGGCAGGTCGGGCAGCCCTTCTGGCGGGCCGTGACCCTCTGCGTCAGGCATGCCCATCGGACCCCCGGGAAGCGTCGCGGCGAGCGGGCTGTGGTACCTCCTCCAGCCTCCCGCACCGCCCCCTCCTCCCGCTACACCTGGGCGGGGCGAGCGGCACCGGGCTACCATGGGAGGAGCGCATAGCCCGAGACATCCACGCTCCGATCACCCGTACCGGGTTGTCATCCGTTGCTTACGGAGCGTGTTCAAACCATCGGTTTGACCGCCTGTCAAGCTGAAGAAATACCTCTCACAGGGCCCCTGAGCTGCGCCAACGGTCAGGACAGCGGTGGGACATCGGTGCCTGAGCGTGTTACTCTAGACACAGCGAAAGGGGTTTCGAACCTATGGTTTTCAGTGTCGGCGAGACCGTTGTTTACCCCCACCACGGGGCCGCACTCATCGAGGCAATCGAGACTCGGGTCATCAAGGGCGAGCCTAAGCAGTACCTCGTCCTGAGGGTCGCGCAGGGTGACCTGACGGTCCGGGTGCCCGCTGAGAACGCCGAGATCGTGGGTGTGCGCGAGGTGGTCGGCGAAGAGGGCCTGGGCAAGGTCTTCGACGTGCTCCGTGCACCGCACACCGAGGAGCCGACCAACTGGTCGCGGCGTTACAAGGCGAATCTGGAGAAGCTGGCCTCCGGCAACCCGCTGAAGGTGGCCGAGGTCGTCCGCGACCTGTGGCGTCGGGAGCGGGAGCGGGGCCTCTCCGCGGGTGAGAAGCGGATGCTCGCCAAGGCCCGCGACATTCTCGTCGGCGAGGTCGCGCTGGCCGAGAAGAGCACCAAGGACGAGGCGGAGTCGCTGCTCGACAAGGTACTGACCGAGGCCTGATTTCCACAGCATCGTCGTACCCAGCCCGAAGCAAAGAAACCCGAGGACCGCGACGTGACCGCGCAGCTCAATCCGCGCGGTGACGTCGCGGTCCTTGTGCCTGCGGCCGGTGCCGGGGTACGCCTCGGTCCCGGCGCTCCCAAGGCGCTGCGCCTGCTCGGCGGCGAGCCGCTGCTGGTGCACGCCGTACGCCGGATCGCGGCGGCGCCGTCCGTGCACACGATCGTGGTGGCCGCCCCGGCCGCCGAGGTCGGGGCGGTCCGCGAGCTGCTCGCCCCGGTGGCGCCCGTGCTGGTCGTACCCGGCGGGGCCGAGCGGCAGGCGTCCGTGGCGGCCGCCCTCGCGGCGGTCCCGCCCGGGCCGGGCATCGTGCTGGTGCACGACGCCGCCCGGGCGCTGACCCCGCCGGACCTCGTCGAGTCGGTGGCCGCGGCGGTCCGGGCCGGGCACCATGCGGTGATCCCGGTGCTCCCCGTGGTCGACACGATCAAGGAGGTCGGGGCCGGCGAGATCGTCCTCGGCACCGTCGACCGGTCGGCGCTGCGCGCCGTGCAGACCCCGCAGGGCTTCCGTCGGGACGTGCTCACCGCCGCGCACGCTGCGGCCGGCGGCCCGCTCACCGACGACGCCGGCCTGGTCGAGAAGCAGGGCGTCCCGGTGTTCTGCGTACCGGGTTCGGAGTACGCGCTGAAGGTCACCCGCCCGTTCGACCTGGCCCTGGCCGAGCACCTGCTGACCACCGGCCGCTGAGCCCTCGCCGGTCCGACGGTACCTATGCTGGCCGCCATGATCACCCTGGAGCGGCTCCGGGCCGACCACGCGGACGCCCTGCTGGCCTTCGAGCGGGAGAACCGGGAGTGGTTCGCCCGCTCCGTGCCGGATCGGGGCGACGCCTACTTCGCCGACTTCGCCTCCCGGCACTGCGCCCTCCTCGCCGAGCAGAATGGCGGGACCTGCCACTTCCACGTCGTCCTGGACGACCGCGGCGAGTTGATCGGCCGGGTCAACCTGGTGGACGTCGAGGGCGGGACCGCCGAACTCGGCTACCGGATCGGCGAGCGCGCCGCGGGCCGGGGCGTGGCGACGGCGGCGGTCGGGCAGGTGTGCCGGCTCGCCGTGGCGACGTACCGGCTCACCACCCTCACCGCGGTCACCACCCTCGACAACCCGGCGTCCATGGCCGTGCTGGGGCGTACCGGGTTCGTGCTGGTGGGGGACGTCGAGATCGGGGGGCGCCCCGGCCGGCGGTACGAGCGCCGGCTCGTCACGGACGTCCGGCCCGAGCAGGCCGGTGGTGACGGGGCGCGGGCGTCGGCGCGTACCCTCGGGTCATGATCGTTCCTCGGGTCGCCGTCGGCGTCGACGTGCACGCCTTCGAGGCGGGCCGGCCCTGCCAGGTCGCCGGCCTGCACTGGCCGGACCAGGACGGCCTGGCCGGGCACTCCGACGCGGACGTGGCCGCCCACGCGGCCTGCAACGCGCTGCTCTCCGCCGCCGGGCTCGGTGACCTCGGGGCCAACTTCGGGGTGGGCCAGCCGGAGTGGGCGGGCGCCTCCGGGGTGGCGCTGCTGACCGAGTCGGCCCGGCGGGTCCGGGCCGCCGGGTTCGAGATCGGCAACGTCTCCGTCCAGGTAATCGGCAACCACCCCAAGATCGGTCCGCGCCGGGACGAGGCGCAGCAGGTGCTCTCCCAGGCGGTCGGCGCGCCGGTCACCGTCTCGGCCGCCACCACCGACGGGCTCGGCTTCACCGGGCGCGGCGAGGGGCTCACCGGAATCGCGGTGGCCCTGGTCTACGACGCCCCGGTGGGCTGACCGGGTGACCGCCGAACCGGGCCCCGAGCGGTCCGCCGCCGACGGCTACCGTGACCGGGCCCAGCTCCTCGCCGAGCTGGGCCGGTACGACGAGGCCGCCGAGGAACTGGCCGCCGGCATCGCCGCGCAGCCGGGCGACAGCGCGGCGCTTACCCTGTTGGCCCGGGTGCAGCTCGTGGCGGGTCGTCCGCGGGAGGCGCTCGCTGCCGCCGACTCCGCCTCGGCCGCCGCGCCCGACGCGGTACCACCCCTGGTCGCTCGCGCCTTCGCCCTGACCGACCTGGGGGAGTACGCCGAGGCGGCCGGTACGGCGGACCGGATCCTCGCGGTCGCGCCGGCCGACGCGTACGCCCAGCGGGCCGGCGCGGCGCTGCTGGCCGAGGCGCGCAACGGCCAGCCGGCGCTGAACGCAGCCTGGCGCGGGGTCGAGCTGGCCCCCGACGAGCCGCAGGCGCACCTGGTGCTGGCGCTGGTGGCGGGCCGGCTGGACCTGTTCGACCTGGCCGAGCGGGCCTACCGGGAGGCGCTGCGGCTCGACCCGGAACTGGCCGGGGCCGAGGACGACCCGGGTGTGCTGCGGCTGGAACGGCGGCGCTGGGCCGAGGCGTTGGCGCAGGTGGCGGCGTTGGCACCGATCCGTCCGGAAGGCTCCGGCACGCTCGGAGTGGGCGAGGGGATCCGGCGCCTGGTGCTGGTCGGCGGCGGCTGGTCGCTGGTGGCCAGCCTGCTGAGCGCCGTCCTGGCCGGTGGCGGCGCGGGGGCGTCGCGGGTGTTCGCCGGGCTGGCGGCGGCCGGTGGCGCGCTGCTGCTCTGGCGGCTCGCCGGCCGGGTGCCCGAGCTGACCCGTACCGTCTTGCCGGCGTTGCGCCGGGAGGACCGGTCGCTGGCCCTCGCGGTGTACGCGGTGGCGGCCGGCCCGGCCCTGCTCCTGCTGTACGCCCTGGTCGGCACCCCGTGGCCGCTGGTGGCGACCATCGCCGTCGTCGCCGCCGCCGAACTGGCCTTCCTCTCCCGCGCCCTGCGCTGAGCCGGACGCGCCCCGCGCTGAGGCGCACGCACGTTGCGCTGAGCCGGCCGGGCCCTGCGCCGACCGGACGGGGCGGCGGCGCCCGGCCTCCGCGCCGACAATGAACCGATGTCTGCCATGACCGAGGCCGAGTTCAGGCACCTGACCCGGTGGACCGCCGTGCTGGTGTTCCTGCTCGCGCCGGGGATCGACTTCGTGCTGCTCCTGGTCACCTACCGGGTGACCGCGGCGGTCGACCCCGAGGTGCTGGGCGACGTGGTGCTGCGTCCCGCCCGGTACGCCGCCTTGATCATGGTGGTGAAGCTGCCGATGGTGCTCGCCTGGACGACCGCGGTCTCCGGCCGCCGCGTCTGTGCGCTGGTGAGCGGCGCCGAGCTGCCCGAGCCGCCGGTGCGCCGTGGCTGGCGCCGGGTCGCCGCCGCGGTGCGCGACGAGGCGGTGGACTTCGTCATGACCGCCGCCGCCGCGTTGCTCGTCTTCGCGCACGTGGTCCAGCCGGTCGGGGTCCGGACGGGTCCGCTCGTCGCCCTGAGCGCGGCCGGGGTCTGCCTGCTGCCGAAGCCGGTGACCGGGCTGGTGGCCCTGCTGCGCCGGGCGCGGCGGCGGGCCGGCCGGCGGCGTCCGCCCGGCCCGCCCGCACAGGGGTGACCGGACGGGCGGGCGGGGTCGGCGTCAGGGGCGGCGGGCCCAGGTCCAGGCGTAGCCGTCGTCCTCGCACTCGCCGGCGGCGTCGCAGAGGTCGAGCGGGCGGAACGTGTCGACCATGACCGCCAGCTCGTCGAAGAAGTCCGCCCCGATGGAGCGTTCCGCCGCGCCGGGCTGCGGGCCGTGGGTGAAGCCGGACGGGTGCAGCGAGATCGAGCCCTGTTCGATCCCCGAGCCGCGCCGGGCCTCGTAGTTGCCGCCGGTGTAGAAGAGCATCTCGTCGGAGTCGACGTTGTGGTGGTTGTACGGCACCGGGATGGCATCCGGGTGGTAGTCCACCTTGCGTGGCACGAACGAGCAGATCACGAAGTTCGGGCCCTGGAAGGTCTGGTGCACCGGTGGCGGCTGGTGGATCCGGCCGGTGATCGGCTCGAAGTCGTGGATGGAGAACGCCCACGGGTACATGTGCCCGTCCCAGCCGACCACGTCGAACGGGTGGTTGGCGTAGACGTACCTGGTCCAGCCGCGGCGGTGGCGGACCAGCACCTCGACGTCGGTCCCGTCGACCAGCAGCGGCGCGTCCGGTCCGCGGACGTCGCGCTCGCAGTACGGCGCGTGCTCCAGGAACTGGCCGCGCACCGACAGGTAGCGCTTCGGCGGGCCGATGTGCCCGGTGGCCTCGATCGCGAGCAGCCGGGTCGGCTGGTCGCCGGTGGGCACCAGCCGGTGGATGGTCGAGGTCGGGATGACCACGTAGTCGCCGGCGACCAGGTCGAGCGCGCCGAACGTGGACTCCAGCCGCAGCGTGCCGGCCTCGACGTAGAGGCACTCGTCGCCGGTGGCGTTGCGGTAGAGCGGGGACGGCCGGTCGGCCAGCACGTACGCGATCCGGACGTCGTCGTTGGCGAGCAGGTAACGCCGGCCGAGGACCGGGTCGGCGCCGGAGCCGTCGAGCTTGTGGGTACGCAGGTGGCGCGGCTTGAGCGGGAGGTTGGGCAGCCGGGTGAGGGCGGGCGGGGTGAACTCCTCGGCGGCGACGATCGCGGTCGGGGCGTACCGGTGGTAGAGCAGGGAGGAATCGGAGGAGAAGCCCTCCTGGCCCATCAGCTCTTCGGCGTAGAGACTGCCGTCGGGCTGGCGGAACTGGGTGTGCCGCTTGCGGGGCAGCTCACCGACGCTGCGGTAGTACGGCATGTCGCCTCCCGTTATGTCCCGTTCTCCGGGCGGTGGCGTCCGATAATCGGACGCTGTTGTCCGGTCCTTGTAGCGTCCCGTAGATTCTTGTCTCGTGTCAACGCAGGTCCCCCGCCTCTTCGCCGGCCTCGTCGACGACGCCGCCGTCTTCCCGCCCGGCAGCGCGTCGCTGCCCGACGCGCTCGCCGCGCACCGCGGGCACCGCGCCTCCTGGTACGCCGACCTGGTCGGCCCGCTGCTGCTGCCCGCCTCGCGCCTGGCCGAACTGGCCGCGCTGCTCCACGCCGACGAGCGGATCGCGGTCGGGATCATCGGCGACGTCCCGCTGGACCGGCTCGACGAGGCCCGCGCCGCCGCGGACCCGCGCCTGACCGTCCGTCAGGTCGAGGCGGCCGTCGCCAAGCGCGGCGAGGACCCGCTCCCGGGCCTGACCACGCTGATCGACCTCGCCCGTGGCACCGGCAAGGACGCCCCGGCCGCCGGGCCAGGATCGGCCGCCGGGCCCGCCGAGGGCAGCGCGCTCGATTGGTACGCCGAGATCCCGCTCACCTTCGGGCTGAGCAGCGCGCTCGACGCGCTGGCCGCCGCCCGCGCCGACGGGGTGCCGATCGCCGCCAAGTTCCGCACCGGCGGGCTGGCCGCCGAACTCTTCCCCACCCCGGTCGAGCTGGCCGCGGTGATCGGTGCCTGCCGCGACCGCGACGTGCCGTTCAAGCTGACCGCCGGCCTGCACCAGGCGACCCGCCACCTCGACCCGGAGACCGGCTTCACCCACCATGGCTTCGGCAACGTGCTGGCGGCCACGCTCGCCGCCGCCGAGGGCGCGGAGGTGGACGCGGTAGCCGTGCTGCTCGCCGCGACCGATCCGCTGCCGGTGGTCGAGCAGGTCCGCGCCCGGCTCGAGGCGAGGCGTCCGCTGTGGATCGGGTTCGGCTCGTGCAGCATCCTGGAACCACTGACCGATCTGATCCGGCTGGGGCTGGTGAACGGGGGATTCGACCGATGAGCGAGCGTAGCGAGCGAATCAGTAGGCGCAGTGCGGTCGTGCCTCATGGCGGCACGCAGCGGAGCGGAGTGCCGGCATGAGCTGGGTGACCGGAGTGGACGGCTCGGCGTACGGAATCAGCAACCTGCCGTACGGGGTGTTCCGGCACGACGGGCGGGAGCCGCGGATCGGCGTACGCGTGGCCGACCTGGTGCTCGACCTGGCCGGCGCGGAGGCGGCCGGCCTGGTGCTCGCCGGCGGCGCGCTCGGGCGCCCGACGCTCAACGACTTCATGGCGCTCGGCCGACCCCAGTGGACGGCGGTACGGCAGCGTCTCGTTGAGCTGCTCACCGAGGAGGCGCACCGGCCGGCGGTGGAGCCGCTGCTGGTCCCGCTGGCCGAGGTCGAGCTGCTGCTGCCGTTCGACGTCGCCGACTACGTCGACTTCTACTCCTCCGACCACCACGCCTCGAACGTCGGGCAGATCTTCCGCCCCGGGCAGCCGCCGCTGCTGCCCAACTGGAAGCACCTGCCGATCGGGTACCACGGCCGGGCCGGCACGGTGGTCGTCTCCGGCACCCCGGTGGTCCGCCCCAGCGGGCAGCGCGCCACCCCGCAGGGCCCCACCACCGGCCCCTCCGTACGCCTCGACATCGAGGCCGAGGTCGGCTTCGTGGTCGGCGTGCCCAGCCGGCTCGGTGACCGGGTCGCCGTCGACGACTTCGCCGACCACGTCTTCGGGGTGGTGCTGGTCAACGACTGGTCCGCCCGGGACATCCAGGCCTGGGAGTACCAGCCGCTCGGCCCGTTCCTCGGTAAGTCCTTCGCCACCTCAATCTCGGCGTGGGTGACCCCGCTGGACGCGCTCGCCGACGCGTTCGTGCCCGCCCCGGAGCAGGACCCGCCGGTCCAGGACTACCTGCGCGACACCCCCCACCTCGGCCTCGACCTGCGCCTGGCGGTCGAGTGGAACGGCGAGCGGGTCACCGAGCCGCCCTTCGCCACCATGTACTGGACGCCCGCCCAGCAGCTGGCCCACCTCACCGTCAACGGCGCCTCGCTGCGCACCGGCGACCTCTACGCCTCGGGCACCGTCTCCGGGCCCGAGCGCGGCCAGGTCGGCTCGTTCCTGGAGCTCACCTGGGGTGGCGCCGAGCCGGTGAAGGTCGGCGGCGGGGAGACCCGCACCTTCCTGGAGGACGGCGACATCGTCACCGTCCGGGCCACGGCCCCCGGTCCGGACGGCACCACCGTCGCCCTCGGCGAGGTCACCGGGCGGATCCTGCCCGCCCGCTGACGTTCCGTTCCGCCGGTCGCACCCGCCGTGCGACCGGCGGACTCTCCTGCCGGCGCACCGGCGGCCGTGGCCGTTCCCACGGTCACGCTGGTGACAACAGGCCGGGCCGCCCCGCCGGTGGCGCGGCGGCCCGGCCGTCTCAATAGGTCAGGGCGTGACCGTGAAGACCAACGGCCCGTCCGGCGCCGGGTCGCCGGCCCCGTTCGGGTACCCGATCAGGGTGCTGTTGCCCGCCGCGTCGGTCAGCGTCACACCGACCGTGTACGTGCCGGGTGCCAGGCCCTCGGTCCGGATCGTCGCGGTGTACTCACCCGTCGGGAGCGGCGAGGCGCCGCCGGACGACCCGGAGACCGAGCGGCCCTCCGCGTCGTACATGGTGGTGGAGATGCCGTTGACCGGCGCGCCGCTGGTGTCGTCGACGGTCACGTAGACGCCGATCGCGTACGGCAGGGTGCTGGCCGACGCCGTGGTCAGGTTCAGCCGAGCCGACGAGATCACCGGCGCGGTGGTGTCCGGCACCCGCGTGACCACCAGGTCCAGCGCGGCGCCGCCGTACGCGTTGCCGTACACGGCGACGTTGCCCGCGCTGTCGGTCAGCACGATTCCGGTGACCGCGCACCTGTCGATGTAGGTCGGCATGCGCAGCGTGACCGAGGCCGTGCCGTCCGCGCCCATGGTCGGCTCGGTCGTCGCGCCCCAGCACCGGTCGGTGTACGGGGCGATGGAGACCAGCCCGCCCACCACACCGGCCGGCTTGAGGCGCAGCGTGACCGCTTGCTCCTCCCGCCAGTTGTCCACCTGGGCGGGGTCGAGGGTGAAGTCGCTGGCGGAGAGGACGTCGTTGCGGCTGACCCGGATCGGGCTCGCCGGCACGTCCGTCACCTCACGGGTGTTACCGGCGCGGTCGGTGACCACGACCTTCTCGACGGTCCAGGTGCCGGACGGGCTGCCAGCCGGCACCTTCGCCTCGATCCCGTCGCACCAGATCCACGTGGCGTCGTAGATCTGTGAGTCCTTCCCGCAGTACAGCGGGTAGGCACCGGAGTCGCGCAGTTCGATGGGAGCGGTGATCCGGGCGCCGCCGGGGCCGGCGAGGACGAAGCTGCCCTTCCAGAACCCCGCCTGGTCCGAGATGGACGTGGAGTACCGCAGGGTGGCACCCGAGCCGTCGTCGTAGACCGCGTCCTGCTGGTCGCTGGCCCGCCCGAAGCTCTCCAGCTCCGGCGCCGTGGAGTCGACCAGTTGGGTGACAACGACCTCGGGGTCGTACTTGGCCAGGGCCTTGCCGGAGATGCTGCCGGTGGCACCCTGCTCGTCCTGGGCGGTGATCCGGGTGATCCGCCAGGTGGCCGAGGCGCTGGCGCCGTACTGGGGGACGACGAACTCGTACGAGTACGACGAGCTGCTGACCGTGCCGCCGCTGTTGGCCGAGACCTGCCCGGTGCCGTCCGGGGTGAGGGTGAACCGTACCGGCAGCTCCGGGCCCACCGCGGTCGGCCCGGTGAACTGCTGCAACCAGGTCGTGCCCGTGACCTGGGTGGCGGTCGCGCTGGTGTCGGCGACCGTCCAGTTCGCGTTGACGACGTACGGTCCGGCGGTGGTGTCGATGTGCTCGGGAGAGAAGAAGATCGCGGAGAAGGTGATCCGCGGGGTGCGGGCGGCCGCCGCGGGGGCGGCCAGGCCGCCGGCGACCAGCACCGCCGTCACAAGTGCCGTGATCACCATGCGCAGCATGGTGCGGGCCCTCGATGGAGCCAACGTTTCCTCCTGGGGAATGGATTGCCGGGCGCGCTGACTGGCGCCGCCCGGGGAAGCCAGAGTAGTGGCCGCTGAAGGCGGCCGATGCCCCGTTGGACCGGAGAAGCGGCCACGTCGGGGCTCCCGCCGGCCCGCTGACGTTCCGGATCCGTCGGTCGCACCAGCTGTGCGACCGGCCGGCCCCCCTGCCGCGTTTGATCGACCGGATTCGGTCACCACCCCACGCCGTCCCGTCCCGGGGCGGCGTGGGTCGTGACCGGCGTGGCACATCCCAGCGGACAGGAGGTACGAGCATGGACGATTTCGTGGGCGCGGTCTGGCGCACCAGTAGTCGATCGAACGATCAGGGGCTCTGCGTGGAGGTGGCGGACAACCTCGTACGCGACCGGGGCGTGGTCGGGATACGCGATTCCAAGGACCCGGACGGGCCGGTGCTCGTCGTCGGCCCGCCGGGCTGGACGGCGTTCGTCGGGGCGATCCGCCTCGGCGACTTCCGCCCCTGACCCGCCCGGCGGGACCGCACCGGTGCCCCGATCCGGGGCGCCGGTGACGGAAATTCCGCCGTAGGACCCCCCGTGGCGCGCTCACCCGCCGTACCGTGGACGCCACGGGAGGTGTCATGTCGACGGTCACGGTCACCGAGTTCATCGAGGCGCCGGCCGTCGACGTGTGGGCGCGCCTGGTCGACCTGCCGGTCCGCGCGGGCTGGCTGCGCACCGTCGGGGGCGTCGAGCTGCTGACCACGGGCGGGTTCGGCCCCGGCACCGCGTGGCGGGAGACCCGCACCCGACCCGACGGCGGCGACCAGGCGGAGGAGTTCCTCGTCCTGGCCGCCGAGCCGCCGCGCCGACTGGTGCTCAGCTCCCCCGGCATCGGGGTGGACTACCGGATCACCTGGACCCTGCGCACCGTGCAGCGCCGCCGCCGGGGCTGCACCGCCGTCACCGTCGAGCACACCGCGGTGCCCACCGCGCCGTACGGGCGGGTGGTCGCGCTGCTCTTCGGCGGGCTGGCCGCGCGGGCGGTGGAGGGCGCCATCCGGCGTGACCTCGCCGACCTCGCCGCCGCGAGCCACGGCGACAGCGCCGTGGCGGCCTGAGCAGGCCCACTTCGTTGATCAGACCTGACCGGCTCGACCGGCGGCTGCCTCGGTAGGGTGCCGGGCGGAGGTGCGGCATGGGTGTCCCGAAGGGCCGGCGACGGGTCGTGGTCGCGGTCACGGCGCTGGCCGCCCTGGTGGCGGCGGCCGGCGTCGGCTACCGGGTGCTCGCGCCGGCCGAGGTCAGCACGCCCGCCGGCGCTGCCCTGCCGCCGGCCGGCACCCCGCCGATCGGCACGCTCGGCCGGCTCCCGGCGGCACCGCTGATCATCGACGGCCGGCTGCGGGTGTACGCCGCCGAGCGGCAGCTCTACGCCGACCAGCCCGCCGACCGCAGGTTCCGGGTCACCCCGTTCTGGTCGTACCGGCGCTGGCCGGCGCAGCTCAACGGGGTGCTGGCGACGGGCACCACGGTGGTCAGCCGTTGGTCGGACGGGAAACTCGTCGCGCTGGACGCGCTGACCGGCCGGGTGACCTGGCGGGCCGACGGCCCCGAACCGGGCGAGGGCTTCACCTCCCGGCGCACCGGGGCCGCCACGGTGTGGGACCCGCAGGGCATCTTCGTCGGCTCCGGTCCCGATGGCCGGCCGGTCCTGGTGGCCTCCGGCGACGGCCGGCTGCGCGGGTACGCGCTGGCCGACGGGCGTGAGCTGTGGCGGGCCGACGGCGGCGGGGACTGCCGTACCGACCTGGGCACCACGGCGGCCGGCCGGGTGGTCTCCGTCGACTCCTGCGCCGGGCCGGCCACGGTCGAGTTCCGGGACGTGGCCACGGGCGCGGTGGCCACCCGCTGGCGACCGCCGGACGCGCCGGCCGAGCTGACCGTGACGCCGCTGGGCTGCCTGACTCCCCGCTCGCAGTGCCGGGGCGTGCGTACCGCAGGGCCGGGGGACACGGCCGGGCGGGGCTGGCTGGTCGGTCCGGGTGCGCCGGCGGCCGCGCCCGCGCTGGACGCGGCCGGGACGGTTCTCGCCGGTCAGCTGGCGATCGGCGTCGACGGTGGGGTGCTGGCCGGTCGGGAGGCGCGGACGGGCAAGCAGCGGTGGCGGCGTGGCGACCTCGGGCCGGTGCGGGTGATCGCCACCGAGCCCGGCCGGGTGCACGTGCTGACCGAGGCGCGTGAGCTGGTCACCCTCGACCCGGTCACCGGGGCGCAGCGGTCCAGCTTCCCGATGACCCTGGGCCGCGAGGGCATCGGCTGGGACCCGGGCATGGCGTACGCGGCCGACGGCTACGTGGCCGTCGAGCGGCTCCGCGAGGATGCCCGGCCGGACGACGACGACCAGGGGTGGTTCCTGACGGCCGAGCCGGTGCTGCTCGCCGCGACCTGAGCCGGCCGCGGCGAGCCTCGCCGGCGACGGGTCAGGCCAGCGCCGCCTCGGCGGCGACCAGGAAGGCGTCGTTCTCGGCCGGGGTGCCGATGGTGACCCGGACCCCGTCACCGGCGAACGGCCGGACGATCACGCCGCGCGCCTCGCACGCCTTGCCGAAGTCGACCGCCCGGTCGCCCAGCGGCAGCCAGACGAAGTTGGCCTGGCTGGACGGCACGTCCGGGACCAGCTTGCGCAGCGCCTCGGTGACCCGCTCCCGCTCGGCGACGACCAGCGCGCAGCGCCGCTCGACCTCGTCGGCCTGGGCCAGCGCGGCGAGTGCCCCGGCCTGGGCGGCCATGCTGGTGGAGAAGGGGGTGACCACCTTTCGCACGGCGGCGGCCACCTCGGGGGCGGCGACGAGGAAACCGATCCGCAGCCCGGCCAGGCCCCACGCCTTGGACAGGGTGCGCAGCACCACCACGTTCGGCCGGTCCAGGTAGGTCAGGCCGTCCGGCACCTCCGGGTCGGTGACGAACTCCCGGTACGCCTCGTCGATGACGACCAGCACGTCGTCGCCCACCGAGTCGAGGAACCGGTCCAGCTCCGCCTTGCGTACCGCGGTGCCGGTGGGGTTGTTCGGGTTGCAGACCAGCACCATCCGGGTCCGGTCGGTCACCGCCGCCGCCATCGACGCCAGGTCGTGGCCGTGCCCGGCGTCGTTGGGCACCCGGACGCTGGTCGCGCCGCTGGTCGCCGCGATGATCGGGTACGCCTCGAACGAGCGCCACGAGTAGAGCAGTTCGTCGCCGGGGAGGCAGGTGGCCCGGACCAGGTGCTCGGCCAGCGCCACCGAACCGCAGCCGGTGGCGATCCGGTCGACGTCCACGCCGTACCGGTCGGCCAGCGCACTGCGCAGCGCGACGACGCCCATGTCCGGGTAGCGGTGCGAGCCGGCGACGGCCTCGGTGACCGCCTCGACCACGCCGGGCAGCGGGCCGTACGGCACCTCGTTGCTGGCGAGCTTGATGGCCTCGTCCAGGCCCAGCTCGCGGGCCAGGTCGGCGGGGCTGCGGCCGGGCACGTAGTTGGGCAGCGCGTCCAGGTCGGCGCGGGTCAGCCGCAGCGGGGGCTGGTGACGTCCGGTGTCGGTCATGGGGTGTCTCCCGGGGTGTCGGCACGGTCGGTCGGGGTGGCGGGGGTGGCCGGGCCGCCGGATCGCGGCAGCTGGACCACCACGGTCCGGGCGCGCTTGTCGTGCAGCGCCTGGCGCAGCGGGTGGTCGACGAGCGCGGAGACCGCGTCGACCAACTGGAGCAGCAGGCCGAGGCCGCAGCAGTACCAGAGCAGGGTGGGCAGGCCCATGGTGCTCCACCGGCGGGTCGCCCGGCCGAAGCCGAGCGGCTGATCGGCCTCGAGCGACACCGCGCGGATCCGCATGATCCGCTTGCCGAAGGTCTGCCCGTTGGCCGCCATCGAGGGGACCTCGTAGGCGAACCAGAGCGCGGTGGCGATCATCAGGATGGCGATCAGCAGCCAGGCGGCCTGCTCGCCGGGGGGCGGCAGCGGTGCGGTGGTGGTGTCGTTGGTACTCACCCGCCGCCACGCCTCGTCCAGGGCGGGGCGGAGCTCGCGGACGTACCGCCAGACGAACCAGCCGTTGACCGCCGCGTTGAGCAGGAACACGAGACCGAAGTCGATCAGCTTCGCGGCCAGCCGGGCACCGTACCCGGCCAGCGGCAGCCCGTGTGGGCGCGGCTCGGGCGGTCGGCCGGGCCAGGTCGGGTACGGCCAGCCGGGCGGCGGCCCCTGGGTCGGGCCGGGGCCGTACGGCATGCCGGGACCGTGGGGCGCTCCGGGGCCGTACGGCGCTCTCGGAGCCTGCGGCGGCCCGTACGGCGCTCCGGGGCCGGGTGGAGTGCCCGGGGCCGCCGGGGAGCCGGCGGCCGGGGACGTGGGGCGGGGCGGCTCGGGGGCCGGCTGCGGCTCCGCCGGCGGGGGACCCTCCGGCGGGGTCACGTCGACCGGGACGGGCGCGCCAATCCAGCCCTCGCCATCCCAGTAACGCCTGGTGGAGGGCTCTGCGGGGTCGACGTGCCAGCCGGGTTCAACGCTCACCCGGACACCTTAACGACGACGGTCCCGGCGAACTTGTCGTGGAGGCACTGCTGGAAGGGCTTGTCCCAGAGCTGCCAGAAGCCGTCGAGGTAGCTGAGGAAGGGGACGAGCGAGCTGGCGACGAACTCGACCAGGTACCGCTTGCCGGCCATGCCCCGGGTGAGAGTGCGGGCCGGGTCCAGCGGGACGACCCGGATCCTCATCGCCTTCTTGCCGAGCGTCTGGCCGGTCCGGTGGGCGTACTCCACGTGGTAGAACCAGTAGAAGACGAGGAGGACCAGGAGCAGCGCGGCCTCGGCGAGCAGCAGCGGAACGACGAAGTCGTTCATCATCCGCGCCGGGTCGGGCTCGACCAGGGTCCCGTCGGGGTTGACCTTCATCATGTCGCTGAAGGTGCGGTACCAGATCCAGAAAAAGACCGGCACGAAGAGCACCACCGACAGCACGCTCGCCACGGCGACGTCAATCAGCCAGGCCAGCAGCCGGTCGGCGAAGCTGGCCAGCGGCAGCCCACCCGGGGAGAGTGGCACGGGGGCGAAGCCGGGGTACGGCGGGACCCCGGGTGGCCCTACCGGATAGGTCGGCAGCCCGGAGTACGGGCCGGGCTGGGGCGGCACCGGGTAGGGGGGTCGCATCGGGTACCCCTGGGGACCGGTGGGCGGCGCGAAGCCGCCGGCGGCGGGCGGAGGCCCACCGGCCGGCGGCGTCGGGTGCGTCGGAGGCTGCGTCACGCTCGACAGTGTTACAGGTTGCCGCGCGCTTCCTGCTCCCGCTCGATGGCCTCGAAGAGGGCCTTGAAGTTGCCCTTGCCGAAGCCGAGCGAGCCGTGCCGCTCGATCAGCTCGAAGAAGACGGTCGGGCGGTCCTGGACCGGCTTGGTGAAGATCTGGAGCAGGTAGCCGTCCTCGTCCCGGTCGACCAGGATCTTGCGGGCCTTCAGCTCCTCGATCGGCACCCGCACGTTGCCGATCCGGGCGCGCAGCTCCGGGTCGTCGTAGTACGAGTCCGGGGTGTTCAGGAACTCGACGCCGGCGGCCCGCATCGCGTCGACGCTGGCCAGGATGTCGTTGGTGGCGACCGCGATGTGCTGGGCGCCCGGGCCCTGGTAGAACTCCAGGTACTCGTCGATCTGCGACTTCTTGCGGGCCACGGCCGGCTCGTTGAGCGGGAACTTCACCTTGCGGGTGCCGCTGGCCACGACCTTGCTCATCAGCGCCGAGTAGTCGGTGGCGATGTCGTCGCCGATGAACTCGGCCATGTTGCTGAAGCCCATGACCCGCTTGTAGAACTCCACCCACTCGTCCATCCGGCCGAGCTCGACGTTGCCGACCACGTGGTCGATCGCCTGGAAGAAGCGCTTCGGCTGGATGCCGGCGTCGATCATCGGCTGCCGGTCCACGATCGGGCCGCGGGCCACGAAGCCGGGCAGGAACGGGCCGGTGTAGCGGGACCGGTCGACCAGGGTGTGCCGGGTGTCGCCGTACGCCGCGATGGCGGCCATCCGGACGGTGCCGTGCTCGTCGGCGACGTCGTGCGGCTCGACCAGGCCGGTGGCGCCCTGCGCGGTGGCGTGGGCGTACGCGGCGTCCACGTCCGGCACCTCCAGCGCGATGTCGGAGACGCCGTCGCTGTGCTTGGCGACGTGGTCGGCGCCGGCGGCGTCCGGGCGGACCGCGCCGGTCAGCACGAACCGGGCCGAACCGCTGGTCAGCACGTACTCGGCGTGGTCGCGGTAGCCCTGTTCCGGCCCCCGGTACGCCACGCAGGTCATGCCGAACGCGGTGGAGTAGTAGTGCGCGGCCTGCTTGGCGTTGCCGACCAGGAAGTGCACGTGGTCGAGGCCCTTGACCGGGAACGGGTCCCGGCTGATGTCGTGGTCGACGGCGCCGACGAGCTGGTCGACGTCGACCTCGTCGGTCGTCTGGGGTCGGTCGATCGCCTGGGTCATGGTGGCCTCCCTTGCGTACCGGCCGGCCTCGTGGGCCGCCGCGGTGGTTCGGTTGCTCTTGTGGGGAGGATCGCCGGACCCCGGGTCACTGGGCAACTGTCGGCGATATACCTGGTCAGCTTGCGCAATCGGTAGAGTCTTCTGACATGAACCCTGGACAGGCTGTACAGCTCGACGAGTTGGACTCCCGGCTCGTCCAGCTCCTCGCCGACGAGCCGCGAATCGGGGTGCTGGAGTGTTCCCGGCGGCTGGGGGTGGCCCGCGGCACCGTCCAGGCCCGGCTCGACAAGCTGGTCGACCGGCGGGTGATCAGCGGCTTCGGGCCGGAGATCTCGCCGGCCGCGATCGGCTTCGGGGTGACCAGCTTCGTCACCCTGGAGATCAGCCAGCGGCACGGCCACGACGCGGTCACCGCCCACCTGGCCGCCATCCCGGAGGTGCTGGAGGCGCACACCATCACCGGCTCCAGCGACCTGCTCTGCCGGATCGTGGCCCGCTCCAACACCGACCTCCAGCGGGTGATCGACCAGATCGTCTCCTACGAGGGCATCCGCCGCGCCTCCACGATCATCGCGCTGGCCGAGCAGATCCCGTACCGGGTCCTGCCGCTGGTCCATTCGGCCGCCCTCCCCCGCTGACCGGCCCGCCGCCAGAAAGCGCGGCGACACGGCCGGCGAGGGGCACGGGAGTTCGGTGATCGTCGCTAGCGTGTGCGGTGTGAAGGGCCTCGGAGTGCGCGGGTGGTTGCTGCTCGGGCTCCTCACCGTGGTCGTGCTCGCCGCCACCGGGGTGTGGAACCCTTTTCCGCGCCTGTGGGACTGGGTCAACCGCAGCCAGCCGATCTCCGAACCGGACGTGGTCTGGCAGCAGCGGGTCGGCGGCACGCCGAAGAGCGTCACCATCGCCGGCGACACCGTGATCGTCGAGCAGCGCACCCGGGTCGAGGCGCTCAGCCTGGCCACCGGCACCCAGCTGTGGGAACGCAAGGCGGACTGGGCGGCGGTGGCCGGCGGCGACCGGGACCCGGTCGTCGCCGTGGGCAAGCTCCTGGTCAAGGGGTACGAGCTGCTCGACCCGGCCACCGGGGCGGTCCGTCGCCGGGACGACGACGCGGTGGCCGTCTGGACGTACCGCAACCTGCTGCTCGACGCCCGCTGCTTCGAGCCCACCGACTGCACCCTGAGCGCCTGGGACCCGCGCGGCACCGCGCCCCTGTGGACCGCCGCGCTGCCCGGCGTCAGCACCGGGCTCTTCGCCGACAACCCGCGCCTGCTCGGCACCCGGCGGCTCACCGCGCCCCGGATCGACGCCGGGGTGGCCGGCCCCGAGCCGGTGCCGCCGCTGCTCGGCTTCCCGGTCGACGGCCGGGTGCACGTGGTCGACACCGCCACCGGCAAGGTGGTGCAGAACGTCGAGCCCGGGCGGGACGAGCGGCTCGCCGTGATCGGCGGCCGGATGCTGCGGATCACCGCCGTCTCCCGGGACGGCACCTGCCAGTTCGTCATCTCCGCGCGGGACCCGATCACCGGGCAGGAGGTGTGGCGGCGGCCCGGCCTCAACCCGCGTACCGCGGACAACGCCGGCTGCCCGCAGCGGGAGGACCCGCAGGGCGCCCGCAACGTGCTGATCGGTGTGGGACCGGACGGCCGGGAGGCGGTCCTCGACGGGTACGACGGCCGGTTGCTCCTGGTCGACGCCGAGGGCGAGAAGCTGCTCGCCGTCGACGACCGGTACGCGCTGGTGCGCACCGCCGACAAGGGCACCGTCGTGGGCCGGGAGCTGGGCGTCGCCCGGGCCCGCTGGACCCGTCCCGTCGGCGGGAAGGTCGGCGCGACGCTCACCCCGTACGCGGCGCTGGTCTCCCAGGAGAAGCCGAACCGGTTGATCGCCCTGGACCCGCGCACCGGCCGGGAACTGCTGGTGCTGCGGACCAGCGCGGACGCGCTGGCGATCGGGCCGTACGGCATGATCATCGGCGAGGGGCGGGAGATCGGATACGTCCGCTTCGGCGCCGGCACCGGCGTCGCGCCGGTGCCGCCCGCGGACGGCGGCGGCGCCCCCGGGCCGGGGGACACCGGGGGCATCCCCGACGTCGACGACAGCTGCGGCCCGAAGCGGGAACTCTGCTACACCGAGGAGCCCAAGGACGGATGAGAGCGGCGTCCCACGACGCACCCGGCGGGTGCCACTGATCGACCGGTCTGCCCTAGGCTTTCCGCTCATGAGCAGTGCCGCCGCGTTCTCGTACGACCCCTTGCTGCCGACCGGGCCGGACCAGACGGAGTATCGCCTGGTCACCGACGAGGGCGTTGACGTCGTCCACGGTCCCGGGGGCCGCCGGTTCCTCACCGTGGAGCCGGCCGCGCTGACCGCGCTGACCGCCGAGGCGATGCACGACATCGCCCACTTCCTCCGCCCCGCGCACCTGGCCCAGCTCCGGTCGATCATCGACGACCCGCTGGCCTCGCCGAACGACCGGTTCGTCGCCCTGGACCTGCTGCGCAACGCCAACATCGCCGCCGCCGGTGTGCTGCCGATGTGCCAGGACACCGGCACCGCGATCGTGATGGGCAAGCGCGGCCGGCACGTGCTCACCGACGGCACCGACGCCGAGGCGATCTCGCGTGGCGTCTACCAGGCGTACACGAAGCTGAACCTGCGCTACTCGCAGCTGGCCCCGCTGACCATGTGGGACGAGCGGAACACCGGCAGCAACCTGCCGGCCCAGGTGGAGCTCTACGCCGAGGACCCGGACGGGCACCCCGACGCGTACAAGTTCCTCTTCATGGCCAAGGGCGGCGGTTCGGCCAACAAGTCGTACCTCTACCAGGAGACCAAGGCGCTGCTGAACCCGACGCGGATGATGCAGTTCCTGGAGGAGAAGCTGCGCCTGATCGGCACCGCGGCCTGCCCGCCGTACCACCTGGCCATCGTCATCGGCGGCACCTCCGCCGAGTACGCGTTGAAGACCGCCAAGTACGCCTCCGCGAAGTACCTCGACGCGCTGCCGACGCAGGGCTCGATGACCGCGCACGGCTTCCGCGACCTGGAGCTGGAGGCGGAGGTGCTGGAGCTGACCCGCAACTTCGGCATCGGCGCGCAGTTCGGCGGCCGGTACTTCTGCCACGACGTGCGGGTGGTCCGGCTGCCCCGGCACGGCGCCTCGTGCCCGGTGGCGATCGCCGTCTCCTGCTCGGCGGACCGGCAGGCGGTAGCCAAGATCACCCCGTCGGGCGTCTGGCTGGAGCGGCTCGAGACCGACCCGGCGCGCTTCCTGCCCGACGTCACCGACGAGACGCTGGACGCCGAGACGGTCGTCAAGGTCGACCTCAACCGGCCGATGGACGAGATCCGCGCCGAGCTGTCGAAGTACCCGGTGAAGACCCGGCTCTCGCTGACCGGCCCACTGGTCGTGGCCCGGGACATCGCCCACGCCAAGATCGCCGAGCGGCTGGACGCCGGCGAGCCGATGCCGCAGTACCTGCGCGACCACGCGGTCTACTACGCCGGCCCGGCGAAGACCCCCGAGGGCTACGCCTCCGGCTCGTTCGGCCCCACCACGGCCGGCCGGATGGACGCCTACGTGGAGAAGTTCCAGGCCGCCGGCGGCTCCCAGGTGATGCTCGCCAAGGGCAACCGGTCCGCCCAGGTCACCCGCTCCTGCCAGCAGCACGGCGGCTTCTACCTCGGCTCCATCGGCGGCCCGGCGGCCCGGCTCGCCCAGGACTGCATCAAGCACGTCGAGGTCCTCGAATACCCCGAGCTGGGCATGGAGGCGGTCTGGAAGATCGAGGTGGAGGACTTCCCGGCCTTCATCGTGGTCGACGACAAGGGCAACGACTTCTTCGCCGAGGTCACCAAGCCGGTGTTGACCGTCGGGCGGCGCTGAGCCGGACGGACGACAGGGGGCGCCGGGCGAAAGCCCGGCGCCCCCTCGTCATCTGGTGCTCGCCGACATCGGTGCGCCCGAGCGGAGTGTTCGCCCGGTCGGGCGCACCGCCCCCGTCGGATGCCGTCACCGACAACCCAGGAAGAGTCTCGGCTCCACCACTGTCGTTCCGCTATCGGATCGCTATCGCCTGAAGAGGGCGACCCGTGACGCCCGGGCTACGCTGCAAGTTGCAGAGTCGGCATGCGGGGGCGCAGATGCGGTTCGGGATCCTGGGGCCCTTGCGGGTCGGCGGTGGCGAAGCCACCGTCACCGCAGGTCGGGACCGGGTCGTGCTCGCCATGCTGCTGCTGCGCGCCGGTCGGGTCGTCGCGGTGGAGGACCTGGTCGACGCGGTCTGGGAGGAACGGCCCCCGGCTACCGCAAGGGCCCAGCTGCACAGTTGCGTGTCGCGATTGCGACAGCGTCTCGCCACGCTCGGCCTGCCCGCCGACGCCATCGCCACCGACCCGATCGGCTACGGCATCCGGGTCGACCACACCGACCTCGACGCCGAGGTCTTCGCCCGCCGGGTCGACGCCGCCCGCGCCGCGGTCGCCGCGGGGCGGCCCGCCGAGGCCCGCCGCCACTACCGCGAGGCGCTCGGCCTGTGGCGGGGGCCGGCGCTCGCCGGCATCCCCAGCCGGAGCGTACGGCGGCGGGCCCAGGCCCTCGACGAGCAGCGGCTCGCCGCCCTGGAGGAGTGCGTCGACGTCGAGCTGCGGCTGCGGCAGGCGGCCGACCTGCTCGACGAGCTGACCGAGAGCGTCGAGCGGCATCCGTTGCGCGAACGGCTGCGCGGCCAGTTGATGCTCGCCCTCTCCGCGGTCGGTCGGCAGGCCGACGCCCTCGCCGTCTACCGGGAGGGCCGGCGGATCTACGCCGAGGAGCTGGGCATCGAGCCCGGCGCGGCGCTGCAGGAGCTGCACCAGCGGGTGCTCGCCGGCGACCTCGCGCTGGCCGCCCCGGAGAACCGCCCGGCCGCGCCGGTCCGCTCGTTGCCCCGGGCAATCAGCGACTTCACCGGTCGGCAGCAGACCATCGCCCGGCTGGTGAAGGAGATCCACGAGGACGCGGCCCGGATCCAGCTGATCGACGGGATGGCCGGCAGCGGCAAGACCACCCTGGCCGTACAGATCGCCACCGCCCTGGCCGACCGCTATCCGGACGCGCACCTCTTCATCGACCTGCACGGGCACAGCGAACGGAGTCCGCTGACTCCCGCTGCGGCGGTGGCCACGCTGCTCCGGCAGCTCGGCGTACCGGCGGAGCGGGTCCCGCTGGACCTGGACGACCGGCTCGCCCTGTGGCGCAGCGAGCTGGCCGGCCGGCGCGCCCTGGTGGTGCTGGACAACGCCGCCAACGCCGACCAGGTGGCGCCGCTGCTGCCCAACGGCCCGGACTGCCTGGTCCTCATCACCAGCCGCCGCCGGCTGGTCGGCCTGGACGAGGGACGCCCGTCGTCGCTGCCGGTGCTGGACGCCGACGAGGCGGTGGAACTGCTCGGCCGGGTGGCCGGCGAGGAGCGGGTCGCCGCCGAGCCCGGGGCAGCCGCCGAGGTGGTGCGTCGCTGCGGCTATCTCCCGCTGGCGATCCGGCTGGCCGGCGCCCGGCTGGCCCACCGGCCCCGCTGGCGGGTCGCCGACCTGGCCGAGCGGTTGGCGTCGGGGCGGGACCCGCTGGCCGAGTTCGCGGCCGGGGAGCGCTCCGTGGGGCGGGCGTTCTCCCTGTCGTACGCGCAGGTGTCGCCGGCGGCGCAGCGGGTGTTCCGGCTGCTCGGCCTGCACCCCGGCGTACGGTTCGACAACCGCGTCGCCGCGGCCCTCGCCGAGCTGCCCCTGCCGGAGACGCAGGACGTGCTGGACGAGCTGGTCGACGCGCATCTGGCCGAAGAGGCGGAACCCGGCCGGTACCGGCTGCACGACCTGCTCCGCGAGTACGCCCGGTCGCTGCTGGACGAACCCGGACACGCGGCCGAGCGCACCTCCGCCACCGAACGCCTGCTCGACTATCACCTGCACGTGGCCGCGACGATCTCATGGACGATCGAGTCGGCGGGTAGCCGGAACATGCTCGTCCTCCCGCCGCCGCCCCGGCCCGACCTGGTCGGCGCAAGCGCGGCCCAGGGCGTGGTCTGGTTCGACGAGAACCGTGCGGCATTGACCGCACTGGTCCGGTTGGCCGACGCCGAGGGCTTCCCGCGGCACTGCTGGCAGCTGGCCCGGGCCTGCTGGCGGTCGCACTTCGACGGTGGCCACCTGGACGAGCTGATCGAGACGCACACCGTCGGCCTGCGGTCGGCGGAGCGCGTGGGTGACGAGGCGGCCCGGGCGGTCATGCTCAACTACCTCTCGTCGGCGTACTACCGGCTGGCCCGGTTCCCGGAGGCGATCGGGCTGATGGAGGTGGCGCTCGACGTCCGGCGGCGTCTCGGGCTGCGCCGCGAGGTACGCAGCACGCTGTGGAACCTCGGCATCTCCTACTCGGCCCACGGTGACCACCGGCGCGGAAAGGAGTGCTTCGACGCGGCGTTGGCCCTCACGATGGGTGGTGGCCCCGACGAGCTCGCCGAGCTGGCCAACCTGCTCAACAACATCACCTTCGCCCTGCTCAACTGGGGCCGGTACGAGGAGGCGCTGCGGACGGGCCGGCTGCATCTCCTGCTGGCCCGAGCGGCGTCCGACAAGCGCCAGCTGGTGAACGCGGTGGGGCACCTCGGGCTGGTTCGCCACCGCATGGGCGATCTCGGGCCGGCCCGACGGCTGCTGCGGGTGGCGCTGCACCTCAAGCGGCAGGTGGGCAACCGGTACGGCGAGGGTGAGGTGCTCAACGAGATCGGCGTGATGGAGCGGAACGAGGGGCGGCCGGAGCAGGCCGCCGCGCTGCACCGGGAGGCGCTGGTGGCGATCAGCGAGGCGGGGGACCGGATCGGACAGTGCGCGTCCCGGAACCTGCTGGCCCGGGCGATCCTCGACCAAGGCGACGGCTCCAGCGCGCTGGACCTGCATCGCCGGGTGCTCGCCGACGCCACCCGGCTGGGCGCCCGCTACGAGCAGGCGCGGGCGCTGGACGGCATCGCCCGCTGCCTGCGGGAGACCGACCCGGCGGCGGCCCGCTCGCACTGGAAGCGGGCGCTGGCGCTGTTCCGCCAGGTCGAGTCCCCGGACCGGTACGAGGTGGAGCGGCTGCTCGCCGAGCTGGACTGAGCGATCATCTGCGAGTCGGCGGCGAGCGCGGCAGGATGGTACGCGTGACGACTCCAGAGGCAGCGGGCTACCGGATCGAACGCGACTCGATGGGCGAGGTGGAGGTGCCCGCCGAGGCGCTGTGGCGGGCGCAGACCCAGCGCGCGGTGCAGAACTTCCCGATCTCCGGGCGTGGCATCGAACCGGCCCAGATCAAGGCGCTGGCCATGATCAAGGGCGCCGCCGCGCAGGTCAACGGGGAGCTGGGGGTGATCGCCGCGGATGTGGCCGGCGCGATCGCCACCGCCGCCGCCCACGTGGCCGACGGCGGGTACGACGACCAGTTCCCGGTCGACGTCTTCCAGACCGGCTCGGGGACCTCGTCCAACATGAACACCAACGAGGTGATCGCCACCCTGGCCGGTCGGGAGCTGGGCCGCAGCGTGCACCCGAACGACGACGTCAACGCCTCGCAGTCCAGCAACGACGTCTTCCCGTCCTCGATCCACCTGGCCGCCACCCAGGCCGTGGTGGAGGATCTGCTGCCCGCGTTGAAACACCTCGCGGGTGCGCTGGAGGAGAAGGCGGCCGAGTTCGAGACGGTGGTGAAGGCCGGGCGTACCCACCTGATGGACGCCACCCCGGTCACCCTGGGCCAGGAGTTCGGCGGGTACGCCGCCCAGGTCCGCTACGGCGTGGAGCGGCTGGAGGCGGCGCTGCCCCGGCTGGCCGAGCTGCCGCTCGGCGGCACCGCCGTGGGCACCGGGATCAACACCCCGCTGGGCTTCGCCGCCAAGGTGATCGAGAAGCTGCGCGACTCGACCGGGCTGCCGCTGACCGAGGCGCGCAACCACTTCGAGGCGCAGGGCGCCCGGGACGCGCTGGTGGAGAGCTCCGGCCAGCTGCGCACCATCGCGGTCGGGCTGTACAAGATGGCCAACGACATCCGCTGGATGGGCTCCGGGCCTCGGGCCGGCCTGCGTGAGCTGCGCATCCCGGACCTCCAGCCCGGCTCGTCGATCATGCCGGGCAAGGTGAATCCGGTGGTCGCCGAGGCGATGCGCCAGGTCTGCGCCCAGGTGATCGGCAACGACGCGACGGTCGCCTTCGCCGGCTCGCAGGGCGACTTCGAGCTGAACGTGATGCTCCCGGTGATGGGCCGCAACCTGCTGGAGTCGATCCGGCTGCTCTCCGCGTCCAGCCGGCTCTTCGCCGACCGGCTGGTGGTCGGCCTGGTCGCGGACGCCGAGGTCTGCCTGGCGTACGCGGAGGGGTCGCCGTCCATCGTCACCCCGCTCAATCGCTACCTCGGGTACGACGAGGCCGCCTCGATCGCCAAGGAGGCGCTGGCCAAGCAGACCTCGATCCGCGAGGTGGTGATCTCCCGGGGGCACGTCGACTCCGGCAAGCTCAGCGAGACGCAGCTCGACGAGGCCCTGGACCTGCTCCGGATGACCCACCCCTGACGCCGCCGCAGCCCCCCGGGTGCGTACGACCGCGTCGGGCCGCTCACCGCCGCTCCTCGCGGGGTGACCGGGGCATGGTTTCGCTCCCTACGAACTTGATGTCGGCTGCGTCATCGCCCGGGCGGTGGGGCCGCAGGTCTTCGTGGCCGCGCCGCCGCGCTGACGTCACGGCGCACAACGTGACCGCCGGCCCGCGCAGCTCACTGGCGATGCCGGAATAAGCGGTCGACCGCTGCCCGGGGCCGGCGGCATGATCCGGGCATGACCGGTGACGTGCTGCTGGAGACCGCCCGGCTGCGGCTGCGCCGCGTCACCCTGGACGATGTGGACCACCTGGTGGAGCTGGACTCCGACCCGGAGGTCATGCGCTTTCTGACCGGTGGTCGGCCGACCCCGCCCGCCACCGTCCGTGACGAGCAGCTGCCCCGGCTGCTCGCCCGGTACGACCGCCACCCGGGCCTCGGCCGCTGGGCGGCGGAGGCCCGGACGACCGGCGAGTTCCTGGGCTGGTTCGCGCTCGACCCGGCCGAGGACGGGACGCAGGCCGAGTTGGGTTACCGGCTGCGCCGCGCCGCCTGGGGACGGGGGCTGGCCACCGAGGGGTCCCGCGCCCTGCTCCGGCACGCGTTCGACACGGTGGGTCTGGGTCGGGTGTGGGCCGAGACGATGGCGGTGAACCGGCGTTCCCGCAGCGTGATGGAGAAGGCCGGCCTGCGGTACGTCCGGACCTTCCACCTCCACTTCGACAACCCGATCCCGGGGACCGAGCACGGTGAGGTGGAGTACGAGCTGCTCAGGAGCGACCGGCCGCCTTCCTCGCCCGGTACGCGCTGACCGCCGCCCGGTTGCCGCAGCCGGCCTCGCAGAACCGCCGGGACCGGTTCTTGGAGAGGTCGACCAGCACGTTGTCGCAGTCGGGGTGCTCGCAGCTGCGCAGCCGGCTCAGCTCGCCGCTGCGGACCAGGTCGGCGACCGCCATCGCGGCCTCGACGGCCATCCGGGTGGCCAGCGGCGCGTCCCGGGGCACCGCGTGCAGGTGGTACGGCTCGTCGTCGTGCCGGATCAGCTGCGGCAGCGCCCGGGACTCGCGGAGCAGCTCGTTGACGACGGCGACCACCTGGTCGGGGTCGGCCTCCCACAGCCGGCGCAGGCGGGGGCGCAGCGCGCGGACGGCGCGCAGCTCGTCCTCGGTGTGCTCGTGCCGGCCGGTCCAGCCGTGGGTGGTGACGAATCCGTCGAGGGCGGTGACGTCGGGCAGCCCCTCGCCGTCCCGGCTGTCGGTGTTGACCAGGGCGGCGGCGGCGAGCAGCCCGCACTCGGTGTCATGGGCAAAGAGCAACTTGACTCCTGTCTGAGCCGGCCGCTAGCGTCACGAGCGTAAGGGTACTTTGCCCATGACCTCCGGAGGAACCCATGCCGCACCGACCCACCGCCGGCGTCGGCCTGGGGCTGGCCCTGCTCTCCGCCGTCACCTTCGCCACCTCCGGCACCTTCGCCCGCTCGCTGATCGCCGCCGACTGGTCGGCCGAGGCCGTGGTCGTCGCCCGGGTCGGCATCGCCGCCCTGCTCCTCGCGGTGCCGGCCGTGCTCTCCCTGCGCGGCAGGGGTGAGGTGCTGCGCCGCACCCTCGGCTCCGTCGGCGTCTTCGGGCTGCTCGGCGTGGCCACCGCCCAGGCCTGCTTCTTCAACGCCGTCCGCTACCTGCCGGTCGGCGTCGCCCTGCTGCTGGAATACCTCGGCATCATCCTGGTCGTCGGCTGGATGTGGCTGGTGCACGGGCAGCGTCCCCGCCGGCTCACCGTGGTCGGCTCGGTGGCGGCGCTGGCCGGGCTGGCCTTCGTGCTCGACCTGACCGGCACCGGCCGACTCGATCCGGTGGGCGTGCTCTGGGGGCTCGGCGCCGGGGTCGGACTCGCCGGCTACTTCGTCCTCGCCGCCCGGGTGGACGCCGACCTGCCCTCGGTCGCCATGGCCAGCTTCGGCATGGCCGTCGGCGCCGCGGTGCTGGTCCTGCTCGGCCTGGTCGGGGTGCTGCCGCTGCGGGCCACCTTCGGCGCGGTGGACTTCGCCGGGCAGCGCACCAGCTGGCTCGTGCCCATCGCCGGGCTCTCCCTGGTGGCCGCGGTGGTCGCCTACCTGGCGGGAATCGCCGCCACCCGGGTCCTCGGCGCCCGGCTGGCCTCCTTCGTCGGCCTCACCGAGGTGATGTTCGCGGTGCTGATCGCCTGGCTGGTCCTCGGCGAACTGCCCAGCGTGGTGCAGCTGCTCGGTGGGGCGCTGATCGTCGCCGGGGTGGCGCTGGTCCGCCTCGACGAGCTGCGCGTGGCGCCGGCGCCCGGGCAGTCGACCGAACCGCCGGCCCAGCCGGCCCTGGCGAGCGAGAGGTAAGACACCGGGACCCACCCGGCCCGGCCCGAAGCCAGGTCGGCACCGGGCCGGTGAGAGGCTGACCGCCATGCCGACCGCCGTCGTGTTCGACGCCGACGAGACCCTGCTGGACCTGCGCCCGGCGGTCACCGGTGCGCTGGTCGCCGTACTTGAGGAGATGTGGCGGCTGACCCCGCTGTCGGCCGGCCTCTCCCTCGCGGACCTGGAGTCCGACTGGCACGCGGTGTTCGGTGAGCAGAGCGCCGCACCGGTGCAGGAGATCCGGCGGACCGCGCTGGCCCGGTCGCTGGCCCGGGCCGGCCTCGACGACCACCTGGACGAGCTCGCCGCGCTCTTCTTCGCGCGTCGGTTCGCGCTGACCAGACCGTTTCCGGACGCGCTGCCGGCGCTCGCCGCGCTACGCCGGCGTCACCTGCTCGGCTTCGCCACCAACGGCAACAGTCGCGCGGAACGCTGCGGGCTCGCCGGCGAGTTCGCCTTCGAGCTGTATGCGCACGAGAACGGCCTGCTGAAGAAGCCGGCACCCGAGTTCTACGCGGCGGTGGTGGCCGCGGTCGGCGTGTCGCCCGCGCGGATCGTCTACGTGGGGGACTCGCCGGAACACGATGTGGTGGCGGCGCAGCGGGCCGGCTTACGGGCGGTTTGGCTCAACCGGGGTGGACTGCCCCGTCCGGCCGGTCTCTCGCCGGACGCCGAGGTGTCCACCCTGGCCGAACTGCCCGACGCGCTGAGCTGGATGGATCCGACATAAGCCGAATCGATGTCCATTCCGAACAGTTGTCTGGCGTAAACCAGCTCGGTGTTATGTGATGTCTGCCACGTCCCTCAACGGAGAGGATCTGATGTGGTGAGCAAACGCTTCACCGTCGGCGGGGTCGCGACAGCGGCCGCGCTGGCACTCACGGTGACCGCTCTGGTCGCCCCGGCGAACGCCGGAACCACCAGCACCCGGACCTTCACCGTGGTGGCAAAGGACGGCGTCTCCGCCAGCACGGCGATCGCCGCGATCAAGGCCGCGGGCGGAACGGTGGTCTCCCGCACGGACAGCGTCGGCATGTACCGCGTGGTCAGCAACCGTGCCGACTTCACCAGCAGGATCGCCAGCAGCGGTTCCCTCGTCGGCGCGGCCCAGCGAAAGGCTGTCGGCTACGCGCCCAGGGCCGAGCTGGACAAGGTCGAGCGGGAAAACTTGGCGAGCGCGGCGAAGACCAAGGGCAGCATCGAGCTGGCGAAGGGTCCGACCGGCCTCGACCCGCTCGATGACAAGCTGTGGGGCCTGTCGATGATCCACGCCGACCGGGCGCGTGCCGTCGAGGACGGCAGCTCCGCCGTCACCGTCGGCATCCTCGACACCGGCCTCGACGCCAGCAACCCCGACCTGGCCGCCAACTTCAGCTGGTCGCTGTCGAAGAACTTCGCCCCGGACATGACCGACATCGACGGCGCGTGCGAGGTCGCGAGCTGTCTCGACCCGGTCGGCACGGACGACGGCGGACACGGCTCGCACGTCGCCGGCACCGTCGGCGCGGCCGCCAACGGCTTCGGAGTCTCCGGCGTCGCGCCGGGCGTCACCCTGGTCGAGCTCAAGGGTGGCCAGGACTCCGGATACTTCTTCCTCGACCCGGTGGTCAACGCGCTGGTCCACGCCGGCGACAACGGCCTGGACGTGGTCAACATGTCGTTCTATGTCGACCCGTGGCTCTACAACTGCACCGGCAACCCGACCGACTCGCCGGAAGCGCAGGCGGAGCAGCGGGCCATCATCACGGCGATGAAGCGGGCCCTCGACTACGCCCACGAGCACGGCGTCACGCTCGTCGGCGCCCTCGGCAACAACCACGAGGACCTCGGCAAGCCCCGCGTCGACACCAGCAGCCCGGACTACGGCCCCGCGCCGTACCACCGGCCGATCGACAACGACACCTGCCTCGACCTGCCAGTGGAGGGCCCGCACGTGATCGGCGTCTCCTCGGTCGGCCCGTCGGGCCGTAAGGCCGACTACTCCAACTACGGCATTGAGCAGATCTCGGTCGCCGCGCCGGGCGGATGGTTCCGCGACGGTTACGGGACCGACGCCTACCGCACCGACGCCAACATGATCCTCTCCAGCTACCCGAAGAAGGTGCTGCAGGAGGAGGGCGCGGTCGACAAGAACGGCAACATCGTGCCGGACGCACAGAGCTTCGTCTTCAAGCAGTGCACCGCCACCGGCACCTGCGGCTACTACACCTACCTGCAGGGCACCTCGATGGCGGCACCGCACGCCTCCGGCGTGGCCTCGCTGATCGTCAGCCGGTTCGGCGGCGCGACACAGGCCGGCTTCGGCCTCGCGCCGGACGCGGTGGAGCGCCAGCTCTACGCCACCGCCGCGGAGCACGCCTGCCCGCAGCCGCGGATGCAGACCTACCAGCGCGAGGGACGCAGTGGCCTGTTCAACGCCTACTGCGAAGGCAACGAGGAGTTCAACGGCTTCTACGGCTACGGGATCGTCGACGCGTACGCCGCGGTGACCACCCCCATGTGACGGCCGGGGAGGGGGCCCGGGCGACCGACTGTCGCCCGGGCCCTCTTCGTGGCAGCCTTCCGGCCGGTGGTGCAGCTGGCGCCGGTCATGTCGGCGCGAGCCAGCCGGCGGCGACGAGTTGGTCCGACGCGGCCGATTGTCAGGAGAGGGCGGCGGCGATCGCCTCGGCGGCGGCCCTCACCTGGGCGCCCACCGCCGCCACGTCCAGCGGGGCCAGCGCCACCACCCCGACGCTCGCCTCCAGCCCCGGCACGCCGAGCACCGGTGCGGCCACCCCGTACGCCCCGGACTGGAGTTCCCCGCTGGTGCTCACCGGGCCGGCGGCGCCCGCCCGGCCGGCCAGGATGGCCCGCCCGGCCGCCCCGAGCTCCAACGGGTGCCGGGCGCCCGTCCGGTACGCCACGTGGAACGACGTCCAGCTCGGCTCGACCACCGCCAGAGCCACCCCCTCGCCGCCCTCGACGACGGTCAGGTGGGCGGTCGCGCCGGCCTGCTCGGCGAGGCGGCGCAGCGCCGGCAGCGCTCCCTCGGCCAGCAGCGGCTGGGCGCGCCGGGCCAGGTGCAGCACCCCCGCGCCCAGACGCAGCCGGCCGTCGCCGTCGCGGCGCAGCATCCCGTGCCCGGTCAGCGCGCCGACCAGCCGGTAGACGGCGGCCCGGCCGATGCCGAGCCGGTGCGCCGCCTCGGTGACCGTCAGGCCGGCGGGCGCGTCGGCGACCAGGTGCAGCAGGCGCAGCCCCCGATCCAGGGTCTGCGCCGTCTCCCCGGGACGGGCCGCCGCCCCGCCGGGCCCCGCCGTCGTCTCCACAGCACGCAGCGTACGACCCGGCTCCGGAAGACCCCGGAAAGCCTGGACGGCTACCCTTGTACGGTGACGCTACGCCTGTATGACACCGCCACCCGATCGGTGCGGGACTTCGTCCCGCGGGAAGCCGGCAAGGTGGGGGTCTACCTGTGTGGTCTCACCCTGCAGGCACCCCCGCACATCGGCCACCTTCGCTCGGGCGTCAACTACGACGTGCTGCGCCGCTGGCTGCTCGCCGCCGGCTACGAGGTCACCTTCATCCGCAACCTGACCGACATCGACGACAAGATCCTGGTCAGGGCGATGGAGCAGGGGCGGCCGTTCTGGTCGATCGCCTACGCCAACGAGCAGATCCTCGCCGAGTCGTACCGGGCGCTGAACGTGCTGCCACCGACGTACGAGCCGCGGGCCACCGGACACATCCCGGAGATGCATCAGCTGATCGCCCGGCTGATCGAGACCGGTCACGCCTACCCGGCCACCGACGGCTCCGGCGACGTCTACTTCGACGTGGCCTCCTGGCCGGCGTACGGGTCGCTGTCCGGCCAGTCGCCCGACGAGATGCAGTCCGCCGGCGACGCCCCGGAGCGGGGCAAGCGGGACCCGCGTGACTTCGCGCTCTGGAAGGGCGCCAAGCCCGACGAGCCGACCGACGCCTACTGGCCGTCGCCCTGGGGCCGCGGCCGCCCCGGCTGGCACATCGAGTGCTCGGCGATGTGCTGGCGCTACCTGGGCGCCGAGTTCGACATCCACGGTGGCGGGCTGGACCTGACGTTCCCGCACCACGAGAACGAGATCGCCCAGTCCCAGGCCGCCGACCTGCCGTTCGCCCGCTACTGGGTGCACCACGGCCTGCTCAGCATCGGCGGCGCCAAGATGGGCAAATCGCTCGGCAACGCCCTCGACCTCGACTACGTGGCCTCGCTCGGGGTGCGTCCGGTCGAGCTGCGTTACTACTACGCCGCCGCGCACTACCGCTCCCGGATCGACTACTCCGAGGACGCGCTGCGCGAGGCGGCGGTGGCCTACCGGCGGATCGAGGGCTTCGTGCAGCGGGCCGCCGAGCGGGTCGGCGGCGGCCAGCCCGGCGAGCTGCCGGCCGGCTTCGTCGCCGCGATGGACGACGACCTGAACACCTCGGCCGCCCTCGCGGTGCTGCACGAGGTGATCCGGGACGGCAACACCGCGCTGACCGCCGGCGACGATGTGACCGTCCGCACGACTCTGGCCGCCGCCCGGGGGATGCTGGATATCCTCGGCGTCGACCCCCTGGACCCGGCCTGGACCGGCGGCGAACGCGCCGGCGACCTGCGCGGTGTGGTGGACTCCCTGATCGCGCTGGCCCTGGAGCAGCGCGCCCAGGCCCGCAGCCGCAAGGACTGGGCCGCCGCGGACGCCGTACGCGACCAGCTCAAGCAGGCCGGCGTGGTGGTCGAGGACACCGCCCAGGGCCCCCGTTGGACTATTGGAGAGCAGGACTGATGGCCGGCAACTCGCAGCGCCGTGGCCGGCGACTGTCCCCGAAGCAGGGCGCCCCGAAGGGCTCCGGCGGCAAGAACAAGGACTCCCTCGCCGGTCGGGGCAAGACTCTGCCCGCCGACGAGCGGCCCTGGCACAAGGCGTACTCGGGCACCGAGAAGCTGCCCCAGCGCACCGCGTGGAAGCAGGACAAGGAGCGCCGCGCGGCGGCCGAGGAGGGGCGCGTTCCCAAGATCGGCCAGCCCGGTGCCAAGGACACCACCTGGGGCAAGGGCGGCGGACGGGGCGTACCGGCCAGCCGGGGTGCCGCGTCCAGCCGGGGCGGTAAGCCCACCGGCCGTACCGGCCCCCGGGTCGCGCCGGGCCGCAAGTCCAACCCGTCCAAGGACGGCCCGGAGCTGCTGGTCGGGCGCAACCCGGTGCTGGAGGCGCTGCGCGCCGCGGTGCCGGCGACCGCGCTCTATGTCGCGCAGGGCATCGACATGGACGACCGGGTCAACGAGATCCTCCGGACCGCCGCCGACCGGGGCATCGCCAACCTGGAGATCAGCCGGGCCGAGCTGGACCGGATGACCGGCGGTGTGCTGCACCAGGGCGTCGGCCTCCAGGTGCCGCCCTTCGCGTACGAGCCGTTCGACGACCTGATGGCCGCCGCGCTGGAGCAGGCCGCCCCGCTGCTGGTGGCGCTGGACGGGGTCACCGACCCGCGCAACCTCGGCGCGGTGATCCGGTCCGCCGCCGCATTCGGCGCGCAGGGTGTCTTCGTACCCGAGCGGCGGGCTGCCGGGATCACCGCGACCGCCTGGCGGACCAGCGCCGGCGCGGCCGCGCGGGTCCCCGTCGCCCAGGTCACCAACCTGACCCGCTCGCTCAAGGCCTGCCAGGACGCCGGCTTCATGGTGGTCGGCCTGGACGCCGACGGCGACACCGACCTGTACGACCTGGAGGCCGCCGTCGGCCCGCTGGTCGTGGTGGTGGGCTCCGAAGGGCGTGGGCTGTCCCGGCTGGTCGGGCAGACCTGCGACCTGACCGTCAGCATCCCGATGATCTCCGAGATCGAGTCGCTCAACGCCAGCGTGGCCGCCGCCGTCACCCTGGCCGAGGTGGCCCGGCGCCGCGCCGCCGAGGCCTGATCGACGACAGGCACACGGAAAGGGGGCGGTCCGCCGAAGCGGACCGCCCCCTTTTTCCGTACGTCAGATCCGCTTGCCGCTGGCGGCGTTGAAGATGTGGCTCTGGCCGGCGCGCGGCTTGACGAACACGGTGTCACCCATGTTCGGCATGGTGCGCCGGTCGGTGCGGACCACGAACCGCTCGTCGTGGCCCTCCAGCGCGGCGTGGCCGTAGACGTTGGCGTCCGAGCCGAGGTCCTCGACCAGCTCGACGATGACCGGCATGCCGCCCTCGGTCGGGCTGACCAGGTCGCAGTCCTCCGGACGGAAGCCGACGGTCACCTTGCCGTCGCCGCCCTCGGCGCGGGCCGCCTCGACCTGCTCGCGGGTCAGCGGGATGTGCATCTCCGCGAACGCCGCGCCCTGCTCGTTCAGCGGCACGGTCTTGATGTTCATGGCGGGGGAGCCCATGAAGCCCGCGACGAAGACGTTGGCCGGGGTGTCGTAGAGCGCCCGCGGGGTGTCCACCTGCTGGAGGACGCCGTCGAGCATGACCGCCACCCGGTGGCCCATGGTCATGGCCTCGACCTGGTCGTGGGTGACGTAGACCGTGGTGATGCCGAGCTTGGCCTGCAGCGACGCGATCTGGGTACGGGTCTGCACGCGCAGCTTGGCGTCGAGGTTCGACAGCGGCTCGTCCATGAGGAAGACCTGCGGCTCGCGGACGATCGCCCGGCCCATCGCGACCCGCTGGCGCTGGCCACCGGAGAGCGCCTTCGGCTTACGGTTGAGGTAATCCTCCAACTGGAGCAGGGCGGCGGCCTCCTTGACCCGGCGGTCGATCTCGTCCTTGGAGGTCTTGCGCAGCTTCAGCGCGAACGCCATGTTCTCGTACACCGACATGTGCGGGTAGAGGGCGTAGTTCTGGAAGACCATCGCGATGTCGCGGGCCTTCGGCGGGAGGTGGGTGACGTCCCGGTCGTCGATGTAGATCGCGCCGTCGTCGACGTCCTCCAGGCCGGCGAGCATCCGCAGGCTGGTGGACTTGCCGCAGCCCGACGGGCCGACGAGGACGAGGAACTCGCCGTCGCCGATCTGCAGGTCGAGCTGGTTGACGGCGGGGCGTTCGGTGCCCGGGTAGATCCGGGACGCCTTCGCGTAGGTGACCGTAGCCATGGTGAAGCGCTTCCTTTCACCGGCAGGAACGTGCCGGACGATCCGAGTGAAGGAGCCACCGGCGCCGAGTCGGCGCCGGTTCACGGGCGACGCACCGGGGGGCGGCCGGAGCCGATCGGGGTGTCTTCCGTGTCACTGCACGGTAAACGGGTTTCGCACCCCTGCCAAGACGAGGGACAGCGGATGGGACGCCCGGCATACACATAACGGTCAGTCGGGCACGGCGAGGCATCAAATACCACGCCGTACGGTCGCCCGCAGGACCGATCCGTCGGCGGACCGGTCGGGAAACTGACGTTTCCCGTGCCCGGGACCCGTGCCGAGCGGGAAAACCGGACGCCGGTCGCTATGCTGACGTCGATACACGCGCCCCTGTAGCTCAGCTGGCCAGAGCACTCGCCTTGTAAGCGAGATGTCGCCGGTTCGATCCCGGCCGGGGGCTCCAAGTCCATCAGGCAGCTCCGGGACCGCAAGATCCCGGAACGGACCGACCAGCGACAACGACGGCGCGCCGATCAGACGCAAACCCAGCAGTACAGGCGTTCATGACGTGCTTTCGCTGCGCGCGCCAAGGCCGCCAGCTCGATCAGGATCTCGGCCAGGTCGGAGGGCTCTCCCTGCCCCCAGAACTCCTCGCTCTGCGACCAGGGCACCGCAACCTCACGTAGCTGGCTCTTCGAGGCGCCCGCCAGCGCCGCCTGGACTTCGTCCGTCAGCGAGACGACAAGTAGCTCGCCGTCATGACGAACAGCGAGGGCGCGGCCCCACCTCGGATTCTCGGTCACGGACTCGTAGTCGACGCCCGTCAGTAACCCCTCCAGCTTCCCGAGCTGCACAAAGGGCTCTATCCCCTTCAGCTCGACAACATCCGAGCCGCGGTCTGAAGCGGCCCGCGGACCGCCGAGGACATCGATCACCGCAGCCGCAGCGTCATCGGACGCGGCCGGGAAGTAGTCGCACAGAAGCCCCACGGCGCGATCATGCCAGCAGCGCGTGGGATGTGGTTACCGTCTGCGCCAAGCGCCGGCGTCGCGGTAGCGCCACCAGTACAGGACGGTCAGGTCGTCCGGCCACGGTGCGAGTTGGCAGAGGGGCGGTTCGAAGGTGTCGCGGCCAAGGTCGATGGGGCGCCAGTGCGGTTCGAGGTCATGGTTGTTCGGGTCGGCGAGCTCAACCCCCAGCGGCAATTCGGTGCTGGCGCCGGTATGTGCGAAGTTTCGCTGGCCCTCGATGAGTGAGACCTTGTTGGCGCCGCTGGCGAGCTGTGGCCAACGGAGTTGGAGGATGTCGTCCTCCCACCAGCAGACCGGGCAGATGTCGTAACTGCCCGGCGCTCCTCTCATCGTCCGGTAGCCGCAGCACGGACAGGGGAGTACGAATTCCACACCGCATACCGTCCACCCCCGACTGCGGTGGTGTCTCGTGATTTCGTCGCGAGCCTGGTTGCGCCAGGAGGCTGGCCGGCACCGGATCGAGCGGTCACAGACCGTTGCCAGGGGCATCTGCGCTGTAGCCACTGGTGGGTCCGCAGGGGCTCCAAGTTGCGCTTCCACGTACCCAGGACCCACCGCCGCCGGCCCATGCTGGTTGACCTGCACCGACTGGCCGGGTGCCCGGGCGTACCATCGCGCCATTTGCAGAACTTGACCTATGGCAATTGATTGTCCGCGTCGGTGGGGTGGGGCACGATCCTGGTTACCACACGGAGGGGGCAGCGATGAGGCTGCGTATGGGGATCGTCGTTCTGCTGTCCGCACTGGTCGGTGTGCTGGTTGGGGCCGCCCCCGCCCAGGCGGAAGACCTGTCGGTGACGATCACGTCGCCGGCCAACGGGAGCACCGGACCCAGCGACATCAGCGTCACTGGTACCTCCAACGCCGACCCGAGCGCCTACCGCCTCGTCCTGGTCGTCAACGGCGAGGACCGCTACGGCACCCTACGCGCCGACGGCACCTGGGAGATGGTGTACCAGCAGTTCGACTACGGCTGGAACACCTTGTGCGCGCAGATCCGCAACCTCGACCTCAACGTCACCTACGCCAGCTACTGCTCGGCCTACCAGGTGCTGCCGCCGCCCCTCGAGTTGTACATCACCGGGCCCAACGACGGGGCCATCGTCGACCCGACCGTGAAGATCACCGGCTACGTCAACTACGAGTCCACCATCAAGGTGTACGTCGACGGCAGTGGGCCGACCTTGCTGAGCGGCGTTTCGGGTTCCTTCGTCTACGACGGCGGCTACATCGCTGACGGGACGTACACGACGGTCTTCGAGGCCACGGACAGCTACGGCAGGACGGCGACGGCCAGCGTCACGTTCACCGTCGACGGCACGGCGCCGCCGACGCCCGTCGTCACCTCGCCGTCGCCGAAGAAGGTCATCACGACGAAGTCGTTCACGATCAGCGGTACCGGCGAGCCGTCGACCGAGGTGTGGATCCAGCCCGAGTCGGGCCAGGCGGCCACCGAGTCCATCGGGGCGGACGGGACGTGGACCCATACCTTCGGTACCTACGACCTGGAGTCCTACTACACCGGGCGGCGCACGCCCTTCACGTTCACCGTCGCCGGCTACGACGCGGCCGGAAACTTTTCGCCCGCGGCGTCGTACACGTACACGCTGAAGATCGCGCCGTGACCCGGCAGCAGGCTCAGCATTAGCAGGTCGACCGGGGTTGGGTCGTGTCCCCCGGATGGACCAGTTCCGATGCGTGGGTGTTCGCCTCGATCGAGGGCGGCGGCCCGCGTGACGGGTACACCCTCGCCCAGGTGATCGCGAAGGCCGACGCCATCAACCACGCCGTTCCGGCCGAGACGGAACTGGTGCGGGCAGTCGCCCGCCTCGTCGCCGCCGGGCTCGTCGGCGCCGACGCCACGGCGGACCGGTACTGGCTCACCGAGGCCGGGGCGGCGCTGCGGCGCGGGAGTACGGGACGCGGCCTATTCGGCTGGATGGAGGTGCTGCCGCCCACGTTGGCACGGCTCGGCGCGCCCGCCGAGGGCGACTGGTCGCTGCCGCCCGCCGCGTTCGACCGGGCGCTGCGCGCGTACCGGAGGCGGGCCGGGCGGGTGGGCCGGGGCGGCTGACGACCCTGTCGGGCGGGTCGTGCCGGGCAGGGGGGATCGACGGGGGACACCACTGCCACCGTGCGGCCGGCATCATGATCGGATGGAACCGATCGACGAGCGTCGGGAGCGACCCGGGAGCGACCCGGACGAGTCCCACCCTGGGCTGGCCACCCCCGCCGCCGTACGCGCCGGAGAGTGGCTCTGGGCGACGACCGGTCTCCTCTGCCTGGGCCTGGTGTTCTCCGCCGTTCTCACCGGCTACGACCTGACCCACCCGGACGTGTTCTACGCGGGGTCCCCCGACTCGATGAACGGCTCCCTCGGCTACCTGCTGGCCGAACAGGTGGGAATGGCCCAACTCGTCCTCACGCCGGTGGTCGTCATCCTGCTGCTCTTCGGGACCGCGAGGCTCAACGACGGCAGCGCCGGCTGGCGGACGATCCTCGGGCTGACGCACGGTGGTTTCCTCCTCTGCTGCGCCAACTGGTTCAGCAACCGCCCCCGCCAGGACCGCACGGGCCCTGAGCTCGGCTGGGTGCACGATGCCGCCAGCCCGGGGTGGGTCCGGTTCCTCGACCAGGTGTCGCCGTCCCTCGTCGTGGGCGCCGCGCTGCTGGGGGCGGTGCTCCTGCTCGTCGCGCAGCCGAAGCCCCCGGGGTGACACCGGCAGCAGGGTGACGGGAGGCCGGTGTCACCCGTAGCCGTGGATCGGTGCCCCCTCGGTCGGCGGGGTCTGGCCTAGGCTCGGCGGGGACGGGGGTCGGCGCGGGCCGGGAGGGTGCGATGAGTCGTGCGGTGGAAGAGTCGAACCGGGCGATGCTGCGGGCCCGGGACGCGATGGACCGGGCGTACGCCGAGCCGCTGGACATCCCGGCGTTGGCCCGGATCGCGCTCGTCTCCGAGGCGCACTTCATCCGGACGTTCCGCGCCACCTTCGGCGAGACCCCGCACCGCTACCTGCAACGCCGACGGGTGGAACGGGCCATGTCGATGCTGATCGAGAGCGACCGGGACGTCACCGACATCTGCTTCGCGGTCGGGTTCAGCAGCCTCGGCTCGTTCAGCCGGACGTTCCGCCAGATCGTCGGCGAGTCGCCGAGCGACTTCCGCAGGAGCCGGTCGGCCGCCGCCGCGCACGTGCCGAGCTGCTTCACCAAGGCCTGGACCAGGCCCAGCAGTTTTGGATAAGCAGCAGGTCACCGCAGTCCTCTAGCGTTTCAGGCATGACGATGAACGCGATCAGCCGCTCCCAGATCTACGTCCTCGACCAGGACCAGGCCCTCGACTTCTACGTCGGCAAGCTCGGCATGGAGGTCAACACGGACCAGGACCTCGGCTTCATGCGCTGGCTGACGGTCAACCTCCCGGGTGACCAGGAGCGCGAGATCCTGCTGGAGAAGCCCGGCCCGCCCGCGCTGGACCCGGCCACCGCCGAGCAGGTCCGGGAGCTGCTCACCAAGGGGGCGCTGGGCGGCTACCTCTTCATGACCACCGACGACGCCCACAAGACGTACGAGGATCTGGTCGCCAAGGGCGTGGAGATCACCGACGAGCCGACCGAGCGGCCGTACGGCATAGACTTCGGCATCCGGGACCCGTTCGGCAACCGGATCCGCATCGGCCAGATGTTCCCTCGGTCCTGAGGAGACGGTGGCCGGGGCCGGCGACGCCCGGGGCGGTGCGGGCCGGGGGGCGCGGGTTAGCATCGCGCCTCCCGACCTCACGAGGAGACGACCATGCCGACCCGCCTGCTCTACCTGGCCCGGCACGCCGAGCAGGAGAGCGCCGCCGCCGAGGCGCCCGAGGTGGGGCTCTCCGCGCGGGGCCGGCGGCAGGCGGCGCTGCTCGGCGAGCGGCTGCGGGGCGTACCGGTGCGCGCTGTCCACCACGGCCCGTTGCGCCGAGCCGCGGAGACCGCCGAGCTGGTCGCGGGGTCGCTGACCGGCATCCCGGTGTACGCGACGGAGCTGGCCGGCGACCACCTCCCGCACGACACCGATCCGGCCGGCCTGCCCCCGGCGTACGTGGACTTCCTGGCCGGGTTCCCGGCGGCCGAGCGGGTCGACGGGCCGCGACTGGCGGCGGAGGCCGTGGCGCGCTTCGCCACGGCGCCGGCCGAGGGGGACGTCCGGGAGTTGGTGATCACCCACAACTTCCTGATCGCCTGGCTGGTCCGGCACGCCCTGGACGCGCCGGAGCGGCGCTGGCTGGGGTTGAACCACCACAACGCCGGGCTGACGGTGATCCGCTACAGCTCGGCCGGCCCACCCAGCCTGATCGCCTTCAACGACGTCGCCCACCTGCCGCCGGAGCTGCGGGGGACCGGGCTGCCCCCGGATTATCGGGTGTGACCGGCGGCGTGACCCGGCTACCGTCGGCCCGGTGACGACGACACCGGACGACCTGCCGATCTGCGAGTTCGCCTTCCCGGGGCCGCTGCGTGACCAGCTGGTCGCCGCCGTGCTCTCCGGGGCGAAGACCTCGACCACCGGGCTGTTGCAGGACTACGAGCGCGACGCCGAGCCGCTGTCGGTCGTGGGCGACCGCTCGGTGGTCGTCGACTCCGCCGGTCGTCCGGTCGCCGTGATCGAGCTGACCGAGGTGCGTATCGTCCGCGTCGGCGACGTCGACCTGGACCACGCCCGGGACGAGGGCGAGGGGTACGAGTCGGTCGCCGACTGGCGGGCCGGCCACGAGGAGTTCTGGCACGGGCCCGACTACCGCGGCTGGCTCGGCGACCCGGCGTTCACCGTGGACGACGACACGGTAGCCGTGGCCCTACGGTTCCGCCTGGTCACGGCACTCTGATCCCGGCCGCCCGGATGTCGGCCGCCCGAGCGGCAGCGCGGCGACGTCCCAGCGGCGCGGGCGCTGGTAGGCCGGTTGCTTCGCTACCAACTTGATGACGTGGATGCACCACGGCCCGCGGGCGAGGCCGGCACTCGACGGCTCGGCGGTGATTCGCCGACGTCATCAAGTTGGTAGGTGGGAGGTGAGGCCTCCGGTCGCGGCCGGACCGCCGGAATGGAGACGCCGATGAGGACAGGCCGGGGCCAACGGCGACGCCGGCCGGGCGGGAACGGCGGGACCGGTCAGGCCGGGCCGGTTGAGGGGGCCAGGGGCAGGCCGGCGAGGAGGGTGTCGACCAGCGCGTCGGTCTCGGACGTCGACAGTGGACGCCGGGTCACCACGGCCCGCAGCCACACCGGGCCGAGCAGCAGGTCTGCCAGGAGCAGGTCGTCCACCGGGCCGGTCAGCTCACCCCGGGCGCGGGCCCGGGCGGTCACCTCGGCCACGTGCGCGCAGTGCTGGCCGAGCAGCTCGTCGGCGAGTCGGGCCAGCTCGCCGTCCGCGCCGGTGTGCGCCAGCACGTCGGCGGCGAGCCGTCCGGGCCCGTCGCCGAGGAAGGCCGCCTTCGACCGGACCAGCGCAACCAGGTCCGCGCGCAGCGAGCCGGTGTCCGGCACCGGCAGGTCGCGGGCGATGGCGTGCCGGAAGGTCGCCGCCACCAGCGACGGCTTCGACGGCCACCAGCGGTAGAGGGTGGTCTTGTTGACCCCCGAGCGGCGGGCCACCCCCTCGATGGTCAGGCCGGCGTACCCCTCGCTTTCCAGCAGGTCCAGCACGGCGGCGTGGATGGCCGCGGCGCCGCGCGGGCCGCGGCCGCCGTTGGCCGCGGAGCCGGGGGCGGTCATCGGCCGGTGCGGCGCAGCAGGCGCAGCGCCGCGGTCATCCGGCGGGTCCAGGCCGCGGTCTCCGCGCCCGACCGGTGGTACGCCGGCGCGAGGTCCAGCCCACGCTGCCGGGCCACGGTCTTGACCCGGGTGAACCGGAGCAGCCCGTCGGCGCCGTGCCGGCCGCCCAGCCCGGAGTCCTTCCAGCCGCCCATCGGGGCGTCGATGCTGCCCCAGACGGCGGAGTAGCCGTCGTTGACGTTCACGCTGCCCGCGTCGACCCGGGCGGCCACCGCCTCGCCGCGCGCGCCGGAGCCGCTGAACACGCTCGCGTTGAGCCCGTAGGCGGTGTCGTTGGCCAGCGCGACCGCCTCGTCGTCGGTGTCGAAGCGGTACACCGCGACGACCGGGCCGAAGGTCTCGTCCGCGTACATGGTCATGCCGGGGGTGACGCCGGTGAGCACGGCGGGCTCGAAGACGTACGGGCCGATGTCGGGGCGGTGCCGGCCGCCGGTGTGCAGGGTGGCGCCCTTGGCGACGGCGTCGGCGACGTGCGCGGTGACCGTGTCGAGCTGCCGTGCGGAGGCGAGCGAGCCGAGGTCGGCGTCGAAGTCGCCGCCGACCCCGAGTCGCAGGGTCGCGGTGCGGGCCACGAAGCGGCGCAGGAACTCGTCGTGCAGCCGGTCGGCGACGTGCACCCGCTCGACCGAGACGCAGAGCTGGCCGGCACTGGCGAAGCAGGCCCGGATCGCCCCCTCCACCGCCCGGTCCAGGTCGGCGTCGTCGAGCACCAGCAGCGGGTTCTTGCCGCCCAGCTCCAGCGAGGCGGGGACCAGCCGGCGGGCCGCCTGGGCGGCGACCTCCCGGCCGACCCGGGTGGAACCGGTGAAGCAGACCAGATCGGCGCGCCCGGTGACCAGCGGGCCGACGTCGGCGCCCTCCCCGGCGACGACCTGCCAGAGCGCTGGGGGCAGCCCGGCCGTGACGGCCAGGTCGCGCAGCCAGAGCGCGCTGAGCATGGTGGCCGGGTCGGGCCGGTGCACCACCGCGTTGCCCGCCATCAGGGCCGGCAGCACCTCGGCGCCGGCGAGCGAGAGCGGGTAGTTCCACGGCGAGACGACGCCGACCACGCCGACCGGGGAGCGCAGCTCGACGGTGCGGGTGAGCACCGGCAGGGCGCCGGCCCGGCGTCGGGGGCGGAGCAGCCGCGCGGTGGCCCGGGCGTAGTAGCGCGCGGTGATGGCCACGTCGAGGACCTCCTCGACGGCGTGCCGGCGGGCCTTGCCCGACTCCAGCTGGATCAGGTCCAGCCCCTCGGCCTGCCGGTCGAGGACGAGGTCGTGCAGCCGGAGCAGCACGGCGGCCCGACGGGCGACCGGTAGGGCCGCCCAGGCCCGCTGGGCGTCGGTCGCGTCGGCGAAGGCGCCCGCCACATCGGCCGGGCCGCTCGACGGTACGTCCACCGTGGGCGCCCCGGTCAGCGGGGAGAGTGCGGTGAACGCGGGACCGCTGCCCCGCACCTGGCCCACCAGCTCCCCGGTCCGGTCGGGCACCACCGGCGGCACCCCGCTGGTGGCCGGGTTGCTCGGGGCGGCGGTCTGCGAGGCGAACGCGGCGGCGGTCATGTCCCGCACGCTACCGCAACGCAACGTCGCGTTGCAAAGTGCCGTGGGCCCCTGGAACGCGTCGAGGGGCCGCCCGGGCGGGACGACCCCTCGAAGGAGAACGGCTGTCAGCGCGACTGGACGGCCTGCACGACGGCCTCCGCCATGGCCCGGGCCGACTGCGGGTTCTGGCCGGTGACCAGGCGGCCGTCGGTGACCACCTGCTCGGTGAAGTTCGGCGCCGGGACGTGGGTGGCGCCGGCGGCGGTCAGCTTGTCGGCGAGCAGGAAGGGGACCGCGTCGGTGAGGCCGACGGCGTTCTCCTCGTCGTTGGTGAAGCCGGCCACCCGCTTGCCCGCCACCAGATGCGAACCGTCGGAGAGCTTCAGGTTCACCAGCGCCGCCGGGCCGTGGCAGACCGCGGAGACCACGCCGCCGCGCTCGTAGATCGACGCGGCGATCCGAGCCAGGTCCGGGTTGTCCGGGAAGTCCCACATCGCGCCGTGGCCCCCCGCGTACACGATCACGTCGTAGCCGGTCGGGTCGACGTCCGCGGCCTTCGGGGTGTTCGCCACGTCGGCGGTGGCCAGGAAGTCGTTCTGGGTCTTGTCGTTCTCGTCCCGGCCGTCCAGCGGCGGCTGGCCGCCGGCGACCGAGACCAGGTCGACGTCCCAGCCGGCGCCCCGGAAGACCTCCCACGGCTCGGCGGCCTCGCCGACGTAGAAGCCGGTCTCCCGGCCGGTGTCGCCGAGCTGGCGGTGGCTGGTCAGAGCGATGAGTGCACGTGTCATGCCGACCATGCTGGCTCGCGAATCCATAGCTGACCAATAGGCGAATGACACACCGGCGATAGGTTTGCTGATGTGAAGGTGTCGCTGGACCTGCTCCGCAGCTTCCTGGCCGTGCACCGGTCCGGATCGATCACGGCCGCGGCCGAACTGCTCGGGCTGGCCCAGCCGACGGTCACCGCCCAGCTCCGTTCGCTGGAGGAGGCGGTCGGCCGGCCGCTCTTCGACCGGGTCCCCCGGGGTGTCGTGCCCACCCCGGCCGGCGACGAGCTGGCCCGCCGGGTCGCGGAGCCGCTGGACCGGCTCGACGCCGTGCTCGCCGACGACTCGGCCACCCCGTACCCCCGGACGGTCTTCCTCGGCGGGCCGGCCGAGTTCCTCGCGGAGCTGGCCCTGCCGGCGGTGGCCGGGCTGGTCGCGGAGGGGCTGGAGCTGCGGGTCTCCGCCGGCCTGCCCGACCAGCTCCTCGACGACGTCGTGGCCGGCCGGCTCGACCTGGCGGTCAGCAGCGTCCGGCCCCGTCGGCGCGGGCTCACCGCCGAACCGCTCTACGACGAGGAGTTCGCGCTGGTGGCCGCGCCCGGGTGGGCCGAGCGGCTGCCCGAGCCGGTCACCGCAGCGGTGCTGCGGGACGTCCCGCTGGTGGCGTACGCGGAGGAGGCGCCGATCCTGCGGCGCTGGTGGCGCACGGTCTTCGACACCCGGCTGACCCGTGCGCCCAGCCTGGTGGTGGCCGACCTGCGCGCGGTCCGGGCGGCGGTGCTCGCCGGGGCCGGGGTGAGCGTGCTGCCGACGTACCTCTGTCGGGGTGAGCTGGCCGCCGGCGCCCTGCGCCCGCTGCTCACCCCGGCGGTGCCGCCGCTGAACACCCTCTTCCTCACCGCCCGGCCGGGGGTGGCCGGGCGGCGGGAGGTACAGGCGGTACGCCGGGCCCTGCGGGCGGCGGCGGCCGGCTGGTAGCCGGGCGGTCGGCTCAGCCGCCGGTGGCCCGGGTCAGCAGCTCGACCGCGGCGCGGGTCGCCGGCGGGCGGGCGGCGTCCGAGGGGCAGTCGACGTAGAACGACCTCGTCGCGCCGACGGTGAGCTGGTACTCGTAGGCGTCCCGGCACACGGTCGACGCGGTGGGCCGGGTCGCCTCGGCAGCGAGTCGGGGGTCGGCGACCAGGGAGCGGAGCTGGTCGAGCTGGGCCGGGGTCAGCCGCCCGCTGCCCCGGGCCCCGTCACCGGTGACGGTCCAGCGGCCGTCCGGCTCGACGGTGACCGTCCGGGTCTGCCCGGCGAAGCCGCCGGTGCGGTTCAGCACCACCCGGGGGAGCGTCGTGCCCGTGGTGGGCGGCGCGCCGGTCGTCGCGGGGGCCGAGGTCACGCCGCCCGGGGTGCTGCTCGCCGGGGTGGAACCGGGGGACGCGGTGGCCCCGGTGGCCGAGGCGGACGGCGACAACCCAGGTGACGCCGGGTCGGTCGCTGAGCAGCCGGTCAGCAGGGCGGCAGCGACCATGATCTTGACAGCGGCAGGGGCGGGTGATCTCATGCCGATCGGACGTGCATCGACGCCGCCGGGTTCCCTCACCAGGGCTCCTCCTCCGTTCGGCCAGTGTCGAGGGCTGGAAGCGCTCCACCCCTTCTCTTTTCCGCGGTGTATCGCTATATCTACATGCGTGACTACCCCCGTCACAACTTCCCTTGTCAGGAGGGCACGTGAAAAGAACCCTCGCCGCCGTCAGCGCAGCTCTGCTCACCAGCGGGGTGCTGACCTGCGTCGCCACCGCAGCGCAAGCGGCCCCCACCGCCCCCGCCCCGGACACCTCACCCGCAGCTCGTGCCGAAAGCCTGCTCCGTAGCAACCCCGGCGCCGTCCAGGGCGCCAGCGGAGAGTCGTACCAGGCCGTCCGTACGAAGGTGGACGCCAACGGAGCGGCGCACACCCGCTACACCCGCACCTACAAGGGCCTCCGCGTCTACGGTGGTGACTTCGTCATCCACACGGCGCCCAACGGCAGCTACGCCGGCACCTCCGTCGGCCTCGCCGCCCCGCTCACCCTCGGCACCGGCGCCAAGATCTCCTCGGCGGCGGCCAGCGCGACCGCGCGCAAGACGTTCTCCGGCAGCCTCACCACCGTGGGCGCCCCGGAGCTCTTCGTCGACGCCAGCTCCGGCCGGGGCCGCCTCGCCTGGGAGACCGTCGCCTCCGGCTGGAAGGCCGACAAGCAGACCCCGTCGAAGCTGCACGTCATCACCGACGCCGCCACCGGCCGGGTGATCGGCTCGTACGACGAGATCGAGAGTGTCGCCGGCACCGGCAACAGCATCTACTCCGGCACGGTCAGCATCGACACGACGCTCTCCGGCAGCACGTACCAGATGGTCGACCCGTCGCACGGCAACAACTCCACCTGCGACATGAACAACGGCACGTCGACCTGCACCACGTTCACCGACGCCGACAACACCTGGGGCAACGGCACCACCTCCAACCGGCAGTCGGCCGGTGTGGACGCCCACTTCGGCGCCGCCAAGACGTTCGACTACTACAAGAACGTGCACGGCCGCAACGGCATCTTCGGCAACGGCACCGGCGTGCCGAGCCGGGTGCACTACGGCAGCAACTACGTCAACGCCTTCTGGGACGGCTCCCGGATGACCTACGGCGACGGCTCCAGCAACGCCAAGCCGCTGGTCTCCCTCGACGTGGCCGGCCACGAGATGAGCCACGGCGTCACCGAGAACGTGGTGCCGGGCGGCCTGACCTACTCCGGCGAGTCCGGCGGCCTCAACGAGGCCACCAGCGACATCTTCGGCACGATGGTCGAGTTCTACGCCAACACCACCGCCGACCCGGGTGACTACCAGATCGGCGAGAAGATCAACATCAACGGCAACGGCACGCCGCTGCGCTACATGTACAACCCCTCGCTGGACGGCTCGTCCGACAGCTGCTGGACCACCAGCACCAAGAACAAGGACGTGCACTACTCGTCCGGCCCGGCCAACCACTTCTACTTCAACCTCGCCGAGGGCACCGGCTCCACCGCGTACGGCACCTCGCCGGTCTGCGGCTCCGCCCCGGCGGTGGTCGGCATCGGTCGCGCCAAGGCCGAGAAGATCTGGTTCCGCGCCCTGGACGTGTACTTCACCTCCAACACCTCGTACGTCAACACCACCACCCCGTCGAACACCGCCCGGGCCTACAGCCTGCGGGCGGCGACCGACCTGTACGGCAACTGCTCCACCGAGTACAAGGCCGTCCAGGCGGCGTGGACCGCGGTCGCCGTCTCCGGCAGCGACGCGCCCTGCACGTCGACCGGGAACGACTTCTCCGTCTCGCTCTCCCCGACCTCCGGCTCGGTGACCGCGGGCGGTTCGGTCTCCACCACCGTCGCCACCGCCACCACCAGCGGCACCGCGCAGACCGTGACGTTCTCCGCGTCCGGCCTGCCGACCGGCGCGTCCGCGTCGTTCAACCCCACCTCGGTGACCTCGGGCGGCTCGTCCACCCTCACCATCGCCACCTCGGCGAGCACCCCGGCCGGCACCTACACGGTGACCGTCACCGGCGCCGGCGCGGTGAGCCACTCGGCCAGCTACACGCTGACCGTGAACGGCACCGGCGGCGGCTGCACCGGCGCCGGCCAGAAGCTCGGTAACCCCGGCTTCGAGTCCGGCAACACGGTCTGGGCCTCCACCTCCGGCGTCATCGGCCAGTACGGCGGCAGTGGCCAGCCGACCCACGGCGGCACCTGGAACGCCTGGCTGGACGGGTACGGCAGCACCCACACCGACACGCTCTCCCAGTCGGTGAGCCTGCCGGCCGGCTGCACCTCGTACAACTTCAGCTTCTGGCTGCACATCGACACGTCGGAGACCACCACCAGCATCGCGTACGACACCCTCAAGGTGCAGGTGCTCAACTCCTCCGGGACGGTGCTGGCGACCCTGGCGACCTACTCGAACCTGAACAAGGCCACCGGGTACACCCAGCGGTCGTTCTCGCTGGCCTCGTACGCCGGCCAGACCGTCACCCTGAAGTTCAGCGGCGTCGAGGACTCCTCGCTCCAGACGTCCTTCGTGATCGACGACACCGCGGTCAACGTCTCCTGACCTGACCTCGCCGTCGGCGGGCCCGGCGGCCACCCCTCGCGGGTGGTCGTCGGGCCCGCGCCGTTATGGTCGCCGGGACGGGTCCCGGCACGCGGCGGCCCCGCGGAGAGGGGTGGTGGCGGTGCCGGACGCCGAGCTGACCGTCGAGGTGACCGGCGCCGTGGCGACGGTGACGATCCGCCATCCCGGGCGGCGCAACGCGATGACGCCGGCCATGTGGCGGCAGCTCCCGGGTCTGCTGGACGGCCTGGAGGCCGACCCCGCGGTGCGGGTCCTCGTGCTCACCGGCGCGGACGGCGCGTTCTGCGCCGGCGCCGACCTGGGTGACCTCGACGAGCTGCTGGACGCCGGCGACCGGAGCATCGCGGTCGCCGCCGAGGAGCGGCTCGCCGCCTTCGCCAAGCCGACCATCGCGGCGATCCAGGGCCCCTGCGTCGGCGGCGGCTGCCAGCTCGCGGTCGCCTGCGACCTGCGGATCGCCGCCCCCGATGCCCGGTTCGGCGTACCCCCGGCCCGGCTCGGCCTGGTCTACCCGGCGCCGACCACCCGGCGGCTGACCCGGCTGGTCGGCCCGTCCACCGCGAAGTTCCTGCTCTTCACCGCCGAGCTGATCGACGCCGAGCGGGCGTTGCGGGTGGGGCTGGTCGACGAGGTGGTCGACGACCTCGCCGCTAGGGTGGACGCGGTCACCGCCGCCATCGCCCAGCGCTCCCAGCTGAGCGTCGCGGCGGCCAAGGAGATCGTCGACGACCGGGCCAACAGCACCCGGATCGCCTGGTGGCACTCCAAGGCGCGGTCCAGCGGCGAGGCCCGCGAGGGGGTGGCGGCGTTCCACGAGCGCCGGTCGCCGCGCTTCACCTGGTCGCCGTCCGGCCGGAACTGACGGCTCGGGGCCGGCGGGCGCCGCGCCGGGGCGTACCCCCGACACGGCCCCCTGTGCCCGCCGGCCGGTCTCGTCACCGCCCGGCGAACGCGGCCCAGCTCGGCACGACCGGCTCGCGGCGCAGCGGCATGCCCGCCTCGGCCGGCGTCCGGTCGCCCTTGCGCTGGTTGCAGGCGTAGCAGGCGGCGGTGGTGTTCCGCCAGGTGTTCCGGCCGCCGCGCGAGCGGGGCAGGACGTGGTCGACGGTGCTGGCCGGCCCGCCGCAGTACGCGCAGCAGCGGGCGTCGCGGCGCAGCACGCCGGCCCGGGACCAGGCCGGCCCGGCGCTGAACCGCCAGCGGGTCACGACGTACCGGACGAGGCGGACCACCCGGGGGACCGGGAAGACGCCGATCACCTGGTCCGGCTCGGCCTCGTGGATCTCCGCGACCCGGCGGCACAGCATCCGGATGGCGTGCTGGACGGTGACCCGGTGCAGCGGGCCGAGGTCGGCGTTGATGACGAGGACGGCGTCCACCGGGCTCTCCCTTCACGATCGGCGGCGGAGCGGGCCGGACAGCGAAAAGCCGCCCGGTCCACGGTGGGACGGGCGGCTGAGGCGCGTGCGGACACGCGTCAGTCGGGCCACCTGTCCCGGGGACCTTCGGCTCGGTGACCGCCGCTGGGCAGCGTCGACGGCACACGGGTGGCGTGCGCGTTCGTCATGCTGAACTCCCGATCCGGCGGTTGACCTTGCGCGATCACGGTAGGTCGGCGGGGGAGAGAGGGGCAACGTATTTCGATCCGCCCTCGATCCGGCCCGGGTGCCGTTGCCGGCGGGTGCGGCCGGCGGCCCGGGCGGCGGTGAGGGGCCGGTTGATCCGGCCGGTCATCCGGGAGACGAGTTCGCTGTCCAGCAGCGGCCGGTTGACCTCGGCGGCGACCGTGAGGGCCGGTCCGGAGACCGAGCGCCAGATGGCGGTCAGCCCGGCGCCGAGGCCGAGCAGGGCCACTGCGGCCCGGGTAATGGGCGAGCCGGCCGCCGCGGCGGCGCTCACCCCGACCACCGCCACCAGCACCACCAGCAGGGGTACGAGCACCGGCCAGAAGACGCCCCGGGCGGCCTGCACCACCAGCTTCCGGTCCCGGATGATCAGGTTCCGGGCGATCACGGCCCAGTCCTCCTCGTCGAGCAGGTCCCGGGGGTGCAGCCCGCCGGTGAGCACACCGCGCCACAGGTCGCCCTGGTTGCGCAGCTCCCGGGCAAGTTCGGCGGTGTCGGCCTCGGCCGGGTCACCGACCCGGGCCCGGGTGGCCGCGTCCGCCCACGCCAGCAGGGACCGGCGCACCACCGCCGAGGAGTACGGCGGGAGCACGCTGGCCAGCTCGTCCAGCCACCGGCTGATCTCGATCTGCCGGCCGCCGAAGCGATGCACGAGCTGGTCGGCGTCGCCGTGCCGGACGGTGTCGGCGAGGGACCGGCCCAGCCGGTACGCCAGCCCGACCCGGTGGTTGGTGGCCATCGCCCAGCGCAGCACGTCGATGTTGAGCGCGTCCAGGGCGAGCAGCAGCGGCTCGCCGGCGGTCTCGGCGCGGGCGGCGGCCAGCGACGGACCGGGCCGGCGGGTGTCGGTCAGCTCGGCGATCTGGTTGAGGGCCACCTCGGCCCCGTCGAGGTACATCCGCATCCGGTCGCGGCCGGACATCTCGGTGAGGTTGGAGAGTTTCGCGGGCGGGGCGGCGGCCGGATCGTCGACGCCGGTCAGGTCGGCGGTCTGCGCGTGGTGGTACGCGTCGGCCATCCACCAGCCGAGGCGCAGCGCGGTGCCGATGCAGGCCCGTTCGTCGCGGAGCAGCCCGTACGCGTCGTCGCGGCCGTTCTCCTCGGCGGGGCCGGCGTTCACGCCGGCCCGGTGCGCTGCCACCCTCCCGACCTCCCGTGCCGGCCGTGCGCCGGCGTCGATCGACGTCAGTCGAGCGTAGATCAGGATTTGGTGCGAAAAGGGGCGAATAAGCCGATTGCCGCGCCTCGGGCGGGTGCGCAGGGAATCCCTCAGCGGCGCGCCAGCAGCCCCCGCGGGCGGATCGAGCGGACCGGCTCGGCCGCCGCGCCCGCACCCCGCAGGATGTGGTTCGCGGCGATGATCCCGGTCGCGGCCGACCGTTCCATCAGGGCGCTGGGGAACTCCGTGGAGATGCCGTCCCCGGCCAGGTAGAGGCCGCGGGCATCGGTGCGTATTCCCGGACGGCCGGCGTGACTACCCGGCGTGAACGCCGGGGCCTGCGCCTCGACCCGGGCGCGCAGCTCGCGCACCCGCAGCCCGGCCACCTCCGGCCAGAGCGCGGTCAGCTCGACCCGCATCCGCTCGGCCAGCTCCTCGGCCGGCACGTCCGGCTCGCAGGCGTACGCGTGCAGCTCCACCACCGCGCCGCCGGTCCGCTCCGCCCAGCGGCGGGACTCGTTCTCCAGCCGGTGGTAGAGGGTCACCGAGTCCAGGGTGGGCTGCCGGGACACCCCGCTGAACACCGCCCGGTCGGCGCGCACGTCCCCGCCCAGCCAGTAGCGCGCCACCGCGTACGGCGGGCCGGCCTGCCCGAACGCGGGCATCGCCGCCACCAGCCGGGGCGCCGCCGCGACCAGGCCGGGCGAGGCGGCCACCAGCGCGGCCAACGCCGGCGGGTCGACGGCCAGCACCACGTGACCGGCGTCGTACGACGTGCCGTCCGCGACGGTCACCCGCCAGCCGTCCGGGCTCCGGTCCAGCCGGGTCGCGGCGGCGCCGGTGACCACCCGGCCGCCGTGCTTCTCCACGTGCCGGGTCAGCGGCTGCCAGATCGCGGTCGCGTAGTCCTCGTCCGGGCAGTCGAAGGCCAGCCCCTCCGGGTTGCCGAGCAGGTAGAAGTGGAACTGGGCGATCATCTCGGCGGCCGACATCTCCGCCTCGTGGTTGAAGAACGAGTGCGAGAAGACCTCGAAGAGCATCGCCCGGGCCCGGTCCGGCAGGCGCAACGAGGTGAGCAGCTCGTCGGCGGTGGTGTGGTCGAACTCGGCGTAGGTGCGCACCGGGTCGTAGCTGAGCAGCGGCAGGGCCGCGTCCCGGTCCATCCCGCGCAGGTCCGCCAGGCGCAGGCTGGGGCTGCGCAGCAGCAGCGCGAGCAGGTTCGCCGGCGCTGCGGGCGGCAGCTTGCCGAACTCCTCGGTCGGCCACCGCTCGCTCAGGATCGGATAGCCGGGGATCGGCTTGAGGAAGCCCAGCCCCGGGTCGACCCGGCGCAGGACGGACCGCCAGTTGTAGTACTGCCGGAAGAACGCGTGGAAACCGTGCTCGTTCTGCTGGCTGCCGTCGGGCAGCTGCTCCGGCCAGGCGCCGAGCCGGCCACCCAGGGTCGGCGCGGCCTCCAGCACCGTCACGTCCACCCCGCGCTCGGCGAGCACCACCGCCGCCGACATGCCGGCGATACCGCCGCCGACCACCACCGCCGTGACCGGGCGCGGCACGCGGGGGGCACCGCCGCCGCCCGGGTCCACCTCGTGCTCGCGTACGCCGATGAGCCGACCCAACAGTTGCGACAGCGCCATGTGCACCTTCCCGCCCGCCCGAGTCCCCAGTCTGCCCGGCTCAGCCGTCGGACGGCAGCAGGCAGCGCCGATCCCGGTCCGAGGCCGGCCAGACGTACTCCAGGTCGGGCGGGAGCTCGCCGAAGCGGGGCCGGTAGTGCTCCGGGTCCTTGCGCAGCAGCGACGAGCGGTGGCTCAGGTGCAGGTCCTCCTGACCCAGCCAGGGCGGCAGCTCACCGGCCCCGGCCAGCTCGGCCTGGGTACGGATCGCGGTGATGCCGCACGCGGCGGCGAGGTCCGTGGCCATGGTCGCCGCGCAGGTGTCGGCCCGGCCCGGCTCCGACCAGACCGCGCACATGTCCAGCCCGTACCGGGTCAGCGCCTCCTCGTAGCCGGCCCACATCTTCACCGCCGGGTGGTTGCGCCAGCCGTAGTTCGGCCGGGTCAGCCCGCGCAGCACCTGGATGGTCTCCACCCGCTGCTTGCCCAGCCGCTTCTGGTCGAGCACCCGCGCGCTCGCCAGGAAGTCCGGGTACGGGAGGAAGGTCTGCATGCCGGTGCTCTACCCGCCGCCGGCCCGGACATGCCGGTACGCCCGACGTTCATGATCACGGGGGCTGCGCCCGGTGCGACCGGCTGACTACCATCCGGTCATGGCCGAACCCCTGCGCGACCGCGCCCGGCGCGCGACGGGCTGGCGGCTGCGGATGAACGGCGAGACCCGCCCGCACTACGTGGTCTGCGGCAACGACCCGCTGGCGTACTGGGTGGTCCGGGCGCTGCTCGGCACCGAGCTGCCGTACGGCCGGATCCGGATCACCCTGGTCGTGCCGGAGCGCCGCCGCTCCGAGGGCCCGGACGGCCGCGACCTGGACGGCATCCAGGTGGTCCGCGCCGACCGGCTCGACGAGGCCACCTTTCGCCGGGCCGGGCTGGCCGGTGCCGACGGGCTGGCCCTGCTGCACCAGGACGACGTGGGCAACATGCACGCCGCGCTCTGCGCCCAGGAGGTCGAGCCGCGGCTGCGCCTGGTGGTCCGGATGTTCAACACCAGCCTCGCCAACGGGCTGCGCCAGCTCTTCCCCGACTCGGCGGTCCTGTCGGACGCCTCGATGGCCGCCCCGGCGTTCGTCGCCGCGGCGCTCGGCGAGGTCGCTCCCACCCACTTCCGGCACGGCGGTCGCACCCTCTACGTGGCCCGCCGCGACGACGTACGCCCGGTGGACGTGGTCAGCGGCCTGGCCGTGACGACCGACCCCGACCTGGTCCGGGTGCTGCCCGCCGACGAGGCCGCCGCCGACGTGGTGCTCGCCGAGGCGACCGGGCAGCCGGTCGGCACCGAGCTGGCCGCCCGCCGACTGGTCCGGGCCCGCCGCCGGCGGCAGCCGCTGGCCGTGCTGCTCCGCGCGGTCCGCAGCTTCGCCACCCGCAAGATCGGCATCGCGGTCCTCCTGCTGCTGGCGGTGATCGCCGTGCTCGGCTGGCTCAACGGCCGGGCGGCGCACGTCAGCTGGGCCGAGGCGCTCTACCTCACCCTGGTCACCACGCTCAGCGGGCAGGACCCGGATGTCGGCAAGCCGGCCGCCGCGCAGATCATGCAGGTGGTGCTCAACCTCGCCGGGCTGGCGCTGATCCCGCTGATCACCGCCGTGGTCGTCGACGGCATCGTCAACGCCCGGCTGGCCCTGCACTCCGGGCGGATTCAGCCGGTCCGCGCCGGGCACGTGGTGGTGGTCGGGCTGGGCAACATCGGCACCCGGGTGATGGCGCAGTTGCGCGACTTCGGCGTCGAGGTGGTGGTGATCGACCGGAACCCCGAGGCCCGGGGCGCGGCGCTGGCCCGCCGGCTGGGCGTGCCGCTCATCGTCGGCGACGCGGCCCGGGAGGAGACGCTGCGGTCGGCCTCGGTGGAGCACTGCCAGGCGCTGGTGGTGGTCTCCACCGACGACGGGGTCAACCTGCGGGCCGCGCTGAACGCGCGGGCGCTCAACGCCGAGGTGCGGGTGGTGCTGCGGCTCTTCGACGGCGACTTCGCCGAGCGGATCCAGAAGGCGTTCGGCATCGGCATCTCGCGCAGCGTGTCGTACCTGGCCGCGCCCTCGTTCGCGGTGGCGCTGCTGGACCGCGCGGTGATCGCCACCATCCCGGTCGACCGGCACGCGCTGTTGGTGGTGGAGGTGCCGGTGGCTGCGGGTGCCCCGCTGGACGGCCGTCCACTCGCCTCGGTGGCCCGCCCCGGAGAGGTGCGCCTGCTCGCGCACACCCGGTCGGGGCAGAAGACCGACTGGAAGACCGACCCGCGGATGGTGATCTCGGCGGGGGACCGGCTGACCGTGGTGGCCCGCCGGGCCGGGCTCGCGGGGCTGCTGCGCGAGTCCACCCCGCCGCCGCCGGCGGTTTCGTCCCCGCCTGCCTCCCCGGCTGCGCCGGTGCCCCGGGAGGGCCAGGACTGAATCCGGCACCGAGTAGTCTCTCGCCGTGCTTGGTGGAGGCTTGGGACGTCGGATCCGGGAGCGGCAGCGCCCCGCGCGGGCGGGCGCCCTCCCGTCGTGGCTGCGGGTGCGCCCGCCGTGGTGGGCGGTGGTCGCCGTGCTGGTGGTCGCCGCCGGCGGGCTGGCATGGACGCTGTGGCCGGCCGACGCGCCGCCGCCGCGCCAGCGCGAGTACCGGGCGGAGACGGCGTGCCTGCTGACCGGCGAGAAGGGTGTCGCGGAGTCGGAGGCGGCACCGGTCTGGGCCGGGATGCAGGAGGCGTCCGTGACCACCCACGTCAAGATCCAGTATCTCGAGGTGAACGGCCCGCAGACGGCGGAGAATGCCGAGACGTACCTGGCGAGCCTGGTCCAGAGCAGGTGTGATCTTATTCTCAGCGCGGGTCCGGCACCGGTGGGCGCATTGCGGGCCGGAGCGGCAAGATTCCCAACTGTCCACTTCGTGGGTATCAATGGTGGAAGCGCCGCAAGTAACGTGTCCGTTGTGGAAGCAAAAAGCCCGCAAGTCGCGCAGCAGAAGGCCCGCGAACTGATCTCCGGGCTCGCCTCCTGAGGCGGAGCTTCTTTCAGCTTCCTCTCAGGAGAATCTGATCAGGGGGCTTGTTACCCGGACCGGCTGACCCTCAAACTCCGCGGAGAAATTTTCACTTCACGGGGAGGGGACCGGCCGTGCGCCGATCCGTCACCAGTTCTGCGCGCCGTCTGGCCATCGTGATCGCGGTGGTCTTCGGGCTCAGTGTCGCGGTGCCAGCAGATGTGGTCCGTCCGGGCGGCGAGTTCCCGCTGACCTGGCTGACCTGGTTCGCTCAGCGGCCGGCCTGGTCGGCCACCGCTGCTTTCCTGGGCCTCCCCGTGCAGCAGAAGGGCCGGCCGATCGCGGTCGACCCGCACGTTTCGGCCGCCGCGACCGACGCGCGTCAGGGCGCCGGACGGGCGCCCAAGCCGGCCGCGGGCACGCTCGACTCGTACCGGCCGCACGAGATCGAGACGACGCCGGAAACCACCGGCCCGGCGGAGCAGGGCTTCGACGGGCGGACCAGCAAGCGGCTCGCTGCCCGGTCGAGCGCCCGCTCGGACGTCTTCCAGAACGCCGACGGCTCGTACACCAAGCGGACCTACAACCGCCCGGTCAACTACCGCGCCGCCGACGGCACCTGGCAGAAGATCGACTCGAACCTGACCGGGCGCGCCGACGGCCGGCTGCACGTGAAGGCGAACCAGCTGGGCGTCTCGGTCGCCGGCACCGCCGCGCCAGCCACCCGGGATGCCGCCGCCCCGACCGCCGCCCCCGCCGCTGACCCGAGCACCGCTCCCGCCGCGACCGCGACCACCGGCCCCGACCTGGCGCAGCTCACCCTGCCGACCGGCGAGAGCGTGGGCTACCAGCTTCAGGGCGCCAACGTCACCGCGCCGACCGTGGACGGCGCCACCGCCCGCTACCGCGACATCCTCGGGCAGACCGACCTGGAGCTGACCGCCTTCGACGCCGGCGTCAAGGAGACCCTGGTCCTGCACTCGCCCGACGCGGCGTCGAGCTGGGTCTTCCCGCTGCGGCTCAAGGGCCTCACCCCGCGGCTGACCGCGCAGGGCTCGGTGGAACTGCTCAACGCCGGCGGCAAGGCCGTCGCCTGGTTCCCGCGCGGCTCCATGCAGGACGCCAAGGTCGACCCGAAGTCCGGTGCCCCGGCCGAGTCCGACAAGGTGGTCTTCGAGCTGGTCACCGTCGACGGCGCTCCCGCGCTGAAGGTCACCGCCGACCAGGCGTGGCTGCGCGACCCGGCCCGGCAGTACCCGGTGCGGATCGACCCGACCGCCACCACCGGCACCACCGGTGACGTCTTCGTCGACAACGACAGCACCACCACCAACAACGGCGACAACCTGCCGGTCGGCACCTACAACGGCGGCACGACCAAGGCTCGCTCGTTCATCCACCTCGACGACTTCGACAACAACGGCTTCGTCGGCAAGCGGTTCAGCGCGGCGAAGCTTTTCCTCTACCACACGTGGTCGTACGACTGCGCCACCCACAAGCCGTTCTACGTGCACCGGGCCACCCAGGCCTGGACCGTCGAGGACCTCAGCACGGCCAGCTACCCGGGACCGACGATCTCGTCGTCGATCGGCTCGCTGACCATCAGCGACAACAACCCGGCCTGCACCAACAGCGGCGCCGACCGGAGCATCGGCAAGTGGGTCAGCGTCCCGCTCAACGTCGACACCTTCAACGACTGGTCGACCGGCGGCGCGAACGAGGGTCTCGCGCTGACCGCGTCGGAGACCGACTCGTACGCCTGGAAGCGGTTCACCTCCGCCAACTTCTCCTCCGGCGCCTACAAGCCGTACGTCGAGTTCACCTACACCAACGACGTCGCGCCGCAGGTCAACCTCCGGTACCCGGCCAACAACGCGGTCGTGCAGACGCTCACCCCGGAACTGCTCTCCCGGGCCGTCGACTCGGACAACTGGCCGGCCAAGGGCCTGACCTACAACTACGTGGTCACGGACGCCGAGACCAACGCCACCGTGGTCAGCTCGGGCTGGATCACGACCCCCAGCTGGACGGTGCCGTCCGGCAAGTTGACCTGGAACAAGACCTACCTCTACACGGTCCAGGTCTACGACAAGGCCGCCTACAGCGCCGTCTCCCCGGCGTACGCCTTCACCACCTCGGTGCCGCAGCCGCTGCTGACCGCGAACCTCGCGCAGAACGCCGGCAAGGGCTACGACCCGAGCGTCGGCAACTACACCACCTCGGCCACCGACGCCAGCGTGACCACGGTGGGCCCGTCGCTCTCGGTCACCCGCAGCTACAACAGCCTCGACACCCGGCGCAGCAACGCCTTCGGCACCGGTTGGTCCAGCCTGCTGGACGTGCGCGCGACCCAGGTCAAGGACGTGGCGGGCAGCATCCAGTCGGTGCTCATCACCTACCCCACCGGTCAGGAGGTGGCCATGGGGCGCAACGCCGACGGCAGCTTCACCTCCACCTCCGGCCGGTACTCGGTGTTCAAGGAGAACAAGGACACCGCGGGAGCGGTGGCCGGCTACACGCTCACCGACAAGGACGGCACGGTCTACGTCTTCAGCCAGCTGGCCGGCACCGGCGTCTACAAGGTCACCCAGATCACCGACGCCAACGGTCGCTCGCTCAGCTTCTCCTACGACACCTCGGGGAATCTGACCAAGCTCACCTCTGCCTCCGGCCGGTCGCTGTACGTCACCTGGTCGACCCCGGCCGGGTCGAGTGCTCCGCACGTCGCGACGGTCTACACCGATCCCGCCACCGCCGGCGACTGGAACACCTCGGCGACCTGGCAGTACACCTACGGTTCCAACGACGCGCTGACCAAGGTCTGCCCGCCGACGGACTGGGCCAACTGCACCACGTACCAGACGGACACCACCTCCCAGTACGCCAACGCGGTGCTGAACGCCGGCCCGTACTCGTACTGGCCGCTGAACGAGGCGAGCGGCGCGACCATCGCGGCGAGCCGGGTGCTCAGCAACGCCGGTGTCGACAACGCCCGCTACAACGGCGTGACCCTGGGCCAGCCGGCCGGCCTGGCCGGCTCGACCGCGACCACCACCGGCTTCAACGGGACCAGCTCGTACGTGCAGCTCCCTGGCAAGCTGGTCGCCGACGGCCAGTACCAGTCGATCAGCATGTGGTTCAAGACCACCACCGTCAACGGCGTGCTGTTCAGCTACAACGGCGACGCGATCACCAAGGGCACCACGACCGGCAACTACACCCCGGCGCTCTACATCGGCAGCGACGGCAAGCTGCGCGGCGAGTGGTGGCAGGGCAACGCCACGCAGGCGATGGCCTCCACCTCCGTGGTGAACAACGGCGCCTGGCACCACGTGGTGCTCACCGGCGCGGGTGACACGCAGTCCCTCTACCTCGACGGGACCCTGCACGGCACCCTGGCCGGCACCATCGCCCAGGTCCCGAACGGATCGGCGAACGTGCAGATCGGCGCCGGCTTCGTCGGCGGCTCGTGGCCCAGCCACAAGAACACCGGCGCCTCCCCGGCGGTGGCCAACTACTTCTCCGGCTCGATCTCCGACGTGGCGTTCTTCAACCAGGCGTTGACCGGCACCACGATCGCCGCGCTGAACAGCGCCGGCCGGACCGGCCACCCGGTGCTCAACAAGGTGGTCCGCCCCTCCGGCGGCGTCACCGCGGAGATCTCGTACGACAAGACCACCGGTCGGGTCGCCAGCGTCAAGGACGAGAACGGCGGCGCCTGGACCATGGGTACCCCGACCGTCTCCGGTGACAGCGACGTGTACGCCGCCTCGGTGCTCGGCGCGAAGCCGGTCGACTACTGGCGGCTCGGCGAGGTCGACGTCACCGACGCGATCAACGAGGTCGAGGGTGGCACGGCCACCTTCAGCGACGCCACGCTCGGCGTCGCCGGCCCGTTCAGCGACAGCAAGGCTGCCTCGTTCAACGGCTCCAGCTCGTACCTGCAGATGCCGGCGGAGGACATCCCCACCACCGGACCCAACTCGGTCGAGATGTGGTTCAAGATGCCGTCCGGCAGCACCGCCGGTGGCACGCTCTTCGGCTTCCAGACCGAGGACATCGCCACCCGCGGTTTCACCGGCAACTGGGTGCCCGCGCTCTACGTCGGCATCGACGGCAAGCTGCGCGGCAAGTGGTGCTATTGCGGCAGCAACACCACGAACCCGCCGATCACCACGGCGGCGGTGAACGACGGCAAGTGGCACCACGTCGCACTCACCCTCAGCGGCTCCACCCAGAAGCTCTACCTCGACGGGGCGACCGTCGGCCAACTCGCCCTGGCCGGGGAGACCACCACCGCCGCCAACGCCTACATCGGCGCCGGCTACACCAAGTCGTGGCCGTCCTCCCCGACGAGCGGGGTGGCGTACTTCCCGGGCTCCATCGCCGAGGTGGCGTTCTACCGCACGCAGCTCAGCGACGCCCAGGTCAGCTCCCACTTCCAGGCGTCGAAGCAGACCGTTCCGGTCGCGGTGACCATGGTGTCCGGGCAGGCGACGGCCGTCGCGATGCCGGTCTCCACGGTCACGGTCACCGGCCCGACCGGTGAGCAGCTCTCCTACAGCTACGACGTGGTCAACGGCAACCGGATGGTGGCGCAGACCGACGCGCTGGGGAACACCACCAAGTTCGGTTACGACGTCGGCGGCTTCGGCAACCTGACCTACGACCCGAACGGCGTGTGGACGCAGGAGCTGCAGGACGTCCGGGGCAACACCAAGCAGGTAATCACCTGCCAGGACCAGTCGGCCAACAAGTGCTCGTCGGTCTACTACACCTACTACGGGAACTCGGCCGACCCGCTCGACTGGTCCACCGCCCAGCTGCCGGTGATGTTCAACGACTTCGACGGCGACGGCTACCCGGACATCGTCTACCGGGAGGCCACCGACAACAGCATCCAGATGGTGCGGAGCAACGGTTCCGGCGGCTGGCTGACCAGCATCCCGACGAAGATCGGCACGAGCATCGCCGGTGCCAACCTGATCGTCGGCAGCAAGGACTTCAACGGCGACGGCAAGCCGGACATCCTCTGGCGCAGCTCGAGCGACAGCAACATGTACCTGCTCGCCGGCAACGGCACGGGCGGCTGGACCACCGGCAGCTCGGTGAAGATCGGCCCGGCTGTCGGCTCGGCGAACCTCATGGTGATGTCCCGCGACTTCAGCGGTGACGGCAAGCCGGACCTGATCTTCCGCAGCTCGGTCGACAACAACCTTTACATGCTCAAGGGCAACGGCACCGGCGGCTGGGTCAGCGCCACTGCGACGCAGATCGGCAACGGATGGCAGAACGCCGACCTGCTGGCCGCCCCGGGGGACTTCAACGGTGACGGCAAGGACGACATCGTCTACCGCAACTCCTCCGACAAGAACCTCTACATGGTCGCCGGCAACGGCACCGGCGGCTGGTCGACCGGTACGTCCGTCAAGATCGGCACGGGCTGGAGTTCGGCCAACGCGCTGCTCACCTCAGGCGACTTCGACGGCGACAAGAAGGCCGACTTCGTCTACCGCAAGTCGACCGACAACGACATGTACCTGGTCTCGGGCAACGGCACCGGCGGCTGGGTCACCGGCGCCTCGGTGAAGATCGGTGGCCAGCCGGACCCGCGGAACGACGTCATCCTGACGATGCGGGATGGCCGGTCGGCGTCGGAGACCGACAACACGTACAAGACCAGCTACGACTACGACGCCAAGGGCAACCAGACCACCATCACCGACCCGCTCGGCCGGGTCACCCGCACCACCTACACCGACGGCGCCACCGTGGCGGCCAAGGATGGTGGCTTCGCCCCGGCCGGCCTGGCCTCGACCGTGACCACCCCGGGTGGGCAGGTCCAGACGGTCGTCTACTACGCCAGCGGTGATGTCGCCGAGGTGGTGGAGCCGGGCGGCAAGGTCACCCGCTACACCTACGACGGCCTGGGCCAGCCGGTCAGCGAGACGGAGGTGACCGACACCTTCCCGGCGGGACTGACCACCACCCGCACCTTCGACAAACTGGGCCGGCCGCTCAGCGAGACCGAGCCGGGCGTGACCAACCGGGTCACCGGCGCGGTGCACACCGCGAAGACCGACACCACCTACGACGTCGACGGCAACGTGGTGGAGCAGACGGTCAGCGACACCACCGGCGGTGACGCGCCGCGCACCGAGAAGCACACCTACAACGCGTACGGCCAGGAGACGGCGACCACCAACGCCACGAACGAGACCACCAACCTCGAGTACGACCTGTACGGCCGGGTGGTCAAGGAGACCGAGGCGGACGGCGGGGTCACCACCAGCACGTACGACGCCGAGGGCAACCTGCTCACCTCGACCGTGGTCGGCTGGACCGGCGACCCGAACAACCCCTCGGCGCCGCGTGACCTGGTCACCAGCCGGCGGTCGTACGACCCGGCGGGCCGGCTCGCGTCGGAGACCGACGCGATGGGCTGGACCACGTCGTTCACCTACACGGACAACGGCCTGGAAGCCAAGGTCATCCGCACCGACGGCACCAAGACGTTCGTGGTGGAGGAGCACACCTACGACGCGGCCGGCAACGAGCTGACCGAGGTCGGCAACAACGGCCGCAGCGTCACCTCCACCAGCTACGACGCGGCCGGCCGGACGATCTCCTCGACGGTCGACCCGAACGGGTTGAAGCGGACCACCACTCTCGCCTACGACGCCGACGACAACGTGATCTCCACCGTCTCCACCGACGGTGCGAACGGCAACCAGGTCACCGGGATCTCCGAGGCGCTCTACGACAGGGCCGGTCGGGCGGTCGCCGAGACGACGTACCCGTCGGCGGCGCTGACCCCGGTCGCGCGCTGGAAGCTCAACGAGACCTCGGGTACCAAGGCCGCGGACTCGGTGGGCAACAGCCCGGCGACCGGGTCGGGCAGCATGGCCTGGTCGACCGAGCGGGGCGGCTCGGCCGTCTTCAACGGTACGAACGCCAAGTTCCAGACGACGGGACCGCTGGTGGACACCGAGCGGAGCCTCACCTTCGCCGCCTGGGTCAACCTCGGCGCGACCGGCGTCAAGGGCCGCATCTTGGGCCAGGACGGTGACCGGCAGAACGCGTTCGAGCTGCGTTACCACGAGACGAACCAGTGGAAGTTCGTCATGAAGTCGGGTGACATCGACAACCCGACGGGTGACCAGGCCGCCACCGCGACGGCCGTTCCCGCCGTGAACACCTGGACCCACCTGGCGGGTGTGTACGACGCCAAGACCGCCACCATGACCTTGTACGTCAATGGTGTCGCCGACGGTACGAAGACCGCGGTGACGTCCTGGGCCACGGACGGTCCGTTCACCGTCGGCTGCGGCCTGTGGAACGGCGGTTGCACCAACTACTTCAACGGCAAGATCAGTGACGTTCAGGTCTACCAGAAGGCGCTGACCGCCACCGAGATCTCGCAGCTCAAGGCCGGTACCGCGCCGGCCGCGGACGCGCAGGTCATCCGTACCTCCCAGGTGCTCGACCAGGACGGCCTGCCGACCGCGATCACCGACGAGAACGGCAACACCACCTACCAGGCCTACGACGAGGAAGGCCGGGTGGCGCGCTCCACCGCGCCGGCGGCGATGGTGGAGCAGGCCGGGCAGTTGCCGGCACTGGCGAACGCGGTCAGCTACGCGGGGTACAACACCTTCGACGAGCAGACCGACGCGCGCGACGCCAACGGCAACTGGTCGGTGACCGGCTACGACGCCGCCGGCCGGGTCGTGTCGCAGAAGGACCCGGCCTACACGCCGCCGGGTTCGAGCGTCCCGATCGTGCCGGAGAGCACCCAGACGTACGACTCGACCGGGCAGGTCACCGCGGTGACCGACCCGCTGGGCAAGATCACCCGCTACGAGTACGACCAGCTCGGCCGGCTCGCGAAGGAGACCGCGCCGAACGACGGGGTGACCACGTACACCTACGACGACGCGGGCAACCTGCTCTCATCGAAGGACCCGTCCGGCGCGGTGTCCACGAGCACCTACGACTACCTGAGCCGGCCGCTCACCTCGACCGACGTGGTCCGGCAGAGCAGCACCAACTACACCACCAGGTACACGTACGACGACACCGCCGCCGACCAGAAGACCACCGTCACCTCGGCCGCCGGGGTGGCCAGCTCGACCAGCTACAACAAGGCGGGCGAGCCGATCGCGGTCGTGGACGGCGCGGGGAACACCACCCGCTACGAGTACGACAGCGAGGGCCGGACGACCAAGAGCATCCGCCCGGACAACTCGTACGCCACGGTCGCCTACGACATGGCGGACCGGGCGACCGGCACGGCCGAGTACAGCCCGACCGGCACGCTGCTGTCGTCGCAGTCGGCGAAGTACGACCGCGCCGGCAACATGGTGGCGACCACGGACGCCCGCGGCACCACCACCACCATGGAGTACGACGCGACGGGCGCGCTGACCAAGGAGATCCAGCCGATCTCCGGATCGGACTCGATCCAGACCACGTTCGGCTACGACCTGGAGGGCAACCGCACCCGGTTCACCGACGGTCGCGGCAACGCCTTCTACACCACGTACAACACGTGGGGGCTGCCGGAGTCGCAGATCGAGCCGGCCACGGCGGCCCACCCGGACGCCGCGGACCGGACCTTCACCATCGTCTACGACCAGGGCGGACGGCCGTCGACGCAGTTGCTGCCCGGTGGCGTGTCGGTCACCAACGCGTACGACGACATGGGTCGGCTGATCCGGCAGAGTGGCACGGGCGCCGAGGCGGCCACCGAGGACCGGGTCTTCGACTACGACGTGGCCGGTCGGATGACCTCGCTGTCCGGCTCGGGCGGCACGAACACGATCAGCTACGACGACCGTGGTCTGCCGCTGTCGGTGACCGGCCCGTCGGGTGACTCGTCGTTCGGTTACGACCCGGACGGCCGGCTGGCCTCCCGCCAGGACGCCGCCGGTGCCACCTCGTACAACTACGACCAGGCGGGCCGGCTCTCGAAGCTGGACAACCCGACTGCGGGCGTGCAGATGGCGTACACCTACAACACGCTCTCCCAGGTCAGCAAGATCACCTACGGGACGAACGGGAACACCCGTAACTTCACCTTCGACCCGCTGCGCCGGCTCACCGGCGACGAGCTGAAGTCGTCGACCGGCACCTCGCTGGCGAAGATCACCTACGGCTGGGACGCCAACAGCAACATCACCTCGAAGACCACCACGGGCTTCGCGGGCTCGACGGCCAACACCTATACCTACGACCTGGCCGACCGGCTGACGTCGTGGAACAACGGCGCCGCCACCACGGTGTACGCCTACGACAAGTCCGGCAACCGCGTACAGAACGGCTCGAAGCTGTTCACGTACGACCAGCGCAACCGGCTTCAGACCGCGGACGGGGTCGCCTACACCTACACCGCCCGCGGCACCCTCGCGACGGCCGGCGGCAACACCACCAGCACCGACGCGTTCGGCCAGGTGGTGTCGCAGCAGGCCGGCGGAGGCACCCAGACCTACACGTACGACGGTCTGGGTCGGGCGATCCGCCCCAACCACTCGTACACCGGTCTCGCCAACGACCTGGCTGGCGACGGCTCCGCGACCTACGTGCGGGGCCCCTCCGGCGAGGTGGTCGGCGCCGCCGCCGGCGGCACCCAGCGGATGGTCTGGACCGACCTGCACACCGACGTGGTCGGGCAGTTCACGGCCACCGGGACGGCGCTGGACGGTTCGATGACCTACGACCCGCTCGGCAAGGTGGTCAACACCGCCGGCCTGCTCGGCTCGCTGGGCTACCAGTCCGAGTGGACCGACGCGCTCACCTCGCGGGTCAACATGCACGCCCGCTGGTACAACACCGACACCGGTCAGTTCGACACCCGGGACACCGCCAACAACAGCCCGGTGCCGGACTCGATCAACGCCAACCGCTACCAGTACGGCGACGCCAACCCGCTGACCGTCACCGACCCGACCGGCCACTGGGGCTGGGGCAGCATCAAGAAGGCCTTCAGCTCGACGGTCAGCTCGGTGCGCTCGTACGCCTCGTCGGCCTACTCGTACGCGTCGTCGTACGCGTCGAGCTACTACTCCTACGCCTCCTCGTACGTCAGCACGCGGTACCAGGCGGCCAAGAGCGCGGTGAAGAAGACGTACCACCGGGCCAAGGCGGCGGTGAAGAAGCGCTACCACCAGGTCAAGCGCAAATACAACCAGGTCAAGCGGTACGTCAAGAAGAAGTACCACCAGGCCAAGCGGTACGTGAAGAAGAAGTACGAGCAGGGCCGCAAGTACGTCTCCAAGAAGATCGCCGCGGCGAAGAAGCGCGCGAAACACCTCTACAACAAGGCGAAGCAGGCCGGTAAGAAGATCGCCGCGAAGGCCCACCGGGTCGTCAAGAAGGCGGTCAGCCACGTCAAGGACGCCGCGAACGCGACCAAGAAGTGGGTCAAGGAGCACAAGGACGTCCTGATCGAGGTGGCCGCGGTCGGTGGGGCGATCCTCGCCGGCATGGCCTGCACCGCGCTGACCGCCGGTGCCGGCGCCATCGCCTGCATGGCCGGTACGGCCGCACTGATCAACCTGGCCAAGGACGCCGCGCAGGGCGACATCCACAGCATCGGTGACGCCCTGGGCTCGCTCGGCACCGGAGCGGTGACCGGCCTGATCGGTGGCGCCGGTGGCGCCCTGGCCAGCCGGGTCGGCGCGATCGTCGCCAAGAAGGTGGGCACCGGCCTGGCCGGCCGACTCGCCCAGGAGGCGGCGGAGAACGGCGTCGAGGACGCGGTCGACCAGATCGCGACGTCGGGCCGGTACAACCCGCGGGCGGCCGTGGAGAACATGGTCCCCGGCCTGAACCTGATCAAGGGGGTCGGTGGCGGGGGAGCGTGTTCGACCAACGACGACTCACGAACCCGAGGCCGTCGCCACAGCTTCGATCCGAAGACCAAGGTCCTGATGGCCGACGGCTCGAAGCGGCCGATCGAGGACGTCAACGTCGGCGACAAAGTCGTCGCAACCGACCCGAAGACAGGCAAGTCGGAGCCGAAGAAGGTCACCCAACTTCACCGGAACACCGACAAGGACCTGACCGACCTGACCGTCCGCGACCAGGACGGGAAGACCACGAAGGTCAAGACGACTCAGCACCACCCGTTCTGGAACGCGTCCAAGCGGAAGTGGGACGACGCCAAGGACCTCAAGCCGGGCACGAAGCTGCTGGTGCGGGGCACGGGCGCAGTCACGGTCGTCGCGGTGCTCAACAAGGCGGGCGCCGAGGAGATGCGCGACCTCACGGTCGCCGACGTCCACACGTACTACGTGGTCGTCGAGGACGAGCCGGTCCTCGTGCACAACTGCGGTGGTGGAGAGTCCGGGCACTCGGCAACGTGCGACTGTGCGAACGGGGCTCGTCCTCGCGGCGACAATGGCCGTTGGCTTGCCGATCCCAACCGGCACCAGCCCGGCACCGCAGACGCGGACGGCATGCTACGGGGCACCAATGAACCCGGCTTCGTGACGAGCAGGCCGAGCCTGCGAACCAGCGTCGAGCAGCGGGTCTGGGCGGCGGCACCAGTGGGTCCGACCGGGGGCAGGATTTGCCGACGTGGCGGTCCGAACTGTGTTGGTGAGGTGACCGTTGCCCCTGGCTCCGGTCAGAACCGGGACTGGGACTACGGGCACGATCAGGGAGATGCTTGGAGCAACACCAAGTTCCCGGCCGACGTGACACGTGAGGAAGTGATCGATCGGTACCACCAGGGCGGCGGGGTAGAGTGCATCCCTTGCAACCGTGGCGCTGGCGCTGACTGATTGGTGGCTCATGTCCCTGCTCGTCGCACACTTGGAGGAGCGGCTCGGTCCGATCCGATCCGGGTGGACCCGCGATCCGAATGGCTTGGAACTGCCCTTTCAGGTAGCCGAGCTCGGTGGCGGAGGAACGCTCGAAGGATCGATGTCCTACGCGACGCTGGGACTCAGCCGGCATCTCCTTCCCTCCCCGACGGGAGGGAAGGAGATGCGGCTGGAGCTGATCATGACGACGCATGCCGCGCTGGCACCCGCACGTCTTCCGCAATCGCTGCAGGTGGTCGGTAGGGATCTGCTGAATCGCCACGAGGCGATCCTGCGGGGACAGACCTTCGACCTTCCGGGCGGCGTCGCCGAGGGTAGCGAGCTTTCCTGCCTGTATGCCGCAGTCCCCGGCTACTTCGACGAGCGATTCGACCAGGTCGCGCTCGACGAGGGAGCGGAAGCGGCGATTGTTTGGTTGGTCCCGATCAGTAAATCGGAGAAGCGGTACATCATCGAGCATGGTTGGGACGCTTTCGAAGGCGAGTTGGTCCGCAGGGATCCGGATCTGCTCCACCTGTCCCGCCCGCCCATCTGCTGATCGAGTGATCTCTGGCGTTGAGGACATGGCGGCCTTGGGTGGTGCCCACCGGTAGACCTCACACCGGGACTTCCAAGGTAGTGTGGATGTCATGGCCGCCGTGTACGACGAAGTGCCCTTCAGTGAGTTCCTGCACCGACCGGCGGCTGCCGCCGACCGGCTGGAACGGGTCCGCGCACTGCGCCTGCGTCGCCGTGATGCGGGTGACCTGGCCCTGACCCGAGCCGACCAGCTGGAGCAGGACGCCGTCGTCATCGACTTCACCGCACGGCTGCTGGCCGGCCTGGTGCGGTCCGAACCGACGGACGTGGTGCGGCGGGTGCTGGGGGAGGCACTGCCCTGGGTGGCCTTCCTCCCCGAGGAGGACGTGGATCAGCTGCTGACCGAGCTGATCACCGTGGCCCAGGGGGCGGCTTCCCTGGAGAACCTGTCGCCGATCGCGGTCCTGCTGGCCCAGTGGCGGCACACCGCCGAGATCCACGCCGACCCGGTCCTGCACGAGATGATCACCCGTGAGCCGAGCGGCGATCTCGGTGCCGTGCCGACTCCGGACCTCCCGCGGTGAGCCCAAAGCGCGGAGACCGGGCCGCCCCGCCGGCCCTGGCCGGGGAGTACGAGCTGCGCTTCGCCGAGTCCGCGGCAGCGGACGGCTGGGAGCAACTGGCCCGGCAGGCGCCGGCCAACCTCCGCCGCGCCTACGACGCCCTGCGGGCCGACCCGAGGTCGAGGACGTCGCCGGAGCGGCAGCACCGCCTCAAGGGCTCCCTCGCCTCGGCGAGTTGGAAGGGCCAGGAGTTGGAGCGCTGGCAGTACGAGGTGACCGGCGGCGGGCGGATCTGGTACCTGATCGATGACGAGCGTCGCACGGTCTGGCTCACCTACGCGGGGACCGGCCACCCGCGCGCGACGGAGTGAACCGGGACTTCCCGGCGTACCAGGCGGCGCCGAGGGCGAGCACCCCGAACCCGGCGAGCACGCTGGCCAGCGGCAAATTGACCGCCAGCACCAGGCAGCCGACCAGCCCCAACGCGGCCAGCACCTGCACCGGCAGCTTCCGCGCCGGGTCTCGCCCCAATGTCAGCGCCGACGCGTTGGTGATCGCGTAGTAGACCAGCACCGTGCAGCTGGAGAAGCCGATCGCCCCGCGGACGTCGCCGAGCGCGACCACCACGATCACCACGGCGGCCACCGCCAGCTCGGCCCGGTGCGGCACCTGGCGGGTCGGGTGCACGGCGGCCAGCCCACCCGGCAGGTCCCGCCGGCGGGCCATCGCCAGCGTGGTGCGGCCGACCCCGGCGACCAGGGAGAGCAGCACCCCGGTGACCGCGACGGTCGCCCCGGCCCGGACCACCCAGGCCAGGCCGGGCAGCCCGGCGGCGGTCACCACGTCGGCCAGGGGCGCGGCGGAGTCGGCCAGCCCGTCGGCCCCGAGCACGCCGACCGCGACCACGGCGAGGACCAGGTAGACGGCGAGCACCACGCCGAGGGCCAGCGGCACCGCGCGGGGGATGGTCCGTTCCGGGTCGCGGACCTCCTCGCCGAGGGTGGCGATCCGGGCGTACCCGGCGAAGGCGAAGAAGAGCAGACCAGCGGCGGTGAGCACACCTCGGGTGGACCCACCGGACTCGGTGAGCCGGTCGAGCCGCAGGTCACCGGCGCCCGCCCCGGCCACCGCCACCAGGGCCAGCACCGCGAGCACCACGACCACCAGGGCCCTCGTCGCGGCGGCCGTCTTGGCGATGCCGCGCAGGTTCACCGCGGTCACCGCGAGCACCGCGCCGACCGCGACCAGCCGGGCCTGCCCCGGCCAGAGGTACGCGCCGATGGTCAGCGCCATCGCCGCGCAGCTGGCCGTCTTGCCGACCACGAACCCCCAGCCGGCCAGGAACCCGGCGAACGGGCCGAGCCGCTCCCGCCCGTACACATAGGTGCCGCCGGACTCCGGGTAGCGGGCCGCCAGCCGCGCCGAGCTGGTGGCGTTGCAGAAGGCGATGAAGCCGGCCAGCGCCAGCGCGACCAGCAGCCCGGCGCCGCCGGCCGCCGCCGCGGCCGGAGCGAAGACCACGAAGACGCCCGCGCCGAGCATCGATCCCAGCCCGATGACCACCGCGTCGGGTACGCCCAACCGTCGTGCGAGTCGATCCACGAGCACAGACCCTAGGGGTACGAGGTGAACGGCCGGTCCCAGTCGCGCAACCGGCCCGGCAACGGGACGTCGTCCCAGGGCGCCCGGTGCAGCAGCCGGTCCAGCAGCAGGCCGAGCAGCAGCCCGGCCACCGAGTCGGTCAGCCAGTGCCAGCCCAGGTACGTGGTGGTGCAGAGGACCACCAGCGGCGGCACCACCCGGACCACGGTGACCAGTCGGGGCGGCAGGCTTCGGCCGACGGTACGCAGCAGCGGGACGAGCAGCAGCGCCAGCACGCCGTACCAGACGATCGCGTTGGCCACGTGCCCCGACGGGTACGACTGGGCGTAGCTCACCGACAGGTCGTGCTGGAACAGCGGCAGGGTTCGCTCGGGCGCCAGGAAGGGCTCCCGAACGCTGGCGCTCGGCGCCGGCCGGGCGGTCCAGACCTTCAGCGGGCCGATGGTCAGGTAGGTGAGCACGAAGGCGACCACCGGGGGCAGCACCGGCCGGATCGAGCGGAGCCGGACCGCCACCAGCACGCCCAATCCGGCGGCCAAAAGCGTCAGCGGGGTGCCCTGGCCGAGGAAGTTCAAGACCCGGGCCACCCAGTACGCCACCGTCGGCCGGTGGTCGGCGGACCAGTCGGCGACCGCCCGGTCCAGCCCGAAGAGGTGGTCGGTGGCGAGCGCGACGGTCAGGCCGACCAGCGCGGTGAGCAGCACCGCGTCCCACCACCAGCTGGCCGGGCGTACCGGGTTCAGCCGCAGCCCGTGGCGTACCGTCGTGGTTTCCCGCACCCGGTCACGCTACCGGCCGCCCGCGCACGCCGGGGTGCCGCGGCCGGGGTCGATGTGTGCCGAGCCACGAAGGGAAGCGCTCAGCGGGGGTACCCGTCACACTTGTCCGCGTGCGGATCACCTCGGCCCTCGTCGACCCGGCGCTGCTCGACCTCCCCTGGTCGACCCCGCTGGAGCAGTGGCCTGCGCACCACCTGGTGGCGCTGCCACAGGGCATCTCCCGGCACATCGTCCGGTTCGTCCGGCTCGGCGACTACGTGTACGCGTTCAAGGAGACTCGCGAGCGGATCGCCGAACGGGAGTACGACCTGCTCCGGGCGCTGGAGCGGATCGACTTCCCGTCGGTCGAGGCGGTGGCGATCGTCGCCGACCGGCAGACCGAGGACGGGGAGCCCCTCGAGTCGGTGTTGATCACCCGGCACCTGCAGTTCTCGCTGCCCTACCGGGCGCTCTTCTCGCACACCCTGCGCCCGGAGACGATGAGCCGACTGCTCGACGCGCTCGCCGCCCTGATCGTCCGGATGCACCTGACCGGCTTCTTCTGGGGCGACTGCTCGCTGTCGAACACGCTGTTCCGCCGGGACGCCGGGGCGTTCGCCGCCTACCTGGTCGACGCCGAGACGGGTGCCCTGCACAGCTCCCTCTCCAACGGCCAGCGCGGCGAGGACCTGGAGATCGCCCGGGTGAACATCTTCGGCGAGGCGCTGGACCTGCAGGCCGCCGGGCTGCTGCACGAGTCCATCGACCCGGAGGTGGTCTGCGAGGAGGTCGTGCAGCGCTACGAGCGGCTCTGGCACGAGATCACCTACGAGCAGCAGGTCGAGCGGGAGGCCCGGCACGACATCGAGGGGCGGATCCGCCGCCTCAACGAGTTGGGCTTCGACGTCGCCGAGGTGGCCCTGTCGACCGTCGACAACGGCCGCTACCTGGTGCGCCCGAAGGTGGTGGACGCCGGCTACCACACCCGGCGGCTGCTCCGCCTGACCGGCCTGGACGCCGAGGAGAACCAGGCCCGCCGGCTCCTCAACGACCTGGACGCGTACCGGGTGGAGAGCGACCTGACCGACGAGCAGCAGGCGGCGCACCGCTGGCTGACGGAGGTCTTCGAGCCGGTGGTCCGGGCGGTGCCCGCGCACCTGCGCCACAAGCTCGAGCCGCAGGAGCTCTTCGCCCAGATCATCGAGCACAAGTGGCTGCTCTCCGAACAGGCCGGCCGGGACGTCGGAATGGGGCCGGCCGTGCAGTCGTACCTGGCCGACGTGCTGGTGCACCGCCCCGACGAGCAGGCCGTGCTCGGCGTCGAGGTCCCCGCCATCACCTGATCCCCTGGGCTCGACCCGCGCCTGGCAACCGGCCGCAGCCGTCGCTCAGGTCCTCCCGGCGAGCCATGTCGGCCCGGCGAGTCATGTCGGCTCGGCGAGTCATGTCGGTTCGGCGGCCATGTCGGCTCGGCGGCCATGTCGGTTCGGCGGCCATGTCGGTTCGGCGGCCATGTCGGCTCGGCGGCCATGTCGGCTCGGCGGACGTGCTGGTCGGGCGGCCACGCTGGTCCGGCGGCCGTGCCGGGCTGTCGCCGTGCCAGACCGGGTTTCGTTTCGGACGCTACGAACTTGATGACGTCAACGAATCACGGGCGTGGCGATGCTCCACGCCGGGCCGGCACGCCTTGGCGGTGGAAGCATGATTCGTTCACGTCATCAAGTTCGTAGCGGCCCCGGGAGCCCCGGCCGCCACCTGACGCCCGGGCCGCCCCGCGCCCTCGACGTCCCCGAGCGGCCCCGCCGCCCCGGCTGCCCCCGGCGCCCAGATGAGCGGGCAGCAGCCGCCCCGCGGCCAGCTCGTCGAGGACCGGATCCGCCCGCCCCAGGCCACGCCCGGCCGGTGAGGCCCCCGGCGCGGCCGTCAGCGGCAGCCGGGCCGAGGGTTACTCCTGCCAGGCGCCGGCGCGCATCACCCGGACCACGTTCAGATCGTCGTCCAGCACGACCAGGTCGGCGCGGAGGCCCACCTGGAGGGCACCCGTCTTGTCGCCGAGGCCGATCGCCCGGGCCGGGGTGGTCGAGACCATGCGTACCGCGTCGGCCATCGGGATGCCGGCGGCCACCGCGTGCCGCAGCGCGGCGTCCATGGTCAGCGTGCTGCCGGCGATCGCGCCGTCGGAGGCCAGCCGGGCCTCCCCGTCGGTGACGGTGACCGCCTGGCCGCCCAGCTCGTACGACCCGTCGGGCATGCCAGCGGCGGCCATCGCGTCGGTGATCAGCGCGGCCCGCTCCGGGCCGGCGACCGAGGTGGCAAAGGTGAGCATCCCGTCGTGCAGGTGCACCCCGTCGGCGACCAGCTCGCAGACCACGTTCGGCGCGTCCAGCAGCGCCACCACCGGGCCGGGCTCGCGGTGGTGCACCGGGCGCATGCCGTTGAACAGGTGGGTGGCGACGCTCGCGCCGGCCGCCACCGCGGCCCGGGTCTCGTCGTAGGTGGCGTCGGTGTGGCCGACCGCGGCGACCACGCCGTGCGAGGTGAGCAGCTTGATCGCCGCCAGCGCGCCGTCCCGTTCCGGGGCCAGGGTGACCATCCGGACCGCGCCCGCGCCCCGCTCGATCAGCTCGGCCAGCTCGTCGGTGGACGGGTCGCGGAGGAACTCGGGGTTCTGCGCGCCGCAGCGGGCCGCCGACAGGTACGGCCCCTCGAAGTGGACGCCGGCCAGCACGCCCTCGCGGACCAGCGGGGCGAACGCCTCGGTCGCCGCCCGCATCAGCTCGAACGGGGAGCTGACCAGGCTGGCCAGCAGGGTGGTGGTGCCGTGTCGCAGGTGGAACGCGGCCGCCTCGCGGGCGGAGCCGGCGTCGCCGGTGGTGAAGGTCTGCCCGCCGCCGCCGTGGGTGTGCATGTCCACGAACCCGGGCACGATCCAGTGCCCGTCGCGCACCGACGGGTACTCGGCCACGGCCCTGATCCGGTCGCCGTCGATCTCCACGCACCCCTGGCGGACCACGCCGGTCGGGGTCACCACCTTGCCGTTCACCCGCAGGGCCATCACTTCTCCAGACTGTCGAGGGCGAGCAGGGCGGCGCCGAGGCAGCCTGCCTCGTCGCCCAGGGCCGCCGCGACCAGGCGCGGTTCCCGGTGGAACGTCATCCGCTCGTGCAGGGCGGCGCGCAGCGGGTCGAGCAGTTGGCCGCCGGCCCGGGCCAGGCCGCCACCGACCACGATGGTCTCCACGTCGAAGAGCGCCTGGCCGGTGGCCAACCCGTCGGCCAGCGCCTCGACGGCATCCCGCCAGACCCGCAGCGCCAGTTCCTCGCCGCCCGCCGCCCGCCTGGCCACATCGGCCGCCGTCACGGGCGCGGCGAGCTGGGCGTAGCGGCGGGCGATCGCGGAGGCCGAGGCCACCGCCTCCAGGCAGCCGGGGCGGCCGCAGCCGCAGCGCGGGCCGTCGGGGCGTACCAGGATGTGGCCGATCTCCCCGGCGGCGCCGTGCGCGCCGGTGGCGGCGGACCCGCCGACCACGTGCGCGCCCGCGATGCCGGTGCCGATCGCGACGAAGAGGACGTGCCCGGTGTCCCGGCCCGCACCGAGCCGGGCCTCGGCGAGACCACCCGCGCGGACGTCGTGGCCGAGCGCCGTCGGCAGGCCGAGCCGCGCCTGCGCCAGAGTGCGCAGCGGTACGTCCCGGAAGCCGACGTTCGCCGACCAGAGCGCCACCCCGGCGGCCTCGTCGATCACCCCGGGCACGGCGATGCCACAGGCGACCGGGGTGAGCCCGTCGGCGCGGGCCTTGCCGGCCAGCCCCTCGGCGACGTCGAGGATCGTGCCGACCACCGCGTCCGGGCCGCGGTCGGCGTCGGTGGGGTGCCGCTCGGCGTGCACGACGCGGCCGTCCGGGCTGACCAGGGCGCACTTCATCCCGGTGCCACCGACGTCCAGCGCCACCACCACCCGGCGGTCGGTGGCGGAGCCGTCGATCATGCGAGGACCACGGACCGGGTCAGGTGTCGGGGGGCGTCCGGGTCGAGGCCGCGGCTGGTGGCGAGCGCCACCGCGAAGCGCTGGGCCAGGATCAGGTCGGCCATCGGGTCGACCGGGGTGCGCCCCGCCGCCCAACTGCCCAGCACGGCCCGGCGGCCGTGGTGCCGGCTGTGCACGAAGGCGGCCCCGGTGGCCGCCACGTCCTCCGGCAGGCCCTCGGGGAGCGCGCCGAAAGCCCAGACCAGCCGGCCCGGGGCGGCGACCGAGATGGGGCCGTGCCGGTAGTCCATCGCCGGGTACGCCTCGGCCCAGAAGGTGGCCGCCTCGCGGCACTTCAGCGCCGCCTCCTGGGCCAGCCCGACGGTCCAGCCGCGGCCGAGGAAGGTGGCCTGCTCGATCCGGGCCGGGTCGATCGGCAGCGGTGCCCGGACGGCCACCTCCGCGTCGGCGGCGAGCGCCTCCACGTTGTCGCCTAGGTGGGCGCGGAGCAGCGCCAGCGAGGTGGTGGCGAAGCGGGTCTGCACCACCGACCGCTCGTCGGCGAAGGGCATCGTGACCGCCGCGTCGGCCAGCGTGGCGGCCGGCGCGGCCGGGTCGCCGACCAGCACCGTGGTGGTGGTCCGGCCGCGCAGCGCGGCGAGCAGGTCGAGCACCTCGGTGGTGGTGCCGGAGCGGGTGATCGCGATCAGCCGGTCGTAGCGGCGGCCGAGGGGGAACTCGCTGGCCTGGAAGGCGTCGGTCTCGCCCTGGCCGAGCTGCTCGCGCAGCCCCGCGTACGCCATCGCCATGAACCACGACGTGCCGCAGCCGACGACGGCGACGCGCTCGCCGGGGCGGGGCAGATCGGCGGTGACGGCCCGGGCCAGTACCGCCGCCTCCCGCCAACAGTCGGGCTGGCTAGCGATCTCGGCGTCGACGTACGCCATCAGGACTCCTCGCACAGGCAGCGGTGCGCATTACGGCTCATTACGACCGTCTTTCGCGCGTTATTCTGCGCGAACGCGGGTGGCCCTGGCAACCAGCTCCCGGTTCGCGCAGACACAAGTTTTGCGCCCTCGTAGTTTCGCGCACTACTGTGCACGCAATCAATCACCGTTCGTGCAGAGTCAGTCAACGGAGGCCCCCGCGGTGGACCGGTACGCCAGATGGAACGCTCTGCTCGAGATGCTGACCGACAGTGGCCGGGTCAGCGTCGAGGAGGCGGCCGGGCGGCTGGACGTCTCCCAGGCCACCATCCGCCGTGACTTCGACCAGCTCGCCCAGCAGCAGATGATCACCCGGACCCGGGGCGGCGCGGTCGCCAACGGTGTCTCGTACGACCTGCCGTTGCGCTACAAGACCGCGAAGCACTCCGCCGAGAAGCAGCGGATCGGCGCGGCCGCCGCCGCCCTGGTCACGCCGGGCACGGTGGTCGGCCTCAACGGCGGCACCACCAGCACCGAGGTGGCCCGCGCGCTCGCCGTCCGGCCCGACCTCAACACCAGTGCCGAGGGCGCCCAGCTCACCGTGGTCACCAACGCCCTGAACATCGCCAACGAGCTGCTGGTCCGCTCGCGGATGAAGGTGGTGGTGGCCGGCGGCGTGGTCCGACCGAAGTCCTTCGAGCTGGTCGGCCCGCTGGGCGGGGCGCTGCTGCGCGAGGTCACCCTGGACGTCGCCCTGCTCGGCGTGGACGCGGTCGATCCGCAACTCGGCGCCGCCGCCCACCACGAGGGCGAGGCGGCGATGAACAACCTCATGGTGGCCCGGGCCAAGCGGGTGGTGATCATCGCGGACTCGTCCAAGTTGGGCGGGCACGCCTTCGCCCGGATCTGCCCGGTGGACCGGGTGGAGACCCTGGTGACCGACTCCGGCGCGGCGCCCGAGGTGGTCGAGGCCTTCCGGGACGCCGGGGTTCACGTCATCTGCGCCTGAGTGAATCGTTCCTCTATCGACGGTAGCGATCGGCGCGCCGGTGCATACCAGGTATTGCCTCTCGGGGCATACCGAGTATGGTGACCGCTGTCATAAGCCAACCATCGGGGGAGGCGCAGCTTGTCGGCTGTCCTGGAGATCGAAGGTCTACGTAAGACGTACAAGAGCCGTCGGCGGGGGACCCGCAACGCGCTGGACGGCTTCGACATGCGGGTCGAGGCCGGCCAGGTGCACGGCTTCCTCGGGCCCAACGGCTCCGGCAAGACCACCACGTTGCGGACCCTGCTCGGCCTGATCCGCCCCGACGGCGGCCGGATGGCGCTGCTCGGGCAGGAGGTGCCGGCGGCACTGCCCACCGTGGCCGGTCAGGTCGGCGCGATCGTGGAGAGCCCGCAGTTCTTCCCGCACTTCTCCGCGCGGGACACGCTCTCCCTGCTCGCCGGGGCGGGGGAGGTGCCGGCCACCCGGATCGACGAGGTGCTGGAGCTGGTCGGTCTGCGCGACCGGGCCGGCGAGCGGGTCAAGACGTACTCGCTCGGCATGAAGCAGCGGCTCGCCGTCGCGTCGGCCCTGCTCAAGAATCCGCAGCTGCTCATCCTCGACGAGCCGGCCAATGGCCTGGACCCAGGCGGTATCCGGGAGATGCGCACCCTGATGCGCACCCTCGCCGAGTCCGGCATGACCGTGGTGCTCTCCAGCCACATCCTCGGCGAGGTCCAGCTGATCTGTGACTCCGTCACCATCATCTCGCTGGGGCGTCGGGTCGCCTTCGGCCCGGTCGACCAGGTGCTCGCGGCGTACTCGCACGGCACGGTCCGGGTCCGGCTGGAGGCGGCCGAGGACCTGGCCGCCGCCGCCGAGCTGCTCGACCGGGCCGGCGTGCCGGCCACCCGGCACGCCGACCACCTGATGCTCACCGGCGTCGACAAGCCCGCCTCGGTCAGCCGGCTCCTCGCCGAGCAGCACCTGTACGTCAGCGAACTCGCCCCGGTCGCGGTCGACCTGGAGAGCGTCTTCCTGGAACTGACCGCCACCGCGCCGGTCCCCGGGCAGCACCGCCAGGTCGACCAGTCCACCCGCGTCGGCGGAACCGAGCAGGCCGGCGCGGCCGGGGGAGGTTGGGGAGCATGAGTCTCTACCGCACGGAGCTGCGCCGGCTCATCAAGCGGCGCTTCACCCGCTGGATGACCCTGGCGGGCCTGCTGGTCCTGATCGCGGTGCTGGCCGGCGTCTTCCTCACCAATCAGAAGGTCGGCCCCGCCGACCAGGTCCGGGCCGAGCGCCAGGCCGAGCAGCAGTACCGGGAGACGGTGCGGGCGGTCGAGCGGGACAAGGTGGCCTGCCAGGAGGCGAAGGCGGACGGCAAGGCGAACGACCGCTTCCCGCCCGACTGCGAGATGATCACCCCGCCGCCCCGAGAGGCCTTCGACGCGCAGTGGTTCCTGCCGTCCAGCTTCGACTTCCGCAGGGGTTTCGAGGAGACGATCACCGCGTTCACCGCGATCCTCGCCCTGGTCGGGTTCGTGGTCGGCGCCTCCTTCGTCGGAGCGGAGTGGAGCACCGGCGGGATGATGAACCTGCTGCTCTGGCGGCCGCGGCGGCTCACCGTACTGCTGACCAAGCTGGCGGCCCTGCTCACCGGGCTGGTCACCCTGACCCTGGCCACCGCGGCCCTCTGGACCCTGGGGTTCTGGCTGATCGGCACCTTCCGCGGTACGACGGCGAAGATGACGGCCGGGGTGTGGCGGTCCTTCGCCCTCACCGGGCTGCGCGGCCTGGTGCTGGTGCTGGCGGTGGCGGCGATCGGCTTCGCGCTGGCCTCGCTCGGCCGGCACACCGCGATGGCGCTCGGTGGCGCGATCGGCGTCGCGGTGGTGGGGCAGTTCGGCCTCGGCATCCTGCTCTCCATGGCCGGCGTCCGGTTCATGGAGGCGTGGCTGCTGCCCACCTACGGGCTGGCCTGGATGCAGAAGAAGGTCACCCTGGAGGACTGGAACGCCTGCAACAACGCCTCGTTCGGCGAGTGCAAACCGGACACCCTCGACATCACCTGGCAGCAGTCCTCGGTGTTGCTCACCGTCGGGCTGGTCGTGGTGGTCGGGGCGGCCCTGGTGACGATGCGCCGGCGGGACATCTCCTGAATCCGGGGCCGTCCGGTTCGGACGGCCCCGGCGGGCGAGCGGGCCCGTGCCGACCCGGTGACCGGGGGCACGGGCCCGCTCGTCGCCCGCTGCGACCGTCGCCCCCGCTGGTTAGGCTTGGTGTCCCCCGAGCGGCCGGTCCGTGGCCGGTCGTCCGCCCTGCTGAGGAGCGCCATGCCCCCCGCCGACGCCGCCCCGGCCGACGCCGACCGGTCCGAGCCGTCGCCGGAGCGGTCGGTGACCGGCCGGGTCGACGTGGCCGGCGGCCGGGTCCCCCCGCCGCGCAGCGCCCCCGCCCTAGAGGACGCGCCGGACGTCGCGACCGGCGACCCGGAGCGGCCCGCGCCCGACGACTCCGCCGACGCCCCACCGGCGAGCCCCGCCGCCGTGCCGGCGGGCCCGGCCGGCGCCGACGCGCTGACCGAGCGCGAACAGCGGATCCTCGCCTTCGAGCAGCAGTGGTGGAAGCACGCCGGCGCCAAGGAGCAGGCCATCCGGGACACCTTCGGGCTCTCCGCCACCCGCTACTACCAGCTGCTCAACGCGCTGCTGGACCGGCCCGCCGCGCTGGCCGCCGAGCCACTGCTGGTCGGCCGGCTCCGCCGGCTGCGATCCTCCCGGGCCCGCAACCGGCGCCGCTGATCACTTCTCGTACGTGCGCAGCCCGTTGCCGATGGCGAAGAAGGTCGGCGCCCACTCCCCGATGAAGATCCCCCACCGGTCGGCCCGGGCAACGCCCGCCCGTTCCAGGTGCTTGGATAGGAACCAGCTGGTGAAGGAGAGTCCGATGCTGACGAACCCCGCCATGTACGCGTGCTCCGCCTTGAGTCCCGAGTCGTGCAACCGTGCCAACATGGCGATCCCCCTGTCGCGTCGAACGGCTCCCGCGATCTGACCGGCCCCTGGCGGCGCCGGCGGGTGACGGGAAGCCCACCGTCCCCGACGCTACCGTCGGTCACGAAGGCGTACCGGTGAGTTCGGGCGATCGTCCCGCCGGGCGGCATGGGGGCCGGCTGGCCGGGTAGCCGCCCGGCGGACGGATCGCACGGGGAAGGGAAGCAGACCGATGGTGGGACCGGAGGCACGGCACCCGGCGGGGCACACGGTGCGGACCGTGGGTGAGGCCTGGACGATGCAGGTCCGGTCCGCCTCGTCGCCCGCGCCCGGGCGGGCGGAGAACGAGGACTTGGTCTTCCGCTTCGGCCCGCTGGTCGGGGTGCTGGACGGGGCGACCGTCCCCGAGGGGTTCGACACCGGCTGCCTGCACGGGCCGGCCTGGTTCGTCCGGCACCTCGCCGCACGAATCGGCCTGGCGGTCGCCGCGCGACCCGCCGCGACGCTGGTCAGCAGCCTCGCGGCGGCGCTGCTCGGGGTCCGCGCCGACCACGCCGACACCTGCGACCTGGACCACCCCGGGACGCCCTCGGCCACCGTGTGCCTGCTGCGGGAGGGCGCCGAGGAGATCGACTACCTGGTGCTCTGTGACAGCCCGCTGGTGCTGGACGTGGGCGGCCGGATCCAGGTGGTCGCGGACGACCGGCTGGACGCCGCGATGGCGGACCTGCGGCGGATCGTGGCGGCCGTGCCGGCGGGGGAGGCCGACCCGGCCACCCGGTTCCGGCAGGCGGTGCGGCTGCAACGGGAGCGGATGAACCGCACCCACGGGTACTGGGTGGCCGCGGCCGACCCGGACGCGGCGTACCACGCGGTGACCGGCACCCTGCCGCTGCGCGGGCCGGACGCGGTGCGTCGGGCGGTGCTGCTCTCCGACGGCGCCTCCTGCGCCGTCGAGCAGTTCGGGCTCTTCGACTGGGCCGGCCTGCTCGGCCTGGTCACCGCGGAGGGGCCGGGGGCGCTGATCGACCGGGTGCGCACCGCCGAGCGCGAGCACCCGGACCGGCTGAGCCGGTACAAGCACGCCGACGACGCCTCCGTGGTGTGCTGCGAGTTCTCGCCGAGGGGCTGACCTCCATCGACCGGCGCGGCGTCGGCGTCGACAGCGGAGCGTGACGCGGAACACTCCGATGGGACGACCGGTCGAGACCTCCGACCGGACCGGCAGTCGACGCCCAAAGGGGTGGACGAGGGCCGGTGGGGCCGGCAGACTGCGGCACGTGGCGGGTGCGGTACGGCTGGAGCCGGTGGACGAACAGAACCTGGAACCGTTGCTCTCTGTAGCGGTTGCCGAGGCCGAACCGGGGGACGTGATGCCCCCGGTGGAGGCTCCGGCGGGCTGGTCGCAGGCCCGGCGCGACGCGTTCCGCGAGTTCCACCGGGCCAGCTTCGGCGGCCTGGACGGCCCCACCCGAATCCGGATGTACGCGATCCTGGCCGGCGGCGAGGTGGTCGGCATGGTCCGGATGAGCCGCTGCGACGAGCCCGGAGTCGCCGAGACCGGGATGTGGCTGGGCCGGTCGGCCCGGGGCCAGGGGCTCGGCCCGGCCGCGCTGCGGGAGTTGCTCAACGCCGCCGCGGCGGCCGGCATGCACACCGTCGTCGCGCACACCACGGCAGACAACGCGGGCGCTGTCTCGGTGCTGAAGAAGTGTGGCGCCAAATTGCTCGAAGAGGGCGGTAAGGTGCACGCGACAATCTGCCTGGACGCCACTCCACCGGCATTCTGAAGCATTTCTGCCAGATTCCTTGCGGTATGGCGTTCTTTCTGTCCTCCCTGCTCACTGCCGCCCCACTGTCCGATTGATCCCCTTCGTCGGTCGCTGCGTGCGGTTTCCGCCTTGCTGTGGTGAGGTCGCCCGGGAATGGCGCGGAAATGTTTTGCGCCACCGGCTTCGGGTACTGCCGGCCGGGTCCGCCAATACGGGACACCCGATCGCAGGCCCGCCGTGCGCTATTCCCCGGTAGCTGTTTTCCGGCCCTCGGTGGATCGGGTCGTCCCACCACCGGGGAGTGAAGGAGAACCGATGAAGAGCGGAACACGTATCGGCCTGGCGGTCGGTATCGGCTACATCCTCGGGCGGCGCCGAAAGCTGCGCACCGCCCTCACCCTCGCTGCCGCCGTCGCGGCGGGCCGGGCCAGCCGTGACCCGGGTCAGCTGCTCAAGCGCGGCGGCGACCTGTTGACCTCCACCCCGCAGCTGGCGAACCTGGGCAAGCTCGGCGCTCCGCTCGCCACCGCCGGCAAGTCCGCCGCCGCCGCGGCGGCCGGCAGCGGCATCGACGCGCTCAGCGGCAAGCTCCGCGGCCGGGCCGACACGCTGCGCCGGAAGTCCGGCCGCGACTCCTCGTCGGCGCCCGACGAGGAGCAGGAGCTGGCCGACCAGCCGGCCGCAGGCGACGACCCGGACCGTGGCGACCGGTCGGCCAAGGCCGGACGGGGGCGGTGACCATGGCCCCGAACCCCACCGGCGGCCTGGCCGACCGGGCCAAGGAGCAGCTCACCGCGGACCTGAAGGACCTCGCCTCCGCGATCGGCGAACGCGCCGTCGCGGTCGTCACCGAACGGCTCACCGGCGCCACCGGCCGACTCAGCGAGTACGCCAAGCAGGGAGGCGGCCCCGGCCTGATCGCCGCGGCCACCGGTGCGCAGAAGCTCGCCGAGGGTCACTCCCCGATGAAGGCCATGTTCCATGCCGGCCTGGCCGGCGGTAAGGAGAAGTTGATGTCGGCGTTCGGCGGTGGCGGCGGCAAGGGTGGCAAGGGCAAGAAGAAGCTCAAGGTCACCAACATCGTCGAGACGATCGAGGTCGGCGTGCCGGTCCGGGTCGCGTACAACCAGTGGACCCAGTTCGGCGACTTCCCGAGCTTCATGAAGAAGGTCGAGCAGGCCGACAACGAGTCCGAGGAGAAGATGACCTGGAAGGCGCAGGTCTTCTGGTCGCACCGGACCTGGGAGTCGACCATCGTCCGGCAGATCCCGGACAAGCTCATCCACTGGCGGTCCAAGGGCGAGAAGGGCGCGGTGGACGGCACCGTCAGCTTCCACGAGCTGACCCCGGACCTGACCCGGATCCTGGTCGTCCTGGAGTACCACCCGCAGGGCCTCTTCGAGCACACCGGCAACCTCTGGCGCGCCCAGGGCCGACGGGCGCGGCTGGAGCTGAAGCACTTCGTCCGCCACGTGATGACCTCCACCGTGCTCGACCCCGACTCGGTCGAGGGCTGGCGCGGCGAGATTGAGGACTCCCAGGTGGTCAAGGACCACGAGACGGCCCTGCGCGAGGAGCAGGAGGCCCGCGAGCAGCAGGAGCGGGGCGCGGAGCCGCAGGAGCCGGAGGAGCAGCCGGAGGAGGAGCGCCGGCCCGCCGAGCGCGGCCGCCGTCGCCCGCCCGAGCGCCGTCGTCCCCCGGAGGAAGAGGAGTACGAGGCCTACGACGAGGGCGAGGACTACGACGAGGGGTACGAAGAGGAGGAGCCCGAGGAGGAGCAGCCCCCGCCGCGTCGCCGCCCCCAGCCGGAGCGGGCCCGCCGGGCGCAGCCCCGTCCGGAGCGGGAGCAGCCGCGCGAGCCGCGCGAGCCACGGGAGGAGCGTCGTCCCGTCGCCCGCCGTGCCCCGGAAGCGCCCCGTCGGCCGGTGGTCCGGCGTCGGCGCGAGGAGGGCGACGGATGAGCATCGCGACGACGGGCGGCGCCCCGGGCGAGGGTGCTCTTGAGCGCGGCGGCGCCGCCTCCGGGCTCGCCGACGTGGTGGAGACCGTCCTCGACAAGGGCGTCGTGATCGACGCCCAGGTCACCATCGGCGTGATCGGCATTCCGCTGATCGAGATCAACGCCCGGGTGGTGGTGGCGAGCATCGAGACGTACCTGAAGTTCGCCGAGATGACCGACCGGCTGGACATCCAGCCGAAGGAGGGCGCCGGACTCTCCGGCCTGGTCGGCGACGTCACCGGCGCCGCGAAGCAGGTCACCTCCGGCCTCGGCGAGACCGTCGGCGAGGTCGGTGGTGCCGCACGGGAACTGGGCACGACCGCGGGTGAGCTGGGCCGTACCGCCACCAGTGGTGTCGATGAGGCGACCGAGGCGGTCCGCGACCGGCCCCGCCGCCGGCCGGACGGGAGGCGCTGACATGGCCGAGGAAATCGGGCTGTTCATCTACGGCATCGTGCCGTCCGACGTGGAGCCGACCCCCGAGGCGGAGGGGGTCGGCAACCCGCCCGGCGAGGTGACCGCCGTCCGGCACGGCAAGCTGGCCGCGCTGGTCAGCGAGGTCGGGCTGGAGGAGCCGCTGGGTCGCCCGGCGGACCTGACCGCGTACCAGGAGCTGCTGGACGGCACGGCGGCGGTGGCGCCGGTGCTGCCGGTCCGGTTCGGCACCGTGGTGACCGGACCGGACGCGGTGGCCGACCTGCTCGACGCCCACCACGACGAGTTCGCCCAGGCCCTCGACGAGTTCGAGGGCAAGCTCCAGTACATCCTGCACGGCCGCTACGACGAGCAGGCGCTGATCAGCGCCATCCTCGCCGACAACCCGGCCGCCGCCGACCTGGCCGGCCAGGTGCGCGGCCAGCCGGAGCAGGTCAGCCGGGAGCAGCGGATCCGGCTCGGCGAGATCATCAGCCAGGCGGTGGAGTTGCGCCGGGAGGCCGAGAACGGCCAGTTGCTCGACGCGCTGGCCGGCGTGTCGGTGGCGAACGTGGCCCGCCCGCCGAGCAGCGAGCTGGACTCCGTGCACGCCGCGTTCCTGGTCGACGCCGACCGGGAGGCGGAGTTCGTGGACGCCGCCGAGGAATTCGCCGAGCAGCGGCGGGACCTGATGCGGCTCCGGCTTCTCGGCCCGCTGGCCCCGTACGACTTCGTCGGCGCGCACCAACTGGCGGAGTGACCGGTGGAGATCCTGTGGAACCTGCTCACCCTGCCGTACGCGCCGGTACGCGGCCTGACCTCGCTGGTCAAGGTGATCGCCAGGGAGGCGGAGTCCCGCCAGCACAACCCGGTCAACATCCGGCGTGAGCTGGAGGAGCTGGACGAGGCGGCGGCGGCCGGGGAGATCACGACCGAGGAGCGCGACCGGGGGCAGGAACAGGTCCTCGAGCGCCTCTCGGGCGGTGGCGGCTCGGCCGCCGGGTCCGGTCGGCGGGCTTCCGCCGGCCGGCCCGCCGCGGCGGGCGCTGCTCAGGAGCGACGCCGCGCTGCTCGCCGGGGTGCCTCCGCGCCGCGCGCCGCCGACCGGCGGGGCGGCCGGGACCGGCGACGAGGAGAGGGGAACGGGTGGCCTCAGCACTGATTCGTGGCGACGGCGATCGGGCGCGCCGGCCGGAACCGGCCGGCCGCGACGACCGGTACGACGACGAGGACTACGAGCCGATCTCGACCGCCGAGGCGGCCCGGGAGGGGCAGCGCCAGATCGTCGCGCTGACCGGCAGGGACGCGCTGGGTGTGGTCTCGATCCAGCCGACCGACGACGGCTGGCTGATCGGGGTGGAGGTGGTGGAGGACCACCGGATCCCGGCCTCCACCGACCTGCTCGGCCTGTACGAGGTCGAACTCGACATGGCCGGCGGGCTGCTCGGCTACCGGCGGACCCGCCGCTACCAGCGGGGCAAGGGCGACGGGGGATGAGATGACCAGTCCGCGGCAACCGGCGGTGGTGCAGAACTCCGGCCAGGTGCTGCCGGCCGGAAACGAGCCGGCGAACCTCGGCGACATCCTCGAGCGGGTTCTCGACCGGGGGATCGTGATCGCGGGTGACATCCGGGTCAGCCTGCTCGACATCGAGCTGCTCACCTTGAAGCTGCGGCTGGTCATCGCCTCGGTGGACACCGCCCGGCAGATCGGCATCGACTGGTGGGAGCACGACCCGTGGCTCAGTTCGAAGGCCCACCCGCCGATCGAACCGGGCCCGCGTGACCCGGAGGAGGTCGAGGCGGAGCGCCGCCCCCGGGTGGCCCGCCGGGCGGCCGCACGGGAGGTGTGGGAATGAGTACGACAGCTGACCCGACGGTCGCGGTCGGCGCCTGGCTGCACGGCGTGGTGCGCGACGCGGACCCGGCCGCGCTGGCCGGGGTGTCCGGCATGGACGGCGGGCCGGTCCGGGTCGTCCGGGCCGCCGGCCTGGCCGCCGTGGTCAGCGCCGCCCCGCTGACCGAGTACGGCGAGGAGGCGCTGCGCCGCAACCTGGAGGATCTGGCCTGGCTGGAGCGGGCCGCGCGGGCGCACCACGCGGTGGTGGACGCGCTCAGCCGTGCCGGTGCGGTGGTGCCGGCCCGGCTGGCCACCGTCCACCTCGACGACGCCCGGGTCGCGGCGATGCTCGCCGAGCGGCGGGCCGAGCTGGCCGGCGTGCTGGACCGGCTCACCGGCCGCGGCGAGTGGGGCGTCAAGGGGTACGTGGTGCCGGGCGCGCTGCCCCGAACGGAGGAACCGGCCGGTGGGGGCGGGGCGGGTGCGGCGTACCTGCGGCGGCGCCGGGCCCAGCTGACCGCCCGGGACGAGGGGCAACGGATCGCCGGCGAGGCTGCCGCGACCGTGCACGCCGCCCTCGCCGGGTACGCCGCCGCCGCCCGCCGACACACGGCTCAGGACCGCCGGCTCTCCGGCGCGCCGACCGCGATGGTGCTCAACGGGGCGTACCTGGTGGACAACGCCGGGGTGGACGGCTTTGCCGGGCTGGTGCGGGAGCTGGCCGAGCGGCATCCGGAGATCCGGCTGGAGCTGACCGGCCCGTGGCCGCCGTACTCCTTCGTGGCGGACGGTCCGGCAGAGCCCGCGCACAGCGTCCGGGAGCCGGCATGGTGACCACCTCGCTCGCCCCCAGCAGCGCTGACGACCCGCTGGCCTACCGCCCCGTCGCCCTGGTCGACCTGCTCGACCGGGTGCTAGCCACCGGGGTGGTGATCAGCGGGGACATCACCCTGGCCATCGCCGACATCGACCTGGTGCGCATCTCGCTGCGCGCGCTGGTCGCCTCGGTCGGCGCCCTGGCCCCGCCCGAACTGCGCGGAACGGCGGTGGCGCCCGACGCGGCCCCGCCCGGCGCTGCGGTGCTGACGGGGGAGGCGGGATGACCGAACCCGAGCAGGCGCGCCCGGAGCGGCGGAACGAGGCGGCCGAGCTGGCCGCCGCGCTGGGCGACACGACGCCCTGGCAGGCGCCCCGGGTGAAGCCGCTGGACCGTCGGCTGGCCGTGGACAGCGACTCTGTTGAACGGGGGCTGGCCAGCCTGGTGCTCACCGTGATCGAGCTGCTGCGGCAGCTGATGGAGCGCCAGGCGCTGCGCCGGGTCGACCTCGGCGACCTCACCGAGGACCAGATCGAACGGGTCGGCGCGACGCTGATGGCGCTGGAGGAGCAGATGACCCACCTCCGCGAGTACTTCGGCCTCGCCCCCGAGGACCTCAACCTCGACCTGGGCCCGCTCGGCCCTCTCCTCCCCACCGACTGACCCGCGACCCACTGGCAGGGAGTTGAGCGGGTCCGGGGAACGGATGTCGCCTTGAGCGATATGACGCAGAGGCATATTCATGACTCTCCGTCATATCGCTCATCAGGAAGACGCCTCCCACGGCCCCGACACGCCGGGCCCGCCCGGGCCGCCGGGCACGCCCGGCTCCCGGCGCGCCCGGTCAGCTGGACTGCTTCTCCGCGTACGCGGCCAGCCAGGCGACCTGCGCCGGATCCAGGGACGGGCGGACCCGGCGGCGGGCGGTGGCCACATGAGCGGCGGTGACCGTGGAGGCGGTCAGCGACTCCCGCATCGCGGCCAGCGCCGACTCCCGGACCAGCGCGGCGCAGTCCGCGGCCGAGAAACCGGTCAGCTCCTCGCCGAGCGCGGCGAGGTCCACGTCCTCGGCCAGCGGCACGGTCCGGGACGCGGCGCGCAGGATCTCCGACCGGGCCGGGCCGTCCGGCGGTGGCACGTAGACCAGCCGTTCCAGCCGGCCCGGTCGCAGCAGCGCCGGGTCGACCAGGTCCGGCCGGTTCGTCGCCCCGACCACCACCACGTTGCGCAGCGCCTCCACCCCGTCCAGCTCGGTGAGCAGCGCCGCGACCACCCGGTCGGTCGTACCCCCGTCGGTGGCCTGACCCCGGACCGGCGCGAGCGCGTCCACCTCGTCGAGGAAGATCAGCGTGGGCGCGGCCTCCCGGGCCCGGCGGAACAGCTCCCGCACCGCGCGTTCGCTCTCCCCGACCCACTTGGAGAGCAGTTCCGCGCCCTTCACCGAGAGCACGTTCGCCTTTCCCGACCCGGCCAGCGCGGTCACCAGGTAGGTCTTGCCGCAGCCCGGCGGGCCGTAGAGCAGCACACCCCGGGGCGGCTGCACGCCGAGCCGGGCGAAGGTGTCCGGGTAGGTCAGCGGCCAGAGCACCGACTCGGTGAGGGTCTGCTTCACCTCGACCAGGCCGCCGACGTCGTCCAGGGTGACCGAGGCCAGCTCCAGCGTGGACGCGGCCATCGTCGTCGGTCGGACCACCTCGAGGGCCGCGGTGAAGTCCGCCATCGCCACCGTGGGCCGCTCCGCCGTCTTCTGCCGCAGCGCCGCGCGCACCCCGGCCTCCCGCACCAGCGCGGCCAGGTCCGCCGCGACGAACCCGGGGGTACGCCCGGCCACCTCGTCCAGCCGGACGTCCTCGGCCAGCGGCACCTGCCGGGTGAGCACGGTCAGCTGCTCCCGGCGCAGCGCCGGGTCGGGCAGCGGCACGGTGATCCGTACGGAGAGCAGGTCGGGCGCGCGCAGCGCCGGGTCGACCGCCTCCGGTCGCGAGGTGGTGCAGACCACCGCCGCCCCGGACCGGACGGTCTCCGCGACCACCTGGCGGAAGACGGTGGCCAGCGGACCGGGCCCGTCGGCCGGCGCCAGCGCCTCCACGTCGGTGACCAGCAGCACCGCCGGCCCGGCCGAGGTCACCTCGGCGGCGGCCGTGCGCAGCCGGCGGGCCGCCGCGTCGTTGGTCAGCGCGGCCAGCTCCGGCGCCCAGAGCGGGTGGACCGGGACCCGGACCGCGGCCGCGACCGCCCGGACCAGGGCCGACTTGCCGGAGCCGGCCGGCCCGCCGAGCAGTACGCCGAGCGAGACGGTGGTGCCCAGCCGGCCGAGCACCTCCCGGTGGTGGAAACCGAGGTCGAGCAGCTCGGTCAGCTCCTCGGCCTGCGCCCGCAGCCCGGGCAGCTCGTCCACGTGCGGCGGATCGTCGGGCGCGTCGCCGAGCGGGTCGGTGGCGCGGTCGGCCGCCGGGCCGCCGGACCCGTTCAACCGGCCCCGGACCGGGCCGGGGGAGCCGTGGGTGGCCGCGCCGTGCTCCCAGCCGACCACGGTGTCCATGGTGACCAGCACGCCGGCGTCCGGCTCGGCGTCGACGACGGTGAGCAGGGTGCTCGTCCAGGCGTACCCGACGGTGTCGGCGAGCCGGCGGCGGGCCGCCTCGACCAGGCCGCGTACCGAGGCGTCCGGCAGCACGTCCTGGGGCAGCAGGGAGACGTCGTCGCCGGTGGTGACGACCTTGCCGAGCAGGGCGAGCCGGAGCATCTCCGGCGAGACGGCGGCGACGACCGGCGCCGGCCCGCGCAGCGTGATCCGGCGGGCCGCGGTCACCGGCGTCGGGCTGACCGTCACCTGGCCACCGTCGCGCAGGCCGAGGTTGCCCAGGATCAGGTCGTCGGCGTAGAGCAGGGCGGGGCTGGCGCCCGGTTCGGCGGTGGCGACGATCCCGGCGGTCACCCGCCGGCCGGCCAACCGGACCGGGTCGCCCGGGCGCAGCGCGAGGGCGGTGAGCACCTCGGGGTGCAGCCGTACGATGCCCCGGCGGGCGTCCAGCGCGGCCGGCCGCAGGCTCGCGGTGAGGGTCAGGTCCGGTTCGGCCATCGCCCGACAGTAGCCGCCGCCGGCACCGCCCGCCGGGCCGTCCCGACCGGCGTCACCGGTCGTCGTCGAGCAGCGAGGGATCGCGCCGGATCATCTCCGCCAGCCGGGCCGCGGGGTCCCCGGTCGGCCCCTCCTGACCGGGGGACCAGGCGGGCACCGTCCGGTCCGAGAGCGGCCAGGCCGGCGGCGGCGTGCTCGGGTTGTCCGGGCCGACCGTCACGTCCGTGTCGGCCCAGTCCACCCGCAGCGGGTACGTCCGCCCCTCGTGTTCCACCCGGACCACGACGGCAAGGCCGGGGTGGTCCGCCACCACCCGGCGGACCGCCTCGGCGACCTCCGCCACCGGGTCCCGGTCATCGGCCGCCGGCCGGCCAGCCCCGAACCGCCCCCACCCGTCCGGCTCCACGCCCCGCGGTGGGTCGACGACGGGTACGTCCGCGCCGGTCTCCTCGCCCGGGTCCGTGGCGCGGCGGCGCAGGGCCTCCTCCCGGCGGGCCATCCGGGCCAGTGTCTCGTCCAGACCACCTCTCATCACGTCCCCCTTGTCTGATGATGAAAACGGGCCGTGCCGGCGAACGGTTCACACCCCCCGTTCGCGGGTGGCCCGGTCCAGCGCCCGGTCCAGGACGACCAGCAGGGCGTCCCGCACCGAGAGCCGGTCCCGGGCGTCGAACTGCACCAGCGGCACGTGGTCGCCGATCGCCAGCGCCCAACGGATCGCGCCGAGGTCGTGCGCCACCCGGCCGTCGAAGGCGTTCACCCCGACCACGAACGGCAGGCCGGCCCGCTCGAAGAAGTCGATCGCCGGGTAGCAGTCGTCCAGCCGGGCGCTGTCCACCACCACCAGCGCGCCGAGCGCGCCCCGGGCCAGGTCGTCCCACATGAAGCCGAACCGGGACTGGCCGGGCGTGCCGAACAGGTAGAGCTTCAGGCTGCGGTCGATCGTGACGCAGCCGAAGTCCATCGCCACCGTGGTGGTGGTCTTCGAGCTCCGTACGCCCGGGTCGTCCACGCCGATGGCCGCGCTGGTCATCTCGGCCTCGGTGGTCAGCGGCGCGATCTCGGAGATCGCCCCGACCGTGGTGGTCTTGCCGACGCCGAACCCGCCCGCGACGAGGATCTTCACCGGGATCGGCGGCGCGGGCCGGGTCTGCGGGACCGGCGCGGGCTGCCCCACCGGCGGCCGGTACGGCGGGGGCGCCGGCGCGTGGGTCGGCGGCACCGACGTCGGTGCGGGGGGCCCACCCACCGGCTGGCCGTAACGGGCGGAGGCGCTGTTCGCGGCGAGCCCCCCGAGCGGGGCGACCGGCCATTCAGGAGATCGCACGGAGTCCATCAATCAGTCGCAGGATGATGTCGGGGTCATGGGCGTCCTCGAAGGTGCCGACGTGCACGTCGAGGTGGCCGGCGGCACGGAGGTCACCCACCAGGACGCGGGTCACGCCGAAGTGCATCTGCATCCGGGCGGAGATCTCCGCGACCGAGATCGGTTCGCCGCAGAGCGCGACGATCGCCTGCAACTCCGGGGACAGCCGGGACGGCGGCCCGCCCGGCTGCAGGCCCGCGCCGGGCCGGGCGGTCACCTGGGTCTCCAACCCGATCGCCGGGTCCGCCCCCGCGACCCGCCCGGCGGTCAGCACGAACGGGCGCGGGCCGGTGGGGCGGCCGACCTCCGGGTCGGGGTCGACCGCCGGCGCCGGGGTGGTCGCCGGCGGGCCGTCACCGGACGGTGAGGGCGTACGCAGGTAGGGGCGGATCCGGATCTGCGGATCCGGATCCCCACCGGCGACCTCCGGGGTCATTGCTGAACGGCGTTCTTCAGCTCGGCGATCAGTCGCGGACTCAGCGCGCCACCGGCGCGGCCCGCGAAGAGAGTCATCTCGTACGCCACGGTGCCGAGGTTGGCCGACCGGTCGGCGACCACACCGAGCACCGAGCCGCTGCTGATCGCGCTGATCAGCAGGTATCCGTCGGCCATGTCGACGATCACCCGGTTCAGCCCGCCGAGGGCGTACCAGCTCGCCGCGCCGCCGGCCAGGCTGGTCATGCCGGAGACGACGGCGGCGAGGCGTTCCGCGTTGGACCGGTCCTTGATCGCCGACATGGCCATCAGCAGCCCGTCCGACGAGACGGCGATCGCCTCCAACACGCCGGCGGTGCTGGAGGTGAACGAGTCCAGCAGCCAGTTGAAGGTGCGCGCCTCCGGGCTGAGCTCCGGGCCGGCGTGCGACTGGTGGTCGACGTTGTCGTGCAGGAACGGGCTGGTCACCGTGATGATCCCTCTTCGTCGTGGCGGTGGTCGGTACGGACGTCGCGCAGGGCACGGGCCACGCCCGCCTCGAACTCGGTGATGAGGTCGCGGACCTCGGCCGGGTCGCCCGGGTGCTGGCTGGGGATGGCCGCGCGCTGCGGGGTGGCGATCAGGTTCGCCCCGGGCACCCGTCGGCTCAGCCGCGGGCGGTCCGGGGTGACGTCCAGCTCGACCGCCCGGCCATCGGGCCGGCTCTGCTCGGCCCGGCGTACGCCGGACTGGAACTGCTCGACCAGGGCCCGTGCGGCCTCCGGGTCGGCCGTGCTGGCGTCCACCGGCCCGGTCGGTGGCCCGGCCGGCGGCAGGCTGGCGCCGGGCACCCGCTGGCGGACGGTGGGCAGCGCGGCGGTGACCGGCGGCCAGGCCGGCGGACCGGCGGGACCGGCCGGGGCGGCAGGACCGGCCGGGGCGACCGGGCCGGCCGGGGCGGCGGGACCGGCCGACGCCGCCGGGACGGCGACCGGGGCCACCGGCGGTGGCGCCGGAACCGGTGCGGGCGGCGCTGCGGCGGCCGGCCCGGCCGCCTGGCCGGCGGGTTCGCCCGGATGGTCGGTGCGGCGGCGCCTCGGCAACCCGCCCTGGGTGGTCGTGCCGTCGGGCGGCGGCCCGGCGTCGCGGGTGGGCGGCTCGGTCGCCACGAAGGCGGCGGGTGCCGGCTCCGGGCCGGTACCCGCGCCGAACGCGTCCCAGGACTCGCCGGACTCCATCGTCCGGGTGGCCCGGTCCAGCAGCGCCGGGTCGAAGCCGAGGGCCGCGTCGTCCCGGTGCGCCCCGCCGGGCGGTGCGGCCGGCGCCGCGGTCAGGGCCCGGCCGGCTCGGACCGCGTCGAGCGCCCCCGCCGACCGGCGGTCCCGGGCCGGTACGGTCGCCCGGGCCACCGTCGCGCCGGCCCGGTCGGCCGGGCGCACCACCAGCAGCGCGTGCGGCACCTCCAGCCGGGCGGTCAACCCGCCCCCGGCCGTCGGCGCGAGGTCCACGCTCCAGCCGTGCCGGCGGGCCAGCCGGCCGACCACGAAGAGCCCGAGCACCTCCGTCGGAGCCAGGTCGAGCCGTTCCCGGCGGGTCAGTCGGGCGTTCTCCGCGGCCAGCCGTTCCTCGGTCATCCCGATGCCCCGGTCGACCACCGACAGCCGGGCGCCGGTGGCGGTCAGTTCGCCGGCCACCACCACCCGGGTGTGCGGCGGGGAGAACACGGTGGCGTTCTCCATCAGCTCGGCCAGCGCGAGCACCAGGTCGCCGACGGTGGAGGGCGCCGCCGAGACGCCGGGGGCGACCTGCACGTCCACCCGGGTGTAGTCCTCGATCTCACCGAGCGCCAGCCGGACCACGTCGGCCAGCGGCACCGGGGCGACGTGCCCGTCGGTGCCGGCCGAACCGGAGAGGACGACCAGGCTGCCCGCGTTGCGGCGCAGCCGGCTGGAGATGTGGTCGAGCCGGTACAGGTGTTCCAGCCGGCCCGGGTCGGCCTCCTGCCGTTCCAGCTGGTCGATCAGCGCGATCTGCCGGCCGACCAGGTTCTGGGTACGGCGGCCGACGTGGCCGAACATCTGCGCGACGTTGCGCCGGCCGGCTACCTGCCGCTCGACCAGCTTGGCGGCGGTGCTCTGCACCCGATCGAAGGCGCGGGCCAGGTCGCCGATCTCGTCGCGGGCCCGGACGTCGACCGGGTCGAGGCGGACCGGTGGGCCGGCCTCGGTCTCGTCGTCGGCGACCCGGACCAGTTCCGCCTCGGCGACCCGGGCGACCCGGTCGGCGGAGCGGGTGAGCCGGGTCAGCGGCCGGGCCACCGTACGGGCCACCGCGAAGCTGAGCAGCACCACCGTGAGCAGGATCAGCGTGGCGGCGCCGCCGACCAGCCAGGCGGCGGTCAGCGCGTCCCGCTGGTCGTCCTTCGTCTCGGCGGTCACGTCCGCGACGATCTTCTTCTCCACGAACTGGCCGAGCGTGATCATCGAGCGGACGGACGGGAAGAGCGCGTCGAGCGACACGTTCTCGATCGCCGCGACGGGGTCCTTCACGCTGTCGACGAGGAAGGTCGGGCTGGTCCGGGCGCCGACCGCGGCGTCGTCCAGCATGGCGAGCTGGTACTGCTCGGCGGTGATCAGGCTGCGGAACCGCAGGTTGTCCACCTGGAGCGCGGACATGCAGGCGATGTAGGCGGCCGAGACCTTCGGGTCCTTCGTCGCCTTGACCAGGACGATCAGGGTGGCGCAGGCGCCCAGCCCCTCGTCGGCCCGGAGCAGCCCGTCCAGGGCCAGCACCTGCCGCCCGGCGGAGGTGTTGGTGTCGACCTGGAAGTTCAGCCGCAGCGACTCGATCAGCGCGCTGTCGACCGGGCCGTAGACCTCCATGATCTGGGTGGGGGTGGCCGCGCCGGCCAGCACCAGCCCGCGCAGCTCGTCGAGCTTGCGTACCCCGTCGAGCGCGGCGGAGACCTGGGCCGGCAGCTCCTCGCCCAGTTCGGCGCGAAGGTCGGCGACCCGGTCGTCCACGGTCGCCGACCGCTGGATCAGCTCGCTGCGCTGCACCCGGCCGAGGAGCAGGCCGACCGAGAGGATGCGTTCCTGCTGGAGGTCCTGGACCAGGGTGCCGATCCGGCTGGCGAGCCGGACGGTGTCGGCGATCTCACCGGCCTCGCGGGCGGCGGCGATCCGGTCGAGCACCACCGGCACGGCCAGCCCCACCATGCTGAGCAGCGGAATGATCACCAGCAGGGCCAGCTTGCCCCGGATCCGGAGCCTACCGAGCAGCATCGAACGGCCCCCAGCGTTCGGTTCCGTCCTGGCCGGTGGCGACGGGCTGGAGCAGCCGCCGGTCCTCGGCTCCGATGGTGCGTCCGGCCGGCGGCTGCCAGGCGCTCGGCTGGGGCAGCGCGCCGGAGTTCTCCCGCCGGGCGCGCCGCTCCTCGGCGGCCCGCCGGTACGCCCGCCGGAAGGCGGCGATCAGCACCCCGGCCAGGACCAGCACCAGCAGCACCGCGGCGGCGGCGGCGCCGATCGCCCACCAGCGGTCCCGGTCGTACGAGTCGATCCGCTCCTTGAGCAGCACGTCGAGTTCGTTGAGGATGACCGGCTGGAGCTGCTTGGCGGCGGCCTGGGCGTTCAGCCGGGCGGCGGCGACCTGCCCGGGCTCGGTCTGCCCGGTGCGCCCGGTCGGCGCGGAGAGCGCGGCCAGCGCCTCGACGGAGCGCTGGTAGGTGTCCAGCGGGGTGAGCACGCTGGGGCCCAGGTCGGTGCTCTCCGTGCTGTCGACGGCGGACCGCAGGTCGGCGACGAGGTCGGTGGCCGAGCCGAGCGCGGACACCCGCAGCTCGGCGAGCTGACCCTGGGTGGCGGCCCGCTCGGTGGCGGGCCGGCGGGTGGCGAGGGAGGTGAGGTCGGCGAGCCTTCCGGCGGTCACCATCGCGGTGGGCAGGTCCCCGCCGATGCCGTCCTGGAGGAAGGAGGAGTCGGAGGCGGGGTCGCGGATCAGCCCGGAGCTCTCCCGTACCTTGCGGTGCAGGGCCAGCAGCAGGTCGGTGACCTCCCCGTACCCGGCGAACGCGGCCTCCGGGTCGGTGAGGGCACGGTCGGGCAGCGCCTCCAGCTTGGCGCGCAGCCCGGCCCACCGCTCGTGGCTGCGTAGCTCGCCGCCGATCCGGGCGTCCACCGCGGCGGCGGCCTGGACCGCCCGGTCCAGCCCCTCGCGCGAGCCGGGACGGCCGGCCACGGCGGCGGACTGGGCGTCCACCAGCGCCTCCGTCACCGGGCCGAGGGCGCGCAGGTACTCGACGCCGAGCCGTTCGCGGGCCGCCAGGTCCCGGTCCTCCCCGGTGAGCCGGTGGGTCTGCGCGAAGAGGAACGCCACCGGCGCGAGCAGCGCCGCGACGAGCAGCAGCGGCAGTACGCGGCCCGGTGCGGAGGGCCGCCGACGGACCCGCTGCGCGGGGACTGTCATGTCTGTCTCCTCCGGCGACGGCGGGGGATCTCGTCGGGTGTCGGGGGTCGCCGATGGAGTCCCGTGCACCGGACCGGAAAACTAACCGACCGGTGTGGAGGGAAGGTCGCGATTAGTCAGTCATTTATGCGTCACTGGGAGCGATGTTACGTGTCGTTGACCTTGTCGACACGTAGTGTCCCCTCACTCGTGCGTGATGATCGGATCAGAGGTGATTTTCGCCAAGGGTCGGAATTCACGTGATCCGAAGTCATCCCGCCGGGATTGGTCTGGACGTGACGCGGTCGACCGACCCGGCGCGCCGATCGGGCCAACCGAACGGACGTACGGAGGATCTCAGCCAACGCTCAGGATCCGCGCCGTACCGTGAGCCGCATGAGATCACCGCTGTCGGCCGCCCCGGTACGGCGCGTCCTGGCCAACCGGCGTCGCGTGGTGGCCGCGTCGGTGGTCGTCGTGCTGCTCGCCGCCGTCGCGGTCTGGGCGGCGTGGCCGGACGGGCCGGGGCACCGGACCGAGTCGGCCCTGGTCACCGTCCGCTCCGGGCCGGCGGGTGACCAGCCGGTGTCGCTGGACACCACGCTCTGGCTGCCCGCGGACGCTTCGGCCGACCGGAAGGTGCCCGCGGTGCTGCTGGCGCACGGCTTCGGCGGCACCAAGGACTCGGTCCGCTCCGACGCCGAGGACCTGGTGGAGCGCGGGTACGCCGTGCTCACCTGGACCGCCCGCGGGTTCGGCCGCAGCGGCGGCGAGATCCACCTGGACAACCCGGACTACGAGATCCGGGACGCGCAACGGCTGCTGGACCTGCTCGCCGCCCGCCCGGAGATCCGTACCGACGCCGCCGGTGATCCCCGGGTCGGCGTGGTCGGCGGTTCGTACGGCGGCGGCCTGGCCCTGCTGCTCGCCGCCCAGGACCGGCGGGTCGACGCGATCGTCCCGATGATCACCTGGAACGACCTCTCCCGCGCCTTCCTGCCGGAGAGCACCGGGAAGCCGGCCACCGAGGGCGTGTTCAAGAAGGGTTGGGCCGGCATCTTCTTCGGCGGTGGCGGCAACGCCGGCTCCGGCCCGACCGGGCTCTCCGGCGCGACCGCCGCCGCGCCCGAGGGGGCCCCGGCCTCGGCCGGCGCGCCCAGCCCGCAGCCCGGCGCGGGCCCCGGCACCGCTCCCGGGCGCGCCCCGGCCGGCGCCGCCGACCCGTCCTGCGGCCGGTTCGCCGCGGACGTCTGCGCCGCGTACCTGCGGATCGCCACCACGGGCCGGGCCGACCAGGCGGCGGTGGACCTGCTCCGCCGCTCGTCCCCGGCCGGCGTGCTCGACCGGATCAAGGCGCCGACCCTGCTGGTGCAGGGCGAGGCGGACAGCCTCTTTCCGCTCACCGAGGCGGACGCCAACGCGCGCGGCATCGCCGCCGCCGGCACCCCCGTGCGGGTCGCCTGGTTCACCGGCGGCCACGACGGCGGGTCGGGGCCGGCCAGCGACTCCGACCGGGTGAAGTTCCTGACCGCGCAGTGGCTCGACCACTACGTCAGGGGCGGCGGCGAGGCCCCCGGTGACGACTTCACCTTCTCCCGGATCGCCGGCTTCGACGCCCTGAACCGGGGCCTGGTGGCGACCGGCTACTCCACCAGCGACTACCCCGGCGTGGCCGGGGACCAGCGGCGCGAGGTCGCGGTGACCGGGCCGGCGCAGCCGGTGGCGAACCCGCCCAACGGCAACCCGGCGGCGATCTCGTCGGTGCCGTTCGCCGGGGCACTCGGCTCGCTGCTCGACGGGGTGGCCGGCGACATCCCCGGCCAGCACGCCCGGTTCGAGTCCGCGCCGCTGCCCGACGCGGTGGACGTGGTCGGCGCGCCTACCTTCTCGCTGCGGGCGGCGTCGCCGACCGGCGAGGCGGTGCTCTTCGTCAAGCTCTACGACGTGGACCCGAACGGCGCCGCGACGCTCCCCGACGGTCTGGTCGCCCCGGTCCGGCTCACCGGGCTGCCGAGGGCGGTCGACGCGGCGCGGCCGGTCACCGTGACCCTGCCGGCGATCGTCCGCCGGTTCGAGGCGGGGCACCGGGTGCGGGTGGTGGTGGCCACCTCCGACCAGGCGTACACCACACCCGTCGAGCCGACGGTCTACACGGTGGCCGCGGGCGACGGCCCGGTCGGCCTGCCGACGGTCGGCGCCGAGCCGATCCCGACCACCGCCGCCGTCTGGCGCTGGGTGCTGGTCGGGCTGCTCGCCGCCATCGCGGTGGGGCTCGCCCTGGTCGTCCTGGTCGCCCGCCGCCGGCACCGTCGCCAGGACAGCTCCGTGCATCCGGAGTACGCGGGCATCCCGCTCGCCGTCCGCCAGCTCCGCAAGGAGTACGCGGACGGCTTCGTCGCCGTGTCCAACGTGGACTTCGAGGTGCACCCGGGCCAGGTGGTCGGCCTGCTCGGCCCGAACGGCGCCGGCAAGACCACCACCCTGCGGGTGTTGATGGGGCTGACCCAGCCCACCGCCGGCGAGATCTACGTCTTCGGCCACCGGCTGGTGCCCGGCTCGCCGGTGCTCTCCCGGATCGGCGCGCTGGTGGAGGGGCCGGGCTTCCTGCCGCACCTGTCCGGCCTGGAGAACCTGAAGGCGTACTGGCGGGCGACCGGCCGGCCGTGGGAGGACGCGCACTTCGACGAGGCGCTGGAGATCGCCGGCCTGGGCGCCTCGGTGCACCGGCGGATCAAGAACTACAGCCACGGCATGAAGCAGCGGCTGGCCATCGCGCAGGCGATGCTCGGCCTGCCGGAGCTGCTGGTGCTCGACGAGCCGACGGACGGGCTCGACCCGCCCCAGATCGCCGAGATGCGCCGGGTGCTCCAGCGGTACGCCACCGACGGCCGGGCGGTGCTGGTCTCCAGTCACCTGCTCGCCGAGGTGGAGCAGACCTGCACCCACGCCGTGGTGGTCAACAAGGGCCGGATCGTGGCGTCCGGCCTGGTCGGGGAGATCGTCGGCGAGTCGCCGAGCGTGCTGTTCGAGGTGACCGACCCGGACGCCGCGCGGGCCGTGCTCGACCGGCTGGCCGGCGTGCGGGTGCTGCCGGACACCGACGGGCAGCTGGTGGTGGACACCAACGGCACCGCCCGCAGCGAGGTGGTGGCGGAGCTGGTCCGGGCCGGGATCGGGGTGGACCGGGTGGTGCCCCGGCGCCGCCTGGAGGACGCGTTCCTCGCCCTGGTGGGCGACAACTCTCGGGGAAGCGGGGACCGGTGATGGCGGGTTCATCCATCGACGTGGCGGGCCCGGGGCCGGCCGGTCCCGGGGCGGCGGCGGGTTACCGGCCGTCGGCGACGCTGCCGTTCGCGGCGGAGTTCCGCCGGCAGGCGTCCCGGCGGCGGACCCAGCTCGCGCTCGGCTTCATGGTGCTGCTGCCGCTGATCATCCTGATCGCGTTCCAGTTCGACTCGGGCGGCGACGACGACAACGGGCGCAACGAGTTCGCCAGCCTGGTCGACCTGGCCACCTCGGGCGGGCTCAACTTCACCCTCTTCTCGATCTTCGTGTCGGCGTCGTTCCTGCTGGTCGTGGTGGTGGCGCTCTTCTGCGGGGACACGGTGGCCAGCGAGGCGAGCTGGGGCAGCCTGCGCTACCTGCTGGCGGTCCCGGTACCCCGGGCCCGGCTGCTCACCGTGAAGCTGGTGGTCGCGCTCGCGTACTCGGCGCTGGCGCTGCTGCTGCTCGCCGGCACCGCCCTGCTCGCCGGCACCCTCCGGTACGGCTGGACGCCGCTGCGCAGCCAGGTGGCGGCCGAGTTGGCACCGGGGGAGGGACTGCTGCGGCTGCTGGCGGTGCTCGGCTACCTGGCGGTCGTTCTCCTGGTGGTGGCCGGCCTGGCCTTCCTGCTGTCGGTGAGTACGGACGCCGCGCTCGGCGCGGTCGGCGGCGCGGTGCTGCTCTGGATCCTCTCCAGCATCCTCGACCAGATCACCGCGCTCGGCGGGCTGCGCGCCTTCCTGCCCACCCACTACAGCACCGCCTGGCTCGGGTTGCTCTCCACGCCGGTGCAGACCGACGACGTGGTCCGGGGCGCGATCTCGGCGGTCAGCTACGCGACGCTCTTCTGGGGGCTGGCGTTCTGGCGCTTCACCCGCAAGGACGTCACCTCGTAGCCGGCTGAGCTGCTAGCCGGCCGGCCCGCTGGCCGGCGGGACCGTCCCGTTAACAAAGAACTCATGTATTTAGATATATCCGTGGACGATTCTGAGGGGCATACATCCCCTTCCATGGAGGTGTCACATGAATCTCGACCGGCTCGGCGGGCCGATCCTCTCCCTGTACCGCGTGGTGCTCGGCCTGCTCTTCCTCTGTCACGGGCTGTCATCGGTCTTCGGCGTGTTCGGCGGCAACCCGATGACCGGGAAGGCCGTACCCGTGGGTGTCTGGCCCGGCTGGTGGGCCGCCCTGATCCAGCTCGTCTGCGGAGCGCTCGTGCTGGCCGGGCTGCTCACCCGACCGGCGGCGCTGCTCGCGTCCGGCTCGATGGCGTACGCCTACTTCGTGGTGCACCAGCCGGAGGGCCTGCTGCCGCTGCGGAACGGGGGCGAGCTGGCGGCGCTCTTCTGCTGGTCGTTCCTCCTGATCGCCGTCTCCGGGCCGGGCCCCTGGGCGCTCGACGCGCTGCTCGGGAGGCGGGCCGCCGCACCGGCGTCTACGGTGGCCGAGCCCAGTTCCGTGCCGGCCTGACCGAAGGTGCCGCACGCCGCCGGAGCCTCGACGAGGCGGCTCCGGCGGCGTGCCCCGGTCAGGGCGTGTACGGGGCGTCGGCGTGGGTCACCTCGGTCAAGGTGCCGCCGGAGAGCTGGTAGACCGACGTCCGCTTGATGTTGAGCTCGGCCATGCTCGTGCCGCTGCTGCGGGTGAGCCAGACCACGGTCGCCTTCTTCCCGGCCACCGCGACCGACAGGACGGGGTTCCGGTCGCCGAGGTCGACCAGCGCCCGGTAGGCCGGTTTGCCGCCGGAGTTGCGCCACGCGACGACCGACCAGAACTGCCCGATCCCGCCGGTACGCAGCAGCACCGTCCCGACCGCGTCGGCCGCCCCGTCACCGTCCAGGTCGCCGGTGCCGCAGGGCTTCTGCAACTCGACGGTCGCCCTGTCCTCGCCGTTCCAGATCCCCTCGGTCAGCGGGATGTAGTCGGGATAGCCGTTGAACGGCGCCGTGGCGCTGCCCAGGTGCGCGCCGAGGAGCTGCTTGCAGGTGAGCGCCGGGGCAACGGGCGCGCTCGGCTTCGGTGCCGGGGGCTTCAGCGGTGCCTTCGTCGTCGGGACGGTGGTGACCGGTGCGGCGGTCGTGGGCGTCGGGTCGGGCGCGCTCACCGTCGGGGACGCGGCCTCCGGGGTCGCGGCGGCCGGCGTGACCGTGGTGGCCGCGGTAGCCGTACCACCGGAGTCACCTCCGCAGGCGGTGAGCAGGCAGACCAGGGCGAGGGTCGCGAAGCCCGGCGGGGTCCGGCGCATGGGTGGAGGGTTCTCTCTCGACGGCGGGTTGCCCGCACCGTACTGAGCCTCCGCCACCGCGGGTCATCGCCTCGTCGGACGCCCCGGACCGCCGGTTCGGCATGCCGTCAGTGGCCGACCGGCGCCGCCAGCACGGCGTCGAGCAGCCCGGGGTAGAGCCGGTCCAGCTCGTCGCGGCGCAGCCGCACGTACCGGGTGGTGCCGGCGACCCGGGTCCGGGTCAGCCCGGCCTCGCGCAGCACCTTGAGGTGGTGGCTGCGGGTGGCCTTGGAGACGTCCAGCTCGAAGGTGCCGCAGGCGCGCTCCCCGGCGCCGTCGGCGAGGGCACGCACGATCCGCAGCCGGACGTCGTCGGCCAGTGCCGCCAGCACCGCGGTCACCGGTACGTCCCGCAGCTCGGGTTCGTGCAGCTCCATGTGACCAGTGTAACCGTTGTTCGACTTACGTCGAACATCCTCCTAGAGTCGGTGCCGTTGGTTCGAAAACGCTCGAACATAGGAGCTGTCGATGCGCTCTCGTCACATCGCCTTCCCGCTTGTCGCGGTGCTCAGCTGGGGCCTCATGTTCCCCGTGCTGGCCAGCGCGCTGACCCGGGTCGACGCGCTCAACCTGACCGCGGTGCGCTACCTGCTCGCCACCGTCGTCCTGCTCGGGCTGCTGCTGGTCCGCGAGGGCGGCGGCGCGCTGCGGCCCGCTGGCCGGGCCGTCGAGGTGGTGGTCCTCGGCGTTGTCGGCTTCGCCGGCTTCAACCTGCTGACCAACCTCGCCCTCGGGCACGCCGCCCCGCAGCAGATCGCCCTCTTCGTCGCCACCGCCCCGCTGGTCACCCAGCTCGTCCGGTGGGCCCGCGACGGGGTGCGCCCCCGGCCGGCGCTGCTCGCCCTCTCGCTGGTCGCGCTGGTCGGCGTCGGCCTGGTCATCACCCGGGGCCGGCTGGACGGGCTCGGCCAGTTCGGGGTCGGCGGGCTGATGATGGTCGGCGCGGTGCTCGGCTGGGGGATCTACACCCACGGCGCGAGCCGGTTCGGCGCCTGGTCGCCGTTGCGCTACACCACCCTGACCTCGGTGGCCGGTACCACCGCGATCCTGGTCGCCAGCCTCGCCGCCGACCTCGCCGGCTGGCAGCACCTCCCGGCCGGCGCCGACCTCGTCGCGGTCGCCCCGCAGGTGACGTACGCCGTCCTGGTCGCCGCGGTGATCGCGGTGCTGGCCTGGAACACCGGTGTGCAGCGCCTCGGGCCGGCCAACGCGGCGCTGTTCATGAACCTCGTCCCGGTGACCACCTTCGCGGTGCAGACCGTCCGTGGCTACCGGCCCGGCGCGGTGGAACTGGCCGGCGCGGCGCTGACCATCGCCGCCCTCGTCGCCGCCAACCTGACCACCCGCCCCACCCCGGCCACCCC